>CAZBJW010000173.1:0-7679 GCA_964492135.1 uncultured Anaerolineales bacterium
GTGGTAGAGGTTGAAGAAGCCGTTGCCTACCTCTTTGGCTCCCCCAAAGAGCACGTAGACCTCCGTTTCCTGTGCCTTGTGGCGGAGGGTTTCAACGACGAGCTCGTATTTCAGGGCATCAGATCCAGGTGATGGGCCTGGGTATAGCTCTGGGAAGGCAACCAGCTGTGCCCCCTGTCCAGCAGCTTCCTCTACATACCCAAGGGCCAGCGCAAGGTTCTTCTCCTCAGGGGCGGTGGGGTCGTCCAAAACGCGGCCGGCGGCGTAACGCAAATATGACCTGGCCTGGACGACTGCGATCTTGACTTCTCCCACGACGTTCCCCCTGTTGGTTCGATCCTACCGGCTGATCTCTATGCAACTCACAGGACAGTAGTGCGTGCAGAAGCCACATCTCACGCAGATAGAGGGATCGATCCAGTAAACATCGTCCCTCTCCTCTGGCGCCTGCACAGGGCAGATGAGAGCGCACGTCCCGCAGGCAGTGCACTCGTCGCTGTCGATCTCGACCACGAAGTCAGCCAGTCCTAGTTCGTTGACTCTCTCCATCCCCTGCAAGCCGGTCCCTCGCAGCTCGTCCAGGGTCACATTTTCGTCGCGCAGGTATGCCTCCAATCCTTCTTGGAGTTCCGTGAAGATATCTGGACCGTGGGTCATCGCAGCCGTGCACACTCCGATACCCGTGGCTCCGGCGATGACCATTTCCACGGCGTCCTGCCATCTTGCCACCCCACCCAGTCCAATGACGGGCAGCTCTGTGCGCCTGAAGATCTCCACCACGTAACCTAGCGCGACTTCTTTGATAGATCTGCCGGACAGTTCTGGCATCCAGGTGCCGATATTGCGGGCCAGGGCGGGCTCTTTGGTGTAGATGTCGAAGCTGATAGCAGGGAACATGGTATCCCTGGAGGCGATGGCGTCTGCTCCGGCATCCTCCGCTGCTTTCACCAGGTCCACCAGGTTCGAGGGTTCCGGCAATAGCTTCACGATAACCGGGATGCTGACCGTCTCCTTGGCAGCCTTCGCGACAGTGTAGGTCCGCCTAGGATCTTGGACCGCTCCGATTCCTTCACCCGTCACCACGTTGGGGCTGGACCCAAAGGCAGAGAGCTCGATGGCTGCTACGCCTGCCTCCTGTGCGCGACCGGCCATGCGCTTGATGTCATCGCCAGGCGTATCGGTGACGGCCTGCAGGCTGATGATCACGGGGACGCCGCCTTCCTTGGCGATGGGTATCTCCTTCTCTATCCACTCTTCGAACGACTTAAAGGACCAGGGGTCGGTCAGGACCAGCGAATCTTCGCTTAGCGCACTGCACGCAAGGCTGAGCTTCTGTCCCGCAGATGGTTTGACCCCGATGGACTTGGTGACCACCGCGCCTGGCCTGGTTGACGCAAAGCGCTTCAGAGAGGTCCCGCTGATGCCAGGTGGGCCCGCTCCCACAAGGAAGGGGTTCTCCAGTTCCAGATCACCTATCTTGACCTTTGTGTCTACTGGACTCATGCCTCTCTTACCTTTCTTGGTCCTCGGCCGATGAGCGCTTCGTAATTGGTGATCGACACGCTCTACCTCGCTTGGCCGCTCCCGCGTGCTGCCAGGGCTGATAGGACTCGCGGCCTCCGTGCAGGCAGGTCATTGATGCGCACCCCGGCCGCGTCATAGATGGCGTTGATGATGGCTGGTGCAGTGGGCAGGGAAGCTATCTCTCCCAGCCCTTTGGCTCCGAAGGGGCCGCCAGGGTCGTTCACCTCAACCACAGAGGAGACGATGTTTGGCGTCTGCCTGGCTCTGGGAACGCCACACTTGCTCAGGGTGTCGGTGGCGTTCCAGCCTCCCTCCATCTTGAACTCCTCCGAGAGAGCGTAGCCCATGCCCATGATGACGCTACCTTCTATCTGGAGGCGCACATTCTGGGGATTGATTGCCTTACCGACATCATGGCAAGCGACGACATCCAAGACCTCAACGGTACCGGTCTTCTCGTCGACTGCGACGCGAGCTGCCTGCGTACCGAAGCCAAAGGTGACGTAGTTGATGTAGTCGTCGGGCTTTGCGCCCTCCTTGGCATCTTGGGTGGTGTAGGTCTTGGCCACCACGTACTCACCGTCACCACTGAAGACCTGATGGCGCTCCTCAGCTGCCTTGGCAAGTCCGGCCAAGGTGATTAGTTCATCGTTGGTTCTGGTATCAACGAATGCGCCTCCACTGAATCGCACACTATCGTACGGGACTTCATACTCCTCGGAGACATAGTCCAGCAGGAGATCTTTGAGACGCTCGCTCGCTCGAACCACGGCGTTGCCGGCGACGAAAGTCGTCCGCGAAGCACACGTGGGGCCGGTATCGAGAGGCCCGCCCGTATCCCCGTAATGAACCTCCACCGCGTCATAAGGAACGTCCAGAACCTGGGCAGCCATTTGGGCCGCCACAGTCGTGGAACCCTGCCCGACCTCGCAAGCGGCTATCCTCACCAGCAGTTTCCCATCTGGTGTCAGGTCCACAGTGGCCCGGCCGACGTCCTCCGCCCCCAGTCCAAGGCCGACGTTCTTGAAACAGCAGGCCACGCCGATACCTATCTTCCGGGCGCTCGCATCAACAGGCGGCAACGCCGAGACGCCTTTCTCTACCTCGCTGAGGGTTTCCAGCAATCCGACGCTGGGTCCCAGGATCTGGCCGGTGCTTGTGCCGGAGCCAGGTCTCATGGCGTTGATGCGTCTGATGGTGAAAGGATCCACTGCCAGCTTCTCGGCAAGGAGGTCCAGTTGAGCCTCCATGGCGAAGGTCACCTGATTGATGCCGAAGCCGCGCATCGCACCGCATGGGATGTTGTTTGTATAGACGGCCGTAGCATCAACGCTGACGTTGGGAACGTCATAGGGACCAGTGGAGAAGATGGTCGCTTGTTCTGTGACCTCGATGCCCCACGAACCATACGCTCCCGTGTCCACCAAGAGGTCTGCTTGCACGGCCAACAGCCTTCCCTCCTTGGTCGCACCTGTCTTGTAGCGCATGGTGAAGGCGTGCTTCTTGACGTGCATTCTTAGCGATTCACCACGGGTCAAGACCATCTTCACGGGTCGACCGGTGGCGAGCGCACCCATAGCCAGCATGATCTGGAGAGTGATGTCGTTCTTGGCTCCGAATGCTCCCCCTCCAGGTATCTGGACCACGTGCACCTTCGCCGCATCTATTCCCAAGGCATCCGCTATCTGACGCTGGTCGCCAAAGGGGTATTGGGTGTTCATCATGACCTTGACGCCGCCATCTTGCGAGGGCTCGGCCAAGCCGGCCTCTGGCTCCAAGTAGGCGTGCTCGATGAACGGTGTGGAATAGGTGCCTTCCACCACCACGTCAGCCCCGGCAAAGCCTCTTTGCACATCGCCCTTCCTTACCTTAGCCATGTGGTGGATATTGCCATCGGGATGAACCCGGGGCGCTGCGCGATCGAGCGCGCGCTGCGGTGTGAATACGCCCTCCAGAGGCCGATACTCAACCTTGCACGCATCCCTAGCTGCTTCAGCCTGTTCCTGAGTCTCGGCGAAGACGACGGCGACGGGCTCGCCTATGAAGCGGACCTTGCTCAGCGCCATCACCTGGGCGTCACGGACCATTGGGCCATAGACATTGTCCCCGGGCACATCCTCGGCCGTGAGCACGGCGTGTACGCCTGGCATCTGTTCGGCTTCGCTGGTATCAACGCTCAGTATCTCCGCGTGGGGGTAAGCGCTCCACAGGACTTTGCCGCAGAGTACATCCTTGGGAGTCATATCGTCCCCATACTGGAGGGTACCCAGTGCCTTGTCCATGACATCCTTCTTCTGTACCGAGGCGCCAACGGCAGCCCCCACTTCGGCAGGACGGGCGACCTCCTTGCCCGCTGTCACGCTGGTGACTTCTTCTATGGCTCGAAAGATGGCCGGGTATGACCCACATCTGCACAGAACAGGATTGAGGGTTTTCTTCATCTCCTCACGGGAAGGCTTGGGGTTTTCATCCAGTAGTGCCTTGGCAGTGAGTATCATCCCCGGAGTGCAGAATCCGCACTGGGGCGCGCCATGGCGAGCGAACGCCTCCTGTAGAGGGTGAGGCTTTCCATCGATGGTCAACTCTTCAACGGTGGTAATCGACGCGCCGTCCAGGGTGCCCATCGTCTTACGGCAGGAACGCTCCGGTTTCCCGTCGACAAGCACGGTGCAGGCGCCGCAGGTCCCCTCTGAGCAGCCGTTCTTGGCTCCGTTCAGCCCCAGCCTGTTTCGCAAGAAGATCAAGAGGGTCATATCTGGCGGAACCTGCACAACCATCGATTCTCGATTGACGGTGAGACTCAGCTCGATCTCATCCATGGCCACTCTCCGAAAGGGTGACTGTCATCCGCCTGGTTCCTGCGTTCGAGGCACGAGAGAGATGCACTCCACAGGACAAATCTCCACGCACAAGCCGCACCCGTAGCACTTCTCGGCATCCGGTTGGGGCAGGCCATCTTCCGCCAGTTCGTACGCCTGGTGAGCTCCGTCGCGACAGGCATAGTAGCACATGCCACACTTGGTGCACTCAGCCTCGTCGACCCTAGCCACAACGTCCTTCTTGATGAGAAGGTCACTGTGGGGAACTATGTTCGGCAACGCCTTGCTGATCAAGTCGCTTGCCGCGCCCAAGCCCTTCTCCTCCAGGTAGTGAGCCAGGCCTTCGTTCAAATCCTCGATGATGTCATAGCCGTAGTGCATCACGGCGGTGCAGAACTGGACGGTGGATGCTCCGACGAGCATGAACTCAGCGGCGTCTGCCCAAGTTGTGGCCCCGCCGCTAGCCGCCAGGGGGATGTCGGACGCTTTGGCGATGGTGGCCAGGGTACGGAGAGTGATGGGCTTCAGCACGGGTCCGCTGACTCCGCAGAAGGTGGACTTGCCGTTGATATTGGGATGGGGGACGAACGTATCCAGGTCAATACCTAGCAACCCATGCACAGTGTCGCTGGCGCAGATTCCGTCGGCTCCAGCCTCCTCAGCAGCCTCCACTATCTCCGTGATGTCGGTTACCTGAGAGGTCAACTTGGCCACTACGGGCATTTCTCCGCTGTGCTTCTTGATCCAGCCCATGATTCGCTTCACGTCATCGGGGACTTGCCCAACCATCAGCGAAGACTTGGCGAAAGGTGAATCTGTAGGGCAGGACATGCTGACCTCCACCAGGTCTGCCCCGACGTCTACAGAACGCTTGGTCAATTGCTCCCAATGGTCCTTGTTCGTGGTGCCCCACAGACTGAGGCCCAGTATCCTGCCCGGGAATTCGTCCTTCAGCTTCCTGACTGCTTCTTCCATCACGTCCATGTGGTGTTCGGAGATGTTGTCGATGTTCCCCAGGGCTATCGCTTTCTTCTCCTCCCAGCCCATGCTGGTCATGATGGGATAAGTGATGTCCACCTGGTAACTCTCGACCGAAGTGGTCTTCATGATGGCACCCGCCCAGCCCATCTCGAAAGCTGATCTCACCATCTCGTAGCTGTCTGTGGGTGGCGCGGATGAAAGGACGAAGGGGTTCTCGAATCGAAGGCCACAGTAGTCAACTGACAGGTCGACTTGCGGTTCCCGATACATCGTAGCTATCACCTCTTCTACTGCGCTCGATTCAGGTACTCATGGATCGATTGCGCCGCTTGCTTGCCATAAGCGACTGCCTGAACCACAGTCCTGGAAATGGGGTTGTGCAGGATATCTCCACCGGCGAAGACTCCGGGACGAGAGGTCATTAGTGTGTCTTCGTCCACGAGCAGATAGCCCCTGACATTGGTCTCGAGCCCCTCGAACTGCTTGATGGCGTTTTCATCTGGGCGTTGTCCGATAGCCACAATCAGTGTGTCGCAGGGTAGTGCGAAGGACGAGTTCTCGATATCCATAGCGTTTTCGGGCACGAACTTGCTGGGCTCTTTCCACTCGATGTGCACTCCTTCGATGCCCGAAACGTGGTCTTGGCCATCACTTAGCATCCTGACCGGCCTGGCTCGGGTGACGAACTGGACACCCTCCTCCCAGGCAAGTTCGATATCCTCGGAGAAAGCCGGCATCTCCTCGGGAGCTTCCAGACAGACGACGGTTGTCCTCTCAGATCCCATGCGCAGGGTGGAGCAGGCAGCGGTCATGGCCACGCTGCCACCGCCGATGACCACGACGCTCTTGCCCACGGTTATCGCGCGGGAGAGCTTCCAGCCGTTGGCCTGCTTGAGAAGATCCAGTGCTGTATAGACTCCGGCGAGGTTTTCACCCTCGATGCCGAGGGTGTAGGGCGCCTGCAAGCCTACCGCGATGAAGACTGCGTCATACCCGGACTGGAAGAGAGCGTCGATGGTCATGTCGTCGCTCAACGGGGAGTTGAGCTTGAACTCGACCCCCGTCTCTCTAACGAGATCGGTCTCGGAATCGACTACATCTTGAGGGACTTTGAAGGAGGGAATAGCAGTCGTCATGGCCCCACCGAGCTGAGAAGAAGCCTCGAAGATGGTCACCCTATAGCCAAGGGCGGCCAAATCCCTGGCAGCAGCAAGACCTGCCGGCCCGCTACCAATGACAGCAACCTTCTCGGAGCGCTTCTCTGGCGGGATCCATTCCCTGGCCCCTCGGGCCCATTCATAATCGGTGAGAAACCTCTGTAAGGCGCCGATGTTTATCGGTTCCGTGAGGACGGTGCTGCGACATTGCTCCTCGCACAAGGCATCAGTAGGGCAGACCCTGCCGCAGACACCCGACAAGATGTTTGCCTCCCTGAGAACGCGGACCCCGCCCCACAGGTTGTTGAATCTGATCTTGCGGATGAAGCTCCGGATGTCTATGCTTGCGGGACATCCCTTGTTGCAGGGCGGATCTTCGCACATCAAGCACCGCGAGGCCTCGATGGTGGCTTGTACGGGGGTGAGGGTCTTTTCTATCTCGTCGAAGCTTCCAACTCTCTCGGCTGGAGAAAGTCGTGTAGCTCGTGTCCTTCCGCTCATGCTGCATATCTCCCTGGACGCTTGATGCCTACTGTCCCTTCCATATCTTTCGTATCGTGTCCATCGCGCGGAGTCTCAACTCTTCCTCATCCACTAGTTGGGCCTCACCATGGCGTACTACTACCTTGCCGTCCACGATGACGGCTGCCACATCGCCTGCGATGGCGCCCAGAACTGTGTGGTAAACGGCGTTCTCTGGGAGTAGAGGAGCAGGCGAGTTATCTTCGAGCAGCACAAGGTCCGCCAGTTTTCCCTTCTCAATGGAGCCTGCATCAAGCCGCAGCGCCTGGGCGGCGTTTGTGGTGTGGAAAGAAAGCACATCCTCGGCCTCGACAGCTCCTCCGCCTGTGGTCAGGGCGTGCAGTAGGAACGTCGTACTGAGATTGACAAGGGGGTCGAAAGCTCTGACGAACCCATCATCGCCCAACGTGACGTTCACTCCCTGTTCTAGCATCTTCGGAACGGGAGCGACTCCTGTCCCGATCTCCATGTTGGAGATGGGATTGTGGAAAACGGAGACTTTCCGCTCGGCCAGGATCTCTATCTCCTCTTCGGCGAGATGTACACTCTGCGAGGCAATGGTCATTTCATCCAACACGCCGAGTTGGTCGAGGTATGGCACTGGTCTCTTGCCGAAACGTTCCAGTGCGTCCTCGACATGATAGGTGCCCTCTGACAGATGTAGCTGGAAGAGCGC
>CAZBJW010000173.1:7689-9870 GCA_964492135.1 uncultured Anaerolineales bacterium
GGATACACTCGCCGCTGCAAGAGAAGGTGGTATGCACGCTCATCAGCCCTCTTACAAGGCCGGTCCGGTCGAGCATGGCGCCGTTCTCTTGGAGAAGCTTCTCGGCTATCTCCGGGCCTGCCCTCTCAGTGGCTTCGTTGGACACGAAGGCTCACGTTCCTGTCTTAGCGACGGCCTCCGCCTCACGGGTCATGAAGCCAGGCTCGGCGTAGGGGGCCTCCATCACATCGCAGAAGCAGGTATAGCCCGATTTGAGGTGGAGCAGCGCGGCGTAGGCTGAGAGGTTTTCCAAATCTTCCGCCTTGAGCGCATCCTCAACCAGTGGCCACCACCATTCCTTGAGGAAAGGCCAGAAGCCAGCGGGCGGCGGAATAGGATGCCCATAGGCTAGCAGGCCATGGAGATGGGTGTGAGTGCTAATCAAGCCCGGGAGGATCGGACCATCGACCCGAAGGTCCACTTCGGCACCTAGCTGACTGTCAATGGTCCCGATGCGATCGGCCTCTATCCGGATCACCGGGTCGGAGACCACACCCTGGGGGCCCATGGTGATGGCCAGTTTTCCACCCACGCGCAGAGTACTGCTCCTGTCCTTCATGGGCGCCGAAATGCAGCACCTGAGACCCGGTCCGCCCGGTCCCAAGCCCCTGTCTAGAGCGACAGCGAGAGAGTTGCTCAACTCTTCGAAAGCGAATTACCCAGTCTGTGCGAGACCTCTCTGGCGACGCTTCTTATGATTTCCAGCTGGCTCATGGCCCTCTCCTGCGTAAAGCGGTAGGAAGGGCCCACCACGCCGACAGCGGCGACCGTCTTCTGGCCCAAGTTGGTGATAGGCACCGCAATGGCGTTGGTGCCTTCCTCTAACTCCTCGAAAGAGGTGGCGTAGCCTTGCTCGCGGACCCGCTCCAACTCATACCGCAGGTCGGCGGGATCGGAGATGGTGCGGGGCGTCAAGTGGGGAAGGCCCTTCGCCAGGTACCGCTCAAGCTCTTCCTCCTCCATGTCAGCCAGGAAAATCTTCCCGGCGGATGTGCAGTGAAGAGGAGTACGCCGGCCGAGCCAGCCTACTGACTGCACCAGATGTGGACCAGGGACCTGCTCCACATTGAGTACCTCGTCTCCATCTCGGTAGCCAAGGTAGGTGAGTTCCTCCACAGTATCCGCCAAGTAGTGAAGATAGGGCCGAACGACCTGCGGCAGATTGCGAGAATTGAGCATTGTGCCAGCAAGCTCGATCAGCCGAATCCCCAGACTATACTTGCGGCTCCGTGGGTCGCGCTCGACCAGCCCGCCTTTGTCCAGGGACGCCAGAAGGCGGTGGACGGTACTCTTGTGGAGGCCAAGCCGTTGGCTCAACTCCGTCACACCCAGCTGGGCCTCGTCAATGCTGAAGGCATTCAGGATCGCTACGGCTCGATCAACGGATTGTATTGGCATTTTTGACCTTCCTTTCTTTCGGTAGCTGTCGCCATTCCATTTCGGTCAACGCAAAACACTGTGAACGCTGCGTAGAGGACTTGGGAATCTACCCTAACCCGTCCCACTCCTCCGAAGCCAGAGCCGCCATCTCCACCGTCGCTGCCCCGTTGTGCTCATGTTCAGTACCGAGACGTTCAGGAGCGGCAGCGGACGTACCATATCGGTGGCTAGAGAGCCGGTGATAAGGTTGCCCCCGATGGTACCTATGCTGCCAATCTGTCGCGAGACAAGACTCGCAGCGCGCTGGGTCAGGGCAGAGGCTCGCTCGCGAATGAGCGTGGAGTCATCGAGTCGGGCGGGTGTCACATTTCAATCCCATGGTAGTGATGTCGTCACGCTAGCCAATTCTGCCCAGACCGGTAAAACACGTCACGTCCACGAGACAGTTCGTCTGCCTCTCTTCCTCCTTCAGTTCGAGCATCAATCCTGTGCCTCCAGCGATGATGCGCGCATCTCCCTGGTACGCTGTCATCTGCGCCACGACTCGGCGATGCGTTGATGGGAACAGATGCTGCTACTGGATGTTTGGTCTCCCTGGCGCATGGAAGCTCTTCCCGGGGCCTGCCGCCAAGTGCTATCCCATGGTCAAAGCCATGATCGCCTTCTGGGCGTGCAGACGGTTCTCGGCCTGATGGAATACTGCGGATTGCGGGCCGTCCATGACCTCGCTGGTGACCTCAAAATTGCGGTCTGCTGGTAGGC
>CAZBJW010000174.1:0-9817 GCA_964492135.1 uncultured Anaerolineales bacterium
GGTGAGGCCGGAACACTGATGCCCTGCCCAGGTTGTAGGGCGACCGCTCCCCAGATTTCGCACCCGCATGTGGCAAGACGGCATGGGACGGCTTGGAGCGTTGGTGAGGCGCTCGACACGAGGATGGAGCGGAGGAGGCGATACTTCAACCTTGTCCTGGACCTGGACCAGGCATCTGAGCCGCCCACGTGAACAGCGATGTGAAGAGGCGAGCCGAGATGATCGATCTGAATACGGCAGCGGCCCTTTTCGCGCTTTGGAGTCTGTGTCGTTCGGGGACTGGTGACTGCACCCTGATACCAATCGTGCAGAACGCCCTATCGCAGCCCGGCCAGTAAGATCCTGGGCCCGTTCTTGACGAGTTGGAGGACGAGTTGCCGGAACGTTGTGGTGCCGTAGAGGACATCCACGAGTCCCGATTGAACTACCGGGTTTCGAATGAAGAAATGATAGTTCAGTCTGGGCAAGCTATACACAAAGTTGGCCAGTAGGCGGGCATATCTCAGATCGTACGTTATGCGGGCGTTGACGTCGGCGGTATAGGACGAAAGATCGAGGGAGCCGTCTTCTAGCGCCTGGGATATAACCTTAGCGCCTATCTTGGCGCTCTTAACGGCATAGTATATCCCTTCGCCGGTCATAGGCTCGGCCAGGCTGGCAGCATCTCCCATCAGCAAGATCCGTTCAGTGTGCAGAACTCGATCCGCTCCGCCCAGCGGAACGAGGTGTCCCCTGATCTTCATGTGGTCTGGCCTCTGCCGAAAGCCCAACTGTTCCAGCAATCTGAGAAGATAGCCCTTGAGATGCCCGGGTCTACCCAGGAATGTGCCCACACCCACGGAGAGGATTCCTCGCTTGGGGAAAACCCATCCATAGCCGCGAGGTACAGACCCGAAATCGAAGTGGATGCACCCCCGCCATCTTTCTATCGCGTTCTGGGGGGCCGGAATTTCGCTCTCCAGCGCCAGCGCGAGGCGACGTCGTTTCATTAACCCTGCCGAGCGAGCAACGACGCCACTGGCACCATCAGCGCCGATGACAATGGAACAGCGGTATTCTTGCCCTGAGGTGCGCACCATGGCCCTATCGGAGCGCACTTCAACCCCCAGGACCCTGTGGTCGTCCAGAACCTCAGCTCCCACAGCGCTGGCGGCCTTCAGGATTTGATGGTCGAGCTTGTCTCGCATGCAAGTCCACCCGACTACCTTACCAAAGTCCATTTCGATAGGAAAGCCGCCCCTGTACGTGCACTTCCCTCTGGTTATCTCCATCTCGCAAGCGGAAGTGAGATCCAGATCCAGGAGTCTGAGAGTCTTGAGCGGCACACCTCCAGCGCAAGGCTTGTGTCTGGGCAGGTGCTTGCTCTCCAACAGCAGTGTGCGGAGGCCTTCACGAGCCAATTCGTACGCTGCGGTTCCTCCGGCCGGTCCACCGCCGACGACGATCACATCGTAAGCTCTTGCCATCATCATCACCAATGCAAGCGCGCGAGTAGCGCAGGGACCAGGATAAGGAGACCCACGGCAACGGCGGTTATCGCTGCCGTAAGCACAGCTCCTGCGGCGACATCTTTGGCCTTCTTGGCCAGGGGGTGGTATTCCTCGGTCACTAGATCGATTATTGCTTCGATGACCGTGTTGAATAGCTCGGCAGTGAATACAAAACCTACGGTCAAGGCGATGATGGCCCATTCATCTCTGTGAAGGCCCACGGCCATGCCGAGGACCACTACTCCGATCGCGATTGAGACGTGGATGCGGATGTTCCGCTGTGTCCTCAGGGCATGCCATAACCCAGCAAAGGCGTAGCGGAAGCTGTCAAGCAGGCTCCGCCTCGAAGCATCCATATATCCTCCTCCGGCCAGTGGGGCCTGGGCGACCTGCGTGGCCACCAGCCGAGCACCTAGTGAGCCCTATTCTACTTTGGTGCGCTTGCATCTTCCTCGAAGTCTCGGAGTATCGCTTCTTGTCTGTCCCACATCATCCGTCGTTCCTCGTCACTCTGGTCTTCGTATCCGAGAAGATGAAGCACGCCGTGGACGACCAATCGGTTCAACTCCTGCTCGACGGAGTGCCCAAGTTCCTCCGCCTGGGTCAACGCTCGGGGATAGGAGACTACGATGTCCCCCAAATGAGGCGGAACTAACGGGGGCGAGACGAATCCTGTATCAGGCTGGTCCATGCCGAACGCCAGGACATCGGTCACGCAATCTTGGCCGCGATACTTGAGGTTCAGCCGCCTGATGGTTTTATCGTCTGTGACGCGCACTGCCAGCGACAAGGGCGTGGCAGTATCCTCTCTGCTGAGGGTTCGGCGGATGAGCTCAACTAGTGCCGCGCGATCTACCTTTGTCCGAAACTGGGGGTCGGTCTGGATGCTCAGCTCGATCTCCAATTCCCTCTTTCCTGTCCCTGTCCTCCTCAAGGTCTTCGGGGTATTTGATGCGCGGATGATACACGCCTTGCAGGACGTTTGCGAACGTTTCCTCTATCCTCTGGAGATCGCGCAGGGTTAGATCGCTTTCGTCAAGCTGGCCAGCCTGCATCCGAGCTTGGATGAGACTGTCAACGAGTTCTCCGATCTCCTCTACGGAACGAGGTCTGTTGGCCCGCGATGCCGCTTCCGCCTCATCCGCCAGCATCAGAATAGCCGCTTCCCGACTTTGTGGCTTGGGCCCTGGGTAGCGAAAACGCTCGTCAGACGTCGGCGCGGAGCTTGCGGACTGCTCAAGCGCTTCCTGGTAGAAGTAGCTGGACAAGGCAGTACCGTGATGCTGGGGGATCAAATCCCGTATCTCTTGAGGCAGGCCGTATTTCTTAGCGAGCTGCAATCCGTCCTGGACGTGGGAGGTGATGATCTGAGCACTTGTCTGGGGATCCAGCCGATCGTGGGGGTTCACCCCGTCAGTCTGATTCTCTGCGAAGAAGTATGGGCGCAGCATCTTCCCAATGTCATGATAATAGGCTCCCACCCGCGCCAGGAGGGCATCGGCTCCCACTGCTTGGGCAGCTTGTTCTGCGAGGTTGCCTACCATGAGACTATGGTGATACGTTCCAGGGGCCTTGAGCAGGAGCTCGCGAAGCAGCGGGTGAGTGGGGCGACCCAGTTCCAGCAATTGTAGGGAGGTGGTGATATGCAATACATTGCTGAAGAGGAAGAAGCCACCTAGAGTCAGGCTCATGGCAAGTACCGCGTTGGCTACACTCGCGCCAGCTATCTGAAAGGTTCCCAGTATGTCGTGATCTTGTTCTGCGGCGCGGAAGAGGAGGATCACACTGAGATTGCTGAGGGCCACGTAGACCCCGGCCCATAGAAACGCGTTCAGCCTTTCTATGCGCCAAAGCCTCAATGACGCGACAGCGCCACCCGCAAAGGCGTAGAGGACGAATTCAAGGGAGCCACCAGCTATGAATCCGACTATCAGGCTAAGGAGCATCGTGACCACTATTGCGATTTCCGTATCTACCAGAGCAGTGAGCAGCATCGAGATGGCGGCTAGGGGGAACAAGTAGCCCAGGACAACATGACCGGGGATCATCAGTTGTGCCGCTAGCACGGCCAGCGCCGCCAAGAGGCCCACTAGGAGCATGTCTTGCCAACTGTCCCAGAAAGTGCGATGGAGGTAGACCAAGTAGAGCGCCAGAATGAAGACCACCAGAGACGTGAGGAGGATGCGGACCGCGATATCTCTCCATCCGATCTGAGGCTGGCGCAGGCCAAGCTTGCCCAGCGCTTCCCAGGCGAGCGGCGTGGTAACCTCGCCCTCCCGCACAATTATCTCGCCTTCCTCTAGGGTCACGGAGACCGGCTCGACGGCCGCACGAGCTTCGGCCCTCGCTTCCTCGGTGGCTTCGGAGTCGGGAAAGGTGTTGGGGACTATGAAGTTCCTCAGCCAGCCTTCAACGAGGACTGCATCATCCTCCGGAAGTTCCAGGCTGACGAAGGTGTGTACCTGCCTCTTAAGTTCCTCTACGTCTCCAGGACGGATCTCTTGCGGCAGCACCTCGTCCCGCAACGCAGACAGCACCTCCTGCGAAACGGACTCCCAGGAATCTTCGTCAAACCGAACGGTGTCGTTGATCGCCGTGGGCGGTAACTGCAGATGCGGTATCGCCTCAATGAGCGCAATCTTCGTCTCGGGGGTGGCGTAGACATCGTGGCGAACGGCGTCGATGTAGTCGAAGATCTGCATCACGTGCTCGATTTGTTGTCGAGCGATGCTCGCATCAGTCGGGTAGTAGATTTCCTCTACGGCTGCCTCTGCCCTCTGCTTTGCTTCATCGGTAGTGATTTCGCTCTGGTAAGTGATCCTGCTTGGAGCGCGAATGTCTTGGGGACTGACATCCCCGACCTCAAGCCGGACTCGGCTGGGTAGGAATTGGAAGCTGAGGATGAACGTGAGGGCTACAATCAGGAGAGCGCAGAACACAAAGACGCGAAGCGTTCTTCTAGCGGTCAGAGGCTCCCGTGCGATGGCCAACTCTTCCGGCTTGTCAGCCAGGTTTGAGGACATGCTAATGCGTCACCACCGGTGTCGGCGTAAACAGCGGAGCGCGAACAAGCGCTCCACCATGATGATCAGTGCCCTTGTCCCTTGTCTGGCGATGTGACGCGCATGGGGACTCTCATCCCATCTCGCTGAGGATTTCCTTCACAATCGTGCTCACCACCTGACCGTCAGCTTTGCCCTTCAGCTCGGGCATCAGCACTCGCATCACCTCGCCCATCTGTGCGGTGCCGGTAGCTCCTACTTCGGCTATCACTTGGTGGGCACGGGACCTGATCTCGTCCTCCGACAATTGGACAGGCATATACTCCATGAGGATTTGGAGTTCCTCCTCTTCTTGGGAGACCAGATCGTCCCGACCTCCCTTGGCGAACTGTGCCGCGGATTCGCGCCTCTGTTTCGCCTGTTGCGAGATCACGGCCATCAGCTCGTTCTCGTCCAGTTGGCGGCGCTTGCTTATCTCGGCATTCTTGATGGCAGCCAGAGTGAGACGCAGGGTTGTCTTTCGTGTCTCGTCCCTGGCCCTTAGTGCTTCCAGCAAGTCGCGTTCTAGTTGCCCTTTGAGTCCCATTGTCTCCTCTGAGCGTCTGTCCGTGGAAGCAGACGGACGCGGGATGACGTCACAGTTTATAGCCGATCCTTCTCAGGAGCGCCTTCCTGGCGGTGATGTCCTCTTCGGTCTCTATGCCCTTCGATTTGAATCCATCTATCACTCCCAGCACTCCTCTGCCCTGTTCCGTTTCAGCGATGATCACCTCGAGGGGATTTGAGGTAGCGCAGAAGATGGAGCAGACTTCGGCCACCCGCTTGATGGCACCCAACAGGTTGAGCGGATAAGCCTCCTTGACGAAGATGATGAACGTGTGGCCGGCGGACAGTGCAAGAGCGCTGTCCTGAGCGAGTTTTGTCAGTTCTGGATCGTTGCCGCTAACACGTACGAGGCACGGACCTGACGCCTCGCAGAACGCCAAACCGAACTTCAGATTGGGCACGGAATTCACCATCGCCTCGTGAAGATCCTCGACCGTTTTGATGAAGTGCGACTGGCCGAGGATCACATTACAGTCCTCGGGTTTGTCTATCTTGACCGCCAACAACTCCATGTTGGATTCTCCTCTGTCATTACTCCATGTCGTCCTTGAACCGCAAAGCCATCGTCTCCATCCTCATCGGCTTTCCACCGAGGAGATGCAGGTGCATGTGATCGATGACTTGCCCCGCATCTCGGCCCGTGTTGATCACCAAGCGATATCCACCCTCAGCGATTCCTTGGGCCTCAGCCAGATATTGAGCGGTGGCGACCATGCTGGTCAACAACGAGTTACGCGAGTCGCATAGGCGCTGCATTGATACGACGTGCTCATTGGGAACTATCAGGATATGCGTCGGCGCCTGAGGCCTGAGGTCTCGAAAAGCGGTTACAGAGTCGTCCTGATAGAGCACCTCGCTCTGCGCCTGTCTTGCAACTATCTTGCAGAAGACACACTCCATCCAGGAGTTCTCCTTCCAGGGCTGCTGGCCGCACGGCACGGCGTTGGGTTCGGACTAGGGCTCCAACTCCACGTCCTCTTGTCGGAATACGTCAGAGGCGATGATGAAGCGCTGCATCTCGTTGGTACCTTCCAGAATACGGGTCACCCGGGCGTCACGATACATGCGCTCTATGGGAAGATCCTTGATATAGCCAGCGCCTCCGTGGAGCTGCACCGCCTTGTTGGCAACCCGGCAGGCCACCTCCGAGCCGAAGAGCTTGCACATGGACGCCAGCCGGGTGTACGTCTCTCCCTGCTCGACACCCCAGGCAGTCCGGTACACGAGATAGCGTAGCGCTTCGATCTCCGTGGCCATGTCGGCGATCATCCAGGAGATGGCCTGCTTCTTGGCTATGGGAACACCGAACTGCTCTCGGTCCTTGGCAAACGTGACGCTGGCCTCCATGGCTCCCTCAGCGGCACCCAAGCACGTGGCAGCCATACTGAGACGGCTGAAATCGAGTGTCCGCGCGGCAGCATCGGCACCCTTACCTCGTCCTTCGTCTTCCGCTCCCAGGACGTTCTCAGCTGGGACCTGGCAATCGTCGAAGAAGAGCTGCGCGACGGAGCATCCCCTGATGCCCATTGTGCGCTCCGTTCGACCTACTTTGAATCCAGGATAGTCTTTCTCGAGAATGAAACCGGTTATGCCGTCTATCCCGGCCTCTGGATCGATGGTGGCGAATACTGTGAAGATCTCCGCGATGTCACCATTGGCGACATAGGTCTTGGTGCCATTCAGGACATAGTGCCCATCTTTTCGCATGGCAGTGGTCTGGATCCGGGCGGTATCTGAGCCCGCGTCGGGTTCAGTCAAGCAGAAAGCACCCATCTTCTCGCCCTTGGCTAGAGGCACCAGATACTTGGATTTCTGCTCGTGAGTGCCGTTCAAATGGATGACCATGGCGCCCGAGGAAGTGTGAATGCCCAGGGAGCAGGCCGTCGACAGGCAGACTTTGGCCAGTTCTTCCACCAAGAAGCAGTATGCCAGGACCCCAATCCCCGCCCCTCCATACTCCTCTGGGAAGGGCAGGCCCATGAATTCCATCTCCGCTGCCTTCTTCAGGGTCTCCAGGGGGGGGCGCTCCTCCCTGTCTAGGGCATCGGCCAAGGGAGCCACTTCGTTCTGGGCAAAGTCACGGAACAATTCTTGAAACATCTGTAGTTCTTCGCTAAGGGCGAAGTCCATTGATGTCCCCTCCTACTTGTTCTGGAACTTGGGCTGCCTCTTTTCCAGAAAGGCGGTCAGACCCTCGCGCATGTCTTCGGTTTCCACGAGGCTAGAGAACTTGTCGGCTTCGATCTCCAAAGCCTCCGCAAGGCTCACGGCCATTCCCTCGTTGACTGCCTCGACCGCGGCAGCGATGGACGGACTCCCGTAGGACGCGATCTTCTTGGCCAGACCCACAGCAGTTTTCATGACCTCGGTGCCAGGCACGGCCTTGTTCACCAGTCCGATGCTGGCGGCCTCAGCGCCGGTGATCCTGTTACCAGTGAGGATGAGTTCCAGCGCCTTCCCTTTGCCCACCAGCCGAGGTAGGCGCTGGGTGCCCCCGAAACCGGGTATTATCCCCAGGCCAATCTCAGGTTGGCCAAACATCGCCCTGTTGTTCGCAATCCGCATGTGGCAGGCCATCGCCAGTTCGTTTCCCGCACCCAGGCAGTGCCCGTTAATGGCAGCGATGGTGGGTTTGGTAGAATCCTCGATAGTCCGATACAATTCATGGACTTGCATCACTATCTCTTTGGCCTCGGCCGGGGTCTTGAGATCCAATATGGCATTGATGTCGGCGCCGGCCACGAAGACCATCTGCCCGCCTCCAGTGATGACGATGGCCTTAACCTCGTCGTCGGCCCAGGCCTCTTCCAGCGCGTTGTGCAGGTCGGTCACGACTGGTTGAGAGATCATGTTCACCGGAGGATTGTCGATGGTGATGATGGCTACGCTATCCTCCTTGGCGAGCTTCACGTATTGCCTCTCAGTCATTTCCACTCCTCTCCCAGGCTGTCAAGTCGTAGTTACTTGTCTACGCACGAGACCTGTGGTGGGTCAATGGGCGCCTCTACTGACCGATGTGCTCCAAGAACCCCCTGCCCGTCTTCTCGCCGAGGTGGTTGGCTCGTACGTGGAGGCGCAGCAGACGGGCTGGGTGAAATCTCGACCCGTATTGCTCCTTCAGTTCCTCTAGCTTGGCCAACACCACGTCCAGACCGATTCTGTCGGCCATGGCCAAGGGACCCATTCGCTCATCGCCCATCTTCATGCCGATGCCAGCGATGGCTGCCATATCAATATCGCTGGCGGAGGCGATGTGCTCCTGCAGGCACAAGACCGCCTCGTTGATGAGGGGCATCATGAGGCGATCCGTACTGAACTCAGTCCCGGTCACTGCCCCTGGCTCAGATTGTATCTCCTTGACCATCTCTTTCACGGGCTCATCAGTCTGGTCGCCGTAACCGTAGAATCCGGCCCCGGCTTTCTCGCCGAAACGTCCGGCCTGGTAGAGTTTCTCGAAGATCTTGGCGGCGTGGAGGCGCTCACCGTACTCCTCAGTAAGGTACCTTCCCGTGACGTAACAGATGTCCACGCCTATCATGTCCATAAGGGTGAACGGGCCCATGGGCCAGCCAAACTCGACCATGGCCGCGTCGATCTCCTCTGCGGTGGCTGCGCCTTCTTCCAGACAGAGGGCAGCCTCGTTCAAGTATGCCATCAGGAGGCGGTTGACCAGAAATCCGGGACACTCCTGCACTACTACGGGAATCTTCCGCAAGGATTCGGAGAACATCACGATGTCGTTGATCGTTTCTTCACTGGTGTCCAGACCGGGCACAACCTCCACTAGTTTCATCACGTGGGCCGGACTGAAGAAATGCATGCCAATCACTTTGTGAGGTTTGTCGGTGGCCGCTCCCATCTCGGATATCGACAGTGCGGTGGTGTTCGAAGCGAGTATGGTACTCTCAGGGCATACCTCTGCTAACTCGTTGAAGACCTGTGTCTTGAGGTCCATTCTCTCAGGCACAGCTTCGATGACGACATCTGCATCCTCAAAGCCATCGTAAGTGAGGGTTTGCTGAATCAGATCCATCTTCTCCATCATCGTGGACCGATCCATCTTGCCCTTGTCCACTCGCCTCTGATAGATCTCCCGAATCCTGTCTATCCCCTTGTCCAGCAAGTCCTGGTCAATGTCCTTTAGAACGACCGGCAGGCCGGAATAGGAGATGACCTGGGCGATTTCGGCACCCATGAAACCCGCGCCTACCACTGCAGCCTTGAAGATGTACATGCTCTGCTCCCTCCTTCACGGACAACGATGCTGAGCTCACCAAGTTTTCAACGGCAGCGCTGATTCGGGCGAGCCTATGCGGAGGAAATACAGCCACTGATCGGGGTATGCGGAGAAGGCCTTCTCGTCGGCTTCGTTCAGGGTCTTGCCCACGAAATGGTTACCGCTTGGTGGATGGATAGCAGCTATCTCGCCCTCATGAGCTGGCTCTAGTTCGTTTTTCAGCTTCTCGTAGAGCGCGTGTCCCTTCGCAATGAATTCTGCCCTTTCGTCCTTGTCGTACATGCTCTTGTGGCTCCTACTTCCTTTCAAAGATGACAGCGCCTCCCTGCCCACCACCAACGCAGGCTGTGATCAAGCCGAAGCCGGCATCCTGCTTGATCATCTCGTGGAGCAAAGTCACCGCGAGGCGCGCTCCGGTGCAGCCGACTGGATGGCCCAAGGCTATGGCTCCTCCATGGACATTGACCTTGGCCCGGTCCCAT
>CAZBJW010000175.1:0-9766 GCA_964492135.1 uncultured Anaerolineales bacterium
GGCATAACCCTGGATCCGCTCGATGGGGAAGCATGGGTCACAGCGCTGAAAGACGTGGAGGAGAAAGAGGCCTTACGAGCTGAAATGAGGGAAAAGGGCTTGAAGAGGGCCAAGGCGTTCTCCTGGGAGGAGACAGCCAGGAGGACTTGGGAGGTGTACCGCAGCGCTCTGAACCAACGCCCACTCGCCCCATCGCAACCGGGCAGCTTCAAAGAATGATGGTGTGCCGCACCCCCTCCCGAGGCCTGCTCGAACTTCTCGCAGGATCTGTCACAGGCGTGCCGAGCAGGGTGGTGCCAACTCGCCTTCTAGCAGACGGAGAATAGGGGACTTCGCGCCAACGTATTGCCTGCGTCCCTGGCTGTTCGCTGCTGCTACTCCTGCTTGATGGCGGCGAAGATCACGCCGCCGAGGGCGCCGAGTCCTGCGCCGATGGCCAGTGTAAACCCGCAGCAGGTCATGCTGCCAATGAGCGTAGCGAGGGTTCCGACGCGCGGCTGAGCAAACATGCGGGGATCAAAGCCCCACGCACGCCACTGGCGCCAGACTTCCGGGGGCACTCTCTCGAGCCACGCAAATTCCGCCGGCCCCAGCACAGCTCCGCTGACGGTGTCTATTACGGCACCTACGATGCCACCAATGGCCGCCGCAATCAAGGCTGCCAGAGCCCCATATCCCGCTGCCGAAGCAAGACTGCTTACCGGCGACAGCCAATACACAGCCAGTGCTCCGATGCATCCAAGGGCCACCCACTCCACAGGCACCGCGCAGCAGCCAATACAAGGGAGCGCGCCTACAACGCTGATCGCTACCAGAATCCCGGCGCCGATCAGTCCAGCCTTCAGCCAACCTGACATGCTGTCTCCTTTCCTATTCGACACGCCTTGTCTCGCAGAATGACGATGGTGATCAGAAGGTATATATCACAGGTCGGCTACAACAACAACTCCACCCGGGGAAAGCCCACGAAGAGTCGGAATCGTCGCTCAAGTGACCGTTCACGAGTTACCGATCTGACTTGAGAAGACCTCCACCAGTCGTGTCCCTCTCACTGGTCATACTGTGAGCGAATGAGCAACAGCGGTCGATCAGCACGGTGTAACACCCCAGCGGCCACGCTTCCCTAGAAAACCCGGGACAGACCTGTCCGGCCGTGGCTGGCCAGGGCGATGAGATCGGCGTCCTCCTCTTCAGGAGCCTCTAGGATCGCCTCTACCACCGGTCCGCGGGTGACTCGGGTGCGAGCCTGCACACCTTTCCCCCGGAACTCTCCCCGAACAGCCTTGAGATAAAAGCCTCCGCCTCATCCTCCAAGTGCTCGACCTCCTGCTGATAGACTAGCACGGAAATCGCCTCCTGCGATCCGACGGCGAACGGGGATGGCTCGGCCACCGTCAGAAGCACAACCTCCGCCTCGCAGCGCCGGGCCAACTCCTCGACATAGGCCAGTACCCTCTCCGCCCGCTGGGATCCATCCAATGGCACCAGAATGGTCTTGTACATCATAGTCTCCTGTAACCGATCTGCCTCGTCCAGTTAGCGGGCCACCAGGCGCTACAGGATATCGGAGATGGAGATACCGCGCGCTCTGGCGCGCTCGGCCATCCACTCCTTGCGGTTGGACGGCGGCAAAGGCACCTCCCCCTCGGGCCGGCGCTCCAGGCTCAAAGCGTCTGATGGACAGACTGTAGTGCACTGGCCGCAGCCCACGCAACGGGCGTAGTCCACCACGCAGACCTCCTCGGGCACGGACACTGCCTCAAACTGGCAACGCTCGACACAGTCTCCGCAGCCCACGCACTCCTCAACGTCCACCACCGCGCGAAAGTCGGAGCGAGCGATGGCCGTGGGGATGCTGAACTCGGCCACGCTCCTCAGGAATCTGCAGCAGCAGGTGCAGCAGTTGCAGATGTAGAAGTGACCGTCGCGATAGTTGGCGGTGGAGTGCACCAACCCTGCTTCCTCGGTCTCACGTAGGATGCGCAAGGCCTCTTCTTTACTGAGAGCCCGCGTGACGTCACTGTGGTCAAAGGCGCCCTCGACCGAGGCGAAGATGAGGCACACCTCCGTTGGATAATCACACCCCTTGCTCACCAGCTTCCGCTGGACACGGCAAATGCACTCGCGCACGCCCCATGCTTTGGCTTCTTCCAGCAGTTGAGAAGCTCGCTCGTAGGGGAAGATCTCTGGCTCGAAGGCGATGGCCCGCTCCACAGGGATGACTCGATGACCCGGGGGAGGGGCTTGCATCAATTCGCCCCCGCCTTTAGTCTCCTGATAGTACTCCTCGAATAGCGTCGCCAGTTCCTTGTCCAGACGGGGCAACTGCTCCTCGTAGATGCCCACGACGAAGGGCATGAGTCCGAAGAGAAGTTCCCCTTCCCCTTTCTTGGCCAGGATCAGTCCCTTGCGGGTCATGCCCTTGAGGATCGGATATGCCACCTCCCGGTCCACTCCCGCCCGCTCAGCGATGTCGGCAGCGGGCTCGTGGGTGAGACGCATCGCGGCGGCCAGTGTTGCCTCCTCGGGAGTGAAAATCTTGGCCAGCAGTCGTAGTTCGACGCCGCTCTCGGTGCCAGGGAAGCCATGGGGGATGGCGTCGAGGCGCTGGGCGAGCTTGCGGTACACGTCTTCAGGCATTCCGGGTGCTCCTTTCTTTACATTGAGACCTCGGAGCTCTGGTCACCCCTGCCACCTCTGTGCACGCGCGCCAGGGTCACTCGACGGCGCGCCCACCAGCATACTCCCTCCCACTAGTCAAACTGCGAGCGGATGAGCAACAAGGGTCGATCGGCCCGGTGCAACACTCCGGCCGCCACACTCCCGTAGAAGACCTGCGACAGGCCTGTACGACCGTGACTCGCCAGGGCGATGAGATCGGCGTCCGCTTCCTCAGCAGCGTCCAGGATGGATTTCACCACCGGGCCGTGAACGACGCGGCTGCGAGCCTTCACACCTTTCTCGCGGAACTCTCCGTCAAGAGTCCTCAGATAAGCCTCCGCCTCGTTGTGCGCGTGCTCGACTTCCTGCTGATAGACGTCCACGCGACTCCCATGCGGGCCGGACGGCAAAGCCGGGGGCTCGGAGATTGTCAGAAGGACGACCTCCGACTCACAACGCTCGGCCAACTCCTCCACGTAGGGCAATATCCTCTCGGCCCTCTTGGAGCCATCCAAGGGCACCAGAATGGTCTTGTACATTACAACCTCCTGTTACCAATCTGCTTTGCATAGTTGTACGTGCTTCGACACGCTGCTGTGTTCCTCGATACGGCTCCTGCGGAGCCTACTCGGGTTGCGTCCATTGAGACCTCCGAGGTCTTGACAGACCTCGGAGGTGTTGGCTGGCGTCGCTTTCCACACCCTGTCTTTCTCAGCGATCATAGCGCCAAGCATACCCTCCAACGGCTCGAGGATGAACTCCCGTGCGGCCACGATCAGGTCACCTTGAGCCGCTGGCCTGGAAAGTAGCGCACGTAACGCTTCTCCTTCACCACGCGTCTGATGCGGTCCACCGCCTCCCACACCTCGCTGAAGGACGTGTAGAGGGGCGAGACTCCCAGGCGGATGTTGTCGGGCTCTCGAAAGTCTGGTATGACCGCCATCTCCTCGATCAGGGCTCGATTGATGCGGTACCCCTCGCGGTGTCTTACGGAAACGTGGGAGCCACGCTGCGCGGGATCCCTGGGAGAACCCAGGCCGAAGCCCAGGGGCTCCAGTATCGTGTCGAAGAGGTACACCAGATAGGAGGTCAGCCGAACGGATTTGCGGCGAGTGCGATCGATGCCCGCTTCCAGCAACACATCGAGAGCCGACTCCAAGGCCACGGTGGAGAGGATGGGAGGGCTGCTTACCAAGAAGTGCGTGATTCCCTCCGCTGGTTGGTACTCCAGATCGAACTCAAAAGGAGAATCCTGCCCGAACCAGCCCCAGATGGGAGAGAGCGCATCCTGGAGATCGCGGCGCACGTACAGGAAAGCAGGGGCCCCCGGCCCGCCATTGAGGTATTTGTACGTGCAGCCCACCGCCAGATCCACTCCCCAACGGTCCAGTTCGATGGGGACCACGCCGGCTGAGTGCCCGAGATCCCAAAGGACGAGGGCTCCCACCTCATGAGCTCGCTCGGTCACCGCTTTGGCGTCGTACAGAAAGCCACTCTTGAACACCACGTGGGACAGTGTCACCAGTGTCGTTCTCTCGTCTATGGCGTCGAATAGTGTGGGCTGATCGATGGTTATGCCGTCCTCGGAAGGCACCAGGTGAAGTTGATGTCGCTCGCCCAGCAGGCGCATGCAGCCCTGGAGGATGTAGAGGTCCGAGGGGAAGTTCAGTACAGAACTAACGATGCGCTCCCGCTCTGGCCGTATCTCCAGGGCGACCATCACCAGTTTGAAGAGGTTGATGGAGGTCGTGTCGCTGACGATGACCTGGCCGGGCAACGCGCCCAATAGCTTCGCGATCTTTTCGCCGACCCGCGTGGGCGAGTCCCACCAACTGGCATTCCAGCCCCTGATGAGATCGCGCCCCCATTCCTCCTCGACAGCTGTGCCCATCCGGTCAACCGTCCGGCGTGGCAGGCGCCCAAGCGAATTACCGTCCAGGTAGATCAGATCTGGTTCCGCGAATACGAACTCGTCCCGAAAGGAGGCCAGTTCGTCATCTTCGTCCAGTTTCTGTGCAAACTCCAGCCCCGGCTCGAAGTCCGCATCCTCCATAGACATCCTCCCCTCCTGTGCACTATCCCTGAAGTCCAGCATGACTCGCCGGTCCCACGGGTGCGCAGACGGTCGTGCTACTGTCTGGTGCTCAGGACTGCGCCGCGTCGAGTTCCCTCAGAGTGACCTTGAGCCTCTTCTCCGTGGCCGTTCGTTGCGCCGTGTATCCGAGCTCTGTGTAGACCCCCAGAGCGGCTTTGAAGGCTGCCATGGCCTGCTCCAGGTTCTCTCCAGGGTCGCCCTGCACGCGCTTGGAGAAGGCCAAACCGAGGCTGCTCTGCGTCCCAGCCCAGTATACGGCGAAATCCTCTGGCGTGAACACCGTCAGGGCAGACTGGTAGGCGGTGATAGCCTTCTCCATATTCTCCGCCTTGTCCCCGCGAGTTCGCTTCCCATAGGCGGCGCCCAGATTGTTCTGAACCATGGCCCAGTCCACAGGGAACTCCTCAGGCGATAGTACACCCAGGGCCGTGCTGTACGCAGCGATGGCCTTCTCCAGATTGTCAGCCGGTTTGCCCCGGTGAAGCTGAGTGTAGGCAATGCCAAGTCTGTTCTGCACCGCACCCCAGAACGCTGGTGCATGCTCCCTTCGCAGCGTCTGGAGTATCTCCTTGTAGACCTCAATCTGCTGCTCCAGCCCCCTGCTGGTATTCGGCAAAGCCTCCACCTCCCTGATCTGTCGGCGGTAGGAGCGCGGCACCTTCATCGAGGGGCGACTCGGCCCGTAGGGTTCCTTCTGAGGCAGACCCTCCCGTTTGCGTACCTCCGCCACCCATTCGTTCCGCCCCCTCTCGGTGTCCATTCTCTTCGACCACTCCCGGGCCCTTTCGCGATCATCGCCGATCTCCTCCCGCGCCGCTTCCCTCAAGATGGCGTAGACGTCGGGATGGTTCTCCTCCAACCGTCTGTCAAACCTGGGTCTCAACCAGGACGGCCTGCTGAGGCCGATGAGGAACGCGACGATGAGCGATGGAGCCAGAAGGTAGAGCACGAGCTTCTGCCTCATCTCCACGTCACCAGCCAGCGCGATGAGGGCCAGGACCATGAAGATGCCGCCCACCAGGGGGAAGAAATGGTAGGTGTCAGCCCCACGAAGGCCAGACTCCTCCTTGAGGAAGTACTGCTTGGAGCGGCCAAGGCGTATATACATGCCATAGGCGAAAAAGAACGCACCGGCGCCAAAGCTGATGAGACAGACAGCCCACTGTGTGGCTGCCTCGTGCAACTGGATTTCCACTATACACTCCCCTGAACCGAGAATGGTGAGATTCTAGCACACGGGAACGGACCGAGGCAAGGGAGACTGAGTGGCACTTCCAAGAGGATACATCACCACAGCCGGGCCAGGGGCAGAGGACTTGTACAGACACGCTCGATGACGCGCGCACAAGCATGCATTCAGGAGCGTTGGTCTGTCAACTGTCTCATGCTGGCGCGCAGTGCCTGAACCAGACCAGGGCCGAACCTTAGGCGCGCTGGGTCAGCCCAGCTAGCACTCAGTTGATGTATCCAGTCGATCGGCGTGGGCAGATCTTCCAGCCACTCGCCATCCTCTGCGAAGAAGAGATATATGTCCCAGGCTACCCTGCCCTTCGCACCCAGGTGCTGGGCAATGACTCTTCCCAAACGCCTTTGGGGGTCGTGGAAATGGCGAAAGCGAGGGTCTTTGACGATTCGAGCCGACTCCCGGGCCGCCTCCTCTGAGTCCGCCTCAAGCATGTCAATCCACACGATGCAGCCACTGATGTCTGCCTCTGCGAAACTGTCGCCTATTGAACTCTGCACCGCCCGGGCGCCCCGCACACATTCGGGTCAGGTCGGCGACACCAATGCGAGGAAAAGAAGCTTGTCCTTGTTCTGATTGAAGTAGTCCTTCAGCGGTCGCAAGGAACTAGCAAGTGAGACTACTTCGACCGATGAAGCGCCGGACTGGTCGACATCGCGTGCCATAACCCATCACCCTTTTCGCCTTGGTCTCATCCATCGTGTTGCCGAGAGGGCAACTATGATTGCGGTGCCGACAGGCCGCCGTCAGGCAGCGCAATACTGCTCCTAACAACCGAGTCTTCTCTTATTCCTACCTCAAGGCCTCCACCAGGTCCAACCGAGCTGCACGACAAGCTGTCTCCTCGTCGGAGCTACTCCTGCCTCAGATGCTGTATCCGAGAGCTGGCCAGCGTTGAGCTTCGGAGGCTGTCGCACAGCGGGTTGATGAACCAACAGGCGCGAACCCACACCATTATCTTACAAGCGCGAAGCAGGAGTTGTCAAACTACTTGCCACACTTGATGGTCTTCGTCCTCTCCAGCGCACGCTGAACTTCTTCCAATCTGGAGCGGTCTTCTTCCTCCACTTCAAACCACCTCGTCACAATCTCAATGTCACTCTCCTGGATTTCCCCAGACTCAGGTGTCTGCCTGGCTTCAAGTGGAGACACAGGTGATCTACTTCATACTCTTAGTCCTGGCTGAAGGAGTGCAGCGCTCTGAGGGTATGTCTCTTACCACATTCGTTCTTGCCAGGCACGGTGGTCATCCCAGGAACCAGGGTCACCTGGTCAGAGCCCGAGATTGAGCTGTAGTTCCGCACACGGAACTTGCCGATTCTCATGGTACATCCCCCTTCTTGCTGGGCCACTTCTGCAAGATCCTGGCTAGCCTGGCGTCCTCTTTTCTATCCCTACCCAATCTCTCCTCAATCGTCCTCTTTGCATCTTCACGCTCTGTCCTACAGGTAGAGCACTGATCGCTTCATACGTTACTGTGCCTAGGCCACAACTCAAACGGGTCGTTCAGGGCCGGCCAGGTTGATCTGCGGCCCTTCCTACCCTCTCACTCGCGCCCTCGCTTCTCCGGCCGGCATACCACCAAAGCAATCCAATCGTTAGAGGCATGATCAAGAAAGCCACCTCTCGTTCGTTCACTAGCCAAACCAGCAGCCCGTAGCGGTATATCACACGCAGGCTGGAATCACAGCCACGACGCCTACGCAGAATGGCTGGTCAACGTTGTGGCTGAGGATTCCTGCCCCCCATTGATTGAAACGATCCTGCCATGGTCGCATGGTACCTCCCTTGCCGAGCTTCTGATGTGCAACCCGCTCTCACTGGATTGAGTGGAGGTCTCTCCCTCGCCAGCAACGGCATAGACTATTTCTACGGGGAATGGACGTGGCCCATATGGCAGCCAGGCACCGCTCAGTCTGCTCAGGCCACTATTCTGTTCGCAGGATATTGCGCCGCAGCAACCTTCGTTTCCGAACCAGGCAGCATCATGCTCCTGGGCAGCGGTCTCGCTCATCTAGCTGGATACGTGACGCTCTGCTGGAGGATGGCGAACTAAGGCATGCATCCTCCCGCAGGTCTGCAACCTGCGGGAGGTTTGGCCGATTGTAGGGTCCGTCCCTTTGCGTGATGGACCTCTTTGATTCCACGGAGGCTCGCAGCAGTAGAACGAGGCCCCACTGGCGAGAAAAGAATGTGTCTTCGACTCTGTACTTCAGAAGAATATGACAGCGGAGCCTCAAGGCTGTTCTGGCATGGATGTCGTCGTAGCCAATCGATGCCTTCTCCACCCGGCCAGTCTCTCGCTGATACAGGAACGCCACTTCTGCAGAAGCTGAGTGGCTTATTGGATTCAGCTGTACCACTGCCTCACGAGAGCAAGACTTTTCCTCGATGTCGCCTGCTTCCGCTGCAGGCCAGAGCCAGGCGCGGACGATGGGGGAGGATGGTAGAGGTGGTGGACGATAGGCCTGTCGATGAGAGTTCACAACCTATCAGACAGCAGCAGGCAAGCAAGGCATGGCGAGCGATGTAGAATTCGCAGTGCGTGGTTGGTGCTAGGAAACCTGGCCTGCTAATGCGGGCACCGGCTCAGCAACCAGCTGGACCATGCCGGCGCCTCCCTCGAGCCCTCAGGCGTGGGACCCCTGTCAATCACGTTTCAGAGAAGTATGCCCGCATGTGCTCGAAGTAGTGCTCCACCCAGCCCTCTCGGTATTGCTTCGCTTGACCCTCTGGGAGGTTGCTGTGGTAAAGGGATATGCGCGTACCCGCTTCCACCTCCTCCAGGACGATCTCGAGTCCTGACTCCCGCGCGGGTCCAGCGCCGGCGCCACAGCTTCTCCAGTCCCAGTCTCGCACTTTCGGTCGGCAGCGGCAGTACGCGAACTCAGCAGACCGGAATCAGAAGGCCGCAACCAGGGTTCGAATGTGCTACCCTTTATCACGAACCGCGCCGGGGGGTCCGGACGCGCCCACTCTGCACCTGCCCCGTGACCAATGTGAGGTCGGCACTCTGCTCTAGCGTGCAGAGGCTTCCGCTACCCACAGGGCACTGTGGGGCAGCACAATGCTGCCTCGACTACCTCTACCTGCCTGTGGTCTACTCGTACCTCAGGGCCTCCACGGGGTCCAACCGCGCTGCCCGGGCCGCGGGATATAGCCCCGCCAGCAAGCCCACCACGGTGGCAAAGGCCAGGGCCAGCGCCACCAGCCACCAGGTGACCACCAGGAACGTGCCCTCCACAGGTATCTCTTGCCAGCGCAGGACGCCCAGGATGAGCTGGTTGAGACCCAGGCCGAGGAGCCAGCCTCCGACGGTGCCCACGACACCCCCCACAAGGCCGATGAAGCCCGCCTCCGCCATGAACAGGCCACGTATGTCGCCCGGCGACGCGCCAACGGCCTTGAGGATGCCGATCTCTTTGGTGCGCTCGTAGACGGCCATGACCATGGTGTTGGCGATGCCTATGGAAGCCACGAACAACGCCAGCCCCCCTACCGACCCCAGCATGATCTCCAGGACGGTCATGGCCCTGTTGATCATGTCCAGTATGGTCCTCAGCGATTCGACCTGGAACTCTCGCTCCTGGAGTTGCCCCAGGATCTGGGTGGCGTCGTTTAGAGAAGCAGCTTTGATGGTTAACGTATCGTAGCCTTCGTGCTCCAGGATGTCGGGATCGTTGTACCACCAGGCCTTCAGGGCCAGCGCGTCGGCCAGCCCGATGTTCGCCCCGAAATAGTCGCTCTCCAAGATCCCTATGACGCGG
>CAZBJW010000176.1:0-9708 GCA_964492135.1 uncultured Anaerolineales bacterium
ACGCTGTGACGCCAGCACAGGCCCAGGAATTGCTGCCCTTGTGGCAGATGCTCGGGGCCTTGCAGGAGAGTGGCACCGCCTCCCAAGTGGAGATCGAAGCGATTCTCGACCAGATCCAGGGTGCGATGACGCCGGAGCAACTGGCGGCCATCGAGGAGATGAGCCCAGAAGAGATGCGGACCCTGTTCCAGGATCTCGGAATGCGTCGCCAGGGTGACTCCGACACCGGTGAGGAGGGCGGTTTTCGCCCACCAGAGGGGATGATGCCGCCCGGAGGCGGAGAGGGCCCACCGGCCATGGGGCCCATGGGGCCCGGTGGCTTCGGCGATCTCAGTCCGGAGGAGCGGTCTACCGTCATGGCCGAGCGGGGTGGAATGGCCATGGGCTTTGGCAGAGCCTTCACGGACCAGGTCATCGAGCTTCTGGAAACGCGGGCGGCTGAATCGTGATGGATCAGTACCCGGATATTGCTGGATGGCCTTATAGATAGTCGGGTGAAACAAGCTTCGTGCGAGTTGATCAACTGGCGGGTGCGCGGTTGCAGTGCACCGGAGTTTCGAGGATGTTAGTGATGATGAAGAGGACTTTGCTGCTTGCCCTGCTCACAGTACTGTTGTGCGGCTGTGGAGAGGCTGCGGTGCCAGAGGCTGCGGACACGGACGCTACCACGCCTCCGCCGGCGGTCCTCGAAGAGACGGCCACGGCTACCCCGAGCCCGGAGGCAACGGCCACTCCTACGGTGACCGCGGAACCAACCGCTACGGCTACGTCGCCGATGAACACACCGGCACCCGAGCCCGAGCGGCCAACGGCCACGCCGACAGCTACCCCGACGCCGACGCCGCAGCCAGCGCCCCCTACACCTACACCGACTACGGATCTGGAAGGTCGCTTCGTTTTCCAAGTAGCAATCGGCGGCGACATCTACACGGTCAACGCCGATGGAAGTAACCTAACTCGGCTCGCCCAAGGGATGGATCCCAGTTGGTCGCCCGATGGGACCCAGATAACCTTTTCTCGCTGGACGACGCCCTGGGGCATCTACACCATCAACGCTGACGGCGGCGGTGAGAGATTGTTGTTCAGTTCCAACGTCGCCCGAGCTCCCGTGTGGTCTCCCGATGGGACCCAAATAACCTTTTACTTCGAGACCGAGGGCTGGACAGCACCTGTGAAGATGTGCATGGGAGACGTCTGCAGAACGATTCCCCCCATGATTCAGAGCGAATCGCATCTAGGTGTGGTGGACGTGGCTGATGGATACCTGCACCAGCCCTACAATGACCCTTTTTCCTACTCCCCCACCTGGTCTGCCAACGGAGAATGGATAGTCTATGATGGTGGTGACGCCGGCGCAATCCCATCCCAGCTCCACGGGTTGTGCATGACCACCGTAGAGGGACCGAATAACAGCGTGTTGACCACTAGTGTGCATGACCACTTCCCCGTGTCGTCTCCCGACGGGACTCGGATCGCTTTCATGCACTGGCAACATGACCATTGGGAGATTTACATCATGAACGCCGATGGTAGCGATCGCCATGCGTTGACGAGCAGTTCGGCTTATGTGGCCCCCCGGCCGAACAACGTCTCTCCTGGATGGAGTCCAGACGGGCAGCAGATAGTATTCCTCTCGAACCGCGGCGGCAAATGGGAATTCTACGTGATGGACGCCGACGGCAGCGATCAGAGGAAGGTTCTGGAGAACGTGACGGAATCTTTGGAGATCCAGTACGCTGGAGCTTATGAGAGAGTGATTTCGTGGGGACCATAGCACCCGCAATGTGTCAGCCAAGAATTGCGGCGCTGAGCACGTCTGAGGGGTTGAAATACGCCTCGCGACATAGTATGCTTAGTTAGCCTCGCAGCAGCACGAGCAAGCCGCAGGAGATTCTGCATGAGCAAAGTACTGGTGGTGGATGACGATCCGGGGATCGTGAAAGTGGTTCGGGCCTATCTGGAGCAAGACGGCTTTCAGGTCCTGGTGGCCTACAATGGAAAGAAGGCCATGCACGTCGCCCGCCACGAGAAGCCAGACCTGGTCGTCCTTGATCTCATGCTGCCCGAGATGGACGGTTGGGACGTGTGCCGTGCCTTGCGCAAAGAATCCGGCGTGCCCATCATCATGTTGACGGCCCGGGTGGACGAAAGCGACAAGCTGGTCGGATTGGAGTTGGGCGCCGATGATTACGTCACGAAGCCCTTCTCGCCCCGAGAACTGGTGGCCCGTGTGCGCAGTGTGCTGCGCCGAGTTCAAGGTCTGCCTCCCAAGCCTGAAAGGATCTCAAGGGGAAACATCACCGTGGATCTTGCCCGTCACGCAGTGACGGTTGGGAACGAATTCGTAGATCTAACCCCGACAGAGTTCGATCTCCTGGCGACGCTGATGGGGGATCCAGGCAGGGCCTTCACGCGCTCTCAGCTGCTGGAGCGGACCCAGGGACATGCCTACGACGGCTACGAACGCACCATCGATGTTCACATCAAGAACCTACGCAAGAAGATCGAACCCGATGCCAGGAACCCGCAACGTATCAGAACCGTGTATGGAGTGGGCTACAAGTTCGATGAGTAGTCTCGTGAGGAGTCTTTGGTTCAAACTAACAGCCGCCCTCGTCCTTGTTACGTTGATAGCGGTCAGCTTATCAGTCCTCATACCCAGTCTAGTGACGGCGAACAGCTTTCGCACCCTCGTCCAGATCAACCGGGCGACCGAGAGGGACGACCTGGCCGTGGCTCTGACAACCTACTATGCTAGCGAAGGCAGCTGGGAGGACTTGGAAGGGCGCTTCTTCTGGCTGCGCGGCCATATGGGCCGTGAGATGACCCCTGCTCCCGCTCGACCCTGGTCATTCCAGTTGGCCGACCAACACGGGCTGGTCATAGCAGGGTCATCTGCGGGCGATATGCAGCGTCAACTCTCTCCAGAAGAATTGACCGCCGCCACCCCCATCGAGGTCGAAGGCCAAACCGTCGGCTTCCTTCTGCGCAACCCCCAAGTGCGGAGCTTCAGCGAACCTGAGGAGGCCTTTCTGAGGCAGGTGAGCGTGATCATCGTCCCTGTAGCTATGCTTGCTTGTGCCGTAGCCATCGCCCTCGGGCTCTTCCTCACCTGGCAGTTGACGGGCCCACTGCGCAAACTAACCGGCGCTGCGCAGGCTATCGCGGGCGGCGACCTGAGTCAGCGAGTGGACATCAGGTCTGGGGACGAACTTGGCCAGCTAGGCCACGCATTCGACGACATGGCGGAGAGCCTGGATCGAGCTGAGAGCCTGCGCCGCAACATGGTCGCCGACATAGCTCATGAACTGCGCACCCCGTTGTCCGTGATGCGCGGCAACCTGGAAGGCATCCTAGATGGAGTATTCGAGCCCTCAGCGGATAACATCGCCTCCATTCACAAGGAAACCGTGCTTCTGTCTCGGTTGGTGGATGACTTGCAGGAATTGGCTTTGGCCGAAGCCGGTCAGCTGAGAATCGAACCGGAGTCCACAGATCTGGGAGCGCTGATCGAGAGCACAGTGAGGACTGTGAGTCCGCAAGCGCAGAAGGAAGACCTGACCATCCTCAGGGACATACCCGATGGTCTGCCCCCGGTCAGCGCGGACCCTCAGCGTATCGGCCAAGTACTGTTCAACCTCCTGGACAACGCGTTGAGACACAGCTCGGCAGGCGGCACCATCACCGTGAAGGCCAGGGGACTAGAACAAATGGTCCAGGTCGACGTCACCGATCAAGGGCCAGGGCTCAACGAGGAGGAATTATCGCTAGTCTTCGAGCGCTTCTACCGAGGGGACAAAGCTCGCGCGCGGGCCACAGGGGGTGCTGGTTTGGGCCTCACCATCGTGAAACAACTCGTGGAAGCTCATGGCGGTCGAGTCTGGGCAGACAGCGAAGTGGGGCAGGGGTCTACTTTCTCCTTCACCTTACCCCGCTGAGGCACGGGTGTCGACTACACGTCGGCCTACAACTCCAACAGCCCCAGGTGCTCCCATATCCGGCAGTGAGTGACCAGTATCTCGGTGACCCTCTTCCCCGTCTCCAGCTCTATCAGATCGCTGATTTCCAGTAGATTGCGTTGGCCATCCGCCCAGTACAATGCCAAAGGAGGGTAGATCCAGGTCGCCTCCGGCTGCTGCTTGTAGACGCCCCACCAGGCCTCCCAGTCCTCAACGTTCATCCTGTTCAGATAGTCCTTCAGGTCGAGGGGTCCTCGATGCAGCCGACGAGGAAGCATCCTGTCGGCTTCTCCCTCTGCGGTACCTTCGGGCAGCTCTAGATGATTGTACCGGATCAAGTCCTCGACCCTGGCGAGCTCGGCTTCCGCGAAGGCACGGGCCTCTTTCTGCCACGGAGCTACGTCCACCTCAGCGAGGCGCCTTAGCGATTCCAGAGCTCGTCCACTCCGCTCCGCCAAGAAGCGCACCCGCTTGCCCAACAACTGTCTGTCCCGTGGCGAGTCGTCGCCTGCCATGGCTCCCTTGACCGCTCCTCGAATCACGCTTAGCAGGCGCGCCTTGAAGCGGGAAACCATCTCTTCGCCGAGCCAAGCGACTTCCTTTTCACCCGCGTTGGCCACGAAGTATGCATAGGTGGCAGCAATGGTCCCTACTCGTGCCAGCATGGCCGGATCCACCTTGTCCAGCGTATCCGCGCTGGTGTGGTAGAATTTGTCAGGCCACTGGATGATCATGGGGCAGGGAACACCGACGCTGGGATCCGACATAATGTAATGATCGCTTCCGCCCGAGAAGGGAATGACTGCATGGCGGAAGGTAGCATAGCTGCCCAAACCTGAGAAGCTCCCCGTCTCCCCAGTTGTCTCCTCTAACAATCTTTCCGCCAGATCGTCAGCGAAGCTGGCGGCTGGCCCAGGGAGGCGCTCCACCAGCAAGGAACTGCCACACAGATCCTGGTTCTCCCCCACCATGTCCAGGTTCAGCCCCGCGATCATGCGAGGGATCCTTTCCTCGTGGCGCGCCACATACGCCTGGGTTCCGTATATCTCCGGGACCAACAAGAATCTGATCCCCCGCCGGGGCTCGTCCAACTCACCCTCGGAGATCAACCCTTGAACCGTGCGAGCCACTTCCAGAACCGTGGCTACTCCTGAGGCATTGTCATTGGCCGACCACTGTGGGTGACACAAGTGGGCGACGATTAACACCTCCTCGTCAATCTGACCAGGGATTAGAGCCGATACCACGTTCAGTTCGCCATCCCAGAACCTGCTGGCCACCTTGGCCCGAACCTTGACCGGCGGTTTACCCTCCCGCTCCCCATCCTTGATGAGAGCGCGTAGGCGTCCACCCTCCCGGGGCGAGAGCACGAAGCCAAAGCACTTCCTCTCCCCGCCGTACCACCAGAATGAGGTGTACTGTAGTCCGTCGGGGAGGTCCACGGCTTCGCGTAGCCCAGGCAGTTCCTTCATGCCATCGAAGAGGATGCCAGCCGCGGCGTGCTTCTCTACCGCCAGGTAGTGCACCCGATCCCTGTCTCCTTTGCTCAGCACTACCTTGCCCGTCAAGTCCAGCCCCTCGTATTCGTCCCACTCCTCGCCGTCCTCCAACACCACCACCTCAGCTTCCCCCTCGAAAGAGACGCTACGTTGAATGAGGCTAATCTTGAATTCGCCGTAGTCGGCCAGCTTTCTGGCGGCTTCCTGAGGCTCTACGAGGTGTAGTACTCCTTCCGTGGCCTCCCATTCTTGAAACATGGGCCTTGCCCACCAAGTGACCCCCTCTCTGGCGGGGAAGGCCAGCAGTTCCCCGCCCAGGCCATACTCTTGAAACCTCTCCTGGCAGTACTCCGCTGCACGACGAAACCCGGGACTGGCCTGAATACGATGGTGCTGAATGATGTCGGCCACATAACCTTTCGCTATGTGGCCGGAAAATCGTCCCTCTATCTTCTTCAACGTCGGTCCAAACAACTTGTCCCCTCGTTCACCCACCAGGAACCACAGGCGAGCCCACGACCCACGTCTTGAGCGATTTGCACCCTGGGTTCAAAAGGTTCATTCCGCTTCACTCTGCACCGTCTCTGGCTCGGGAGTCGGTCTCCGAGACCGATGACGGTAGACCAATATCGAGCCGGCGATGACGATCGCGACGAGAGACACGGCCTGCGCCGTGGCGATGGGCCCGAGCATCCAGGCGTCGGGGCGCTGGAATTCGACGAAGAATCGCCCCACCGGATAGAGGATGCACCACATCAAGAAGACGTCACCCCTCAATAGGCGGTCCCCGTAACGTCGTGGCACCACCATGAGTATTAGAAACACTAGGAAGTTCCAGATCGATTCATAGAGAAAGGTAGGATGGAAGCGTGTCGTTGCGGGGAGGTTGGCAAACTGTGGCAGACGATATTGCATGCCGATAGGAATTCCCCAAGGTACGGTTGTGGGGTACCCATACAACTCCTGGTTGAAGAAGTTGCCCCACCGCCCGATGGCCTGTCCCAGAGCGAGAGCTGGTGCTGCGATATCCAGCCACACCAGAGAATCTAACTTCTGCCACCAGGCATACAGGAATATGGCCAATACACCTCCAGCCACCATCCCAAAGAGGCCCAAGCCCCCTTGCCAGATCATGAAGATTTCGACCGGATGTTGACGGTAGTAATCGAAACCTCGCACCAGACCAAAGGGGCTGGAGATGACATGATACAGGCGGGCGCCGATCAACCCAAAGACGATGACCAGAATCAGCCCATTCCAGATGTGATCAGGGTTCTCTCCACGTCTCTTGGCCTCAAGAGACGCCACATAGGCGCCGATCAGTATGCAAGCCACAACTATGATGCCATACCAGTAGATCGGTATGCCCAGAATAGGCAGTCTAAAGGCTACGGGGTCCATGATATACAGTGTCCTTTCGGAGTGATTGTTACGCAGGATTATAGTCGGTCTGCCAGGAAGTGCGCAACCACATCGGGCTGCGGAGCCGGGATCCACTCAGCCTGAGATCCATCGAGGAACAGGAGGGCATTGAGGGCCTGGCTCTGGGTGGAGGCGGCGGTATTTTCGCTAACCGGCAGGTGGATGAGCAACGTCTCGACTTCGGGTCCGCGCGTGTCGGCCGACTGGCGGACTTCGTGTAAGTAGATGTAGCGCATGATCCTCTGGACTTACGCTTGGCCAGCGCGCTAGGAGTACTGCCTCAGGCGGACGGCGTCACGGATTCGATCGAGGAGCTTTTCGTCACTTGTGCCTACCATGATGTTCTCCAATATGGGTTGACTTATCCTGTCATCTGGTCTATGGTGATCATGCAATCCCACGTATTTCCCAGAAGCGCCAGCATAGAGCTACTACGCGAGAAGTCTCTGTAAAAGCAGCTCCCGCGGGGAGCTACGAGCGATCCAACCAAGACAACTTAGAAGCGGACGGGTCCAGCGCACGGCTTTGTCCTGATCCGTCGCTGAGTGTGGCGCGAGAATGGTTATAGCACCTTGTGGGCGCCACGTAGCTTTAAGCCGTCATGCGCCCAATCTGAATGGGTAGATCTTACGAGGAGATTCATGTATGACTGGAGCTGACGAAGCATTCAGAAAGCGGGTCAACCTCGGACGGCAGTTTGAGATTTGGGAACGATCTAGGTGGAACAGCCCTGACCATGAAGGCGTGGAAACTGAGGCATCGACAGCGTGGAAGGGAAGACGCGGGCGAATCGACCTGCGCCTAGTAGATGAAAGGGAAGGATTTAGCGTCGTCGTGGAGATGAAAGCCTCGGATTGGGACAAGATGCTGCCTCATCGAGTGCGGCCTAATGCTCTTCGACATGCGAGGCAGCTGTGGAGATACATCGACGCTGAACTTGGGAACGGGCCAGTCCTACCCGCTCTTGTCTATCCACTGGAGCCTAAGACTCTCGGGAGAAAGGAGGAGATCGAGGCTATCCTCCACGAATGCTGTATCCAGGTTGTTTGGAGGGAGTTCGATCTTGATGTCCTTTGATCTCCCATCGATACGGCCAGGCTTCTCCACCAACGTCCCAATGCGCTCGGCTCAGGAGGCGTGAGAAGTGGCCGGATACCATCTCCCGCAGCGGGCGCCGCCCCCGGGCGAGAATCGGCTGTGGTGGCATAACGGCGCCGCTAAGCTCGCGTCCGCTACACGGTATCTAGCCATCAAGCATGTAATGTCTCCCTCAGCCCCAAATGCCCTTCAAGAGCCTGCGCTCCTCATCCTGCCCTTCCGTTCTGGCCTTTGGCACCGCTTGGCAACACGATCCATCACCAGCCGGGCACTCAAGACGAAGGGTTTCTGTACATTGTCTCGAGTAGCATGAAGATATGTTGCCTGCCGAGAGGCTCCCGTGTACAATGTGATGCGCCCCGCCGGTCTGTGGATGCCTTGCACAAGCGGGGGGAGGAACGCACAGTATGCCGTTGGATGTGAGAACGAAGGTTGGGTACCTGAAGACGGTGGACATTTTTCAGGATCTGACCGACCAGGAACTCGAAGTCCTCGAGAGCTCCGTCACCACGATCCCCTGCGCCGCCGGCAAGATCTTCTACGCTCCCGAGGATACTGGAGAGGCTTTGTTCATCTTGAAGGAGGGTAGGGTGCAGCTGTACCGCATCTCTCTCGACGGAAGAAAGATAGTGACCAACACTCTGGGTCCAGGCACGATCTTTGGCGAAATGTCACTGATAGGGCAAGGGATGTATGATAGCTTCGCCGAAGCCATCGAACACTGCGCGGTATGCAAGATGGACCGTGCTAATGTAGAAGATTTGCTGCTCGAGAAGCCTCAGGTAGCGCTACGCATTCTCGAACTCATTGGCAGACGCCTTCTCGAAGTCGAGGCCCGCTTAGAAGACATGGCCTTTAAGACGGTTGCTGGCAGACTAGCCTCCCTGTTGCTCCGCCTGATGAAGGAGCAGGGTACCACCATCCGTGGACTGACCCATCAGAACCTGGCTGATGACATCGGCACACATCGAGAGACCACCACTCAGACTCTAAGCCGATTCAAGGCTGAGGGGTTACTGGAGACCGGCCGCAAGAGGATAGAGATCCTCGACCCCGCCGGCCTTCAGAGCATTGCCAACGAATGCTGACGGAAGCAGCAAAAAGGGCCAGCCACGTGGGGCTGGCCCTCCAGTTTCGACAGGCTGCCCTCAGGTAATGGCGACATCCTCGTCTTCATCCGCGCCGTCTCTCCCCTCTGTGAGCTTCTCCGGTCCCTTCTCCCCAGTTAGCAGCAGCGGCTCGAACTCCACCGGCATGTCGCTCCTCCCGCTGAACACGCCTCCCTCATCTATGAGGAACGAAGCAACTTCTATGTCGCCCCACAGCAGGCCGGTGGCTAGTATCTCCAAACGCCCCATCGCGTTGATATTACCTTTCACCGCCCCCGATATCGAGATGTTGCGGCCCACGATGTCAGCTGCTACCTTAGCCGTTTCGCCGATGATGACATTGCCCATAGTCTCCAGGGTGCCCTGGAATACTCCGTCTATACGCACCCCTCCATCGCATTTCAGTTCGCCGATGAAAGTGGCGGTGGGCCCGATAACGTTCTCAATCCTATCACTGGCTGGACTATCTATCACGTCGACCAACGCCTAAACCTCCTTAACCGCGGGCTGACAACGATCACTCCTACGTCATCTCAGGCCATCACTACTGGTTCAAACTCAGGTAGATCACGGGGTCCATCGGAACGTCATTGAGGCGGATCTCATAATGCAGATGAGGAC
>CAZBJW010000177.1:0-9676 GCA_964492135.1 uncultured Anaerolineales bacterium
GCCATAGACAGAGACGGTCTCCTGGATCATGCTCCTGACCTGAGCGGAATCGCTGACGTCCACCTGAGCGAAGAGGGCCTCGGCCCCGTGATGTGCAATCTCGGCCACCTCTCGCGTGGCGTCTGCGATATCAGCCACCACGATCTTGGCTCCTTCGGCCGCGAAGCGAGTGGCAGTGGCAAGGCCAATCCCCGATTTCGCGCCCGTGATGATCGCTACTTTCCCTTTCAGTCTCATCGTCAGCTTCCTCTTCAAGCTGTCCACCAGCGAGGGTTAGATGCGCTTGTGGTGAGGTCGCCCGTCGAGCCTGTCTCTCGTAACTCTTCCCTCATCTTCGTTTTGTCCGTCTCTCTGTCCTGGTTCAAACAGCCAGTCTCGGAGCGAGATAGGCCGAGAGAGATGTGCTGGCCGGTGAATCGATCACAAGGCACGATCTCCCGGTGGAACGTGGGTTTGTATCCACCCCTGAAGGTGGGCCTATGCGGGAACGAGGTGCGGATGGTCCATGGGGCGATTGTAGCACGGCGCACAGGCGAGGGTCAAGAACGACCGCAGCAACCCATCGGAGAGGCCATACCGGGAGATCTAATCTGTGCTGCTGAGTTCGGCCATCGCTCTGCCCCGGTATTCCCCCTCGGCGTCAAGGTCTATGGCCCTCTGGTATGCCCATACCGCGTCCGCCCTTCGGCCAAGGCGGGCATAGATGACACCAAGATGGTAGTATGCGCGGGCGAAGTCGGGATCCAGAACTACGGCCCTTTCCAGGGGCGCTAGTGCCTGAGGTGACTCGCCCGCCAAATAGAGAGCCCAGCCCAGCAGGTCTTGGGCCACGGCGTTGTCGGGCGCTGCGGCGACTGCTCGCCTCGCGGCAGTCACTCCCTCCTCGGCCTTGGGGAGCACATTGACGTAGAACTGTGCCAGGAGAATCAGGAATCCCGGTTCGTCCGGAGCTACCTCGGTGGCTATCCGGTACCAGTCTCCTGCCAGTACGTGCTGTGCCATCCGCTGGTAGGTGTCAGCGATTTCCGCGTAAACGGCGGCGTTGGATGGATCGATCTTCAGGGATGTCTTGAACTCCCACAGCGCCGTGGGCAAGTAGCCTTCGGAGCGGTGAAGCAATCCCAGGAAGTAATGGCCCAAAGGATGTTTTGGGGCTTGCTGGGTGACCTGTCGCAGGACATCACGCGCGGCATTGAGGTCATCCAGTGCAAAGAGCGCATAGCCGATGTAGGCGCGGGCCGTATAGTTATCGGGCTGGAGGGTTATTACTCTATCTAGTTGGGCCACTGCGAGACTCGGCGCATCGAGTTTGAGGTAGGCACGTCCGAGGTGAGCGGCGACATAGGCGTCGTCCTCCGAGGCTGCTATGTCCTCCAGCAGGGCAAGCATCTCGCTTGCTCTGTTGGATATCTCCCTGTCGTCGCCCTCAGCCGCGACGCGCAAGTACTCGACGGAAGCCGAGTGGTCGTCGCTTGCTGCCAGCAGACCGAGATAGTAGTTTGCCGCTTGATGCCGCTGGGAGTCACGCAGGACCCGGTTGAACTCCTGCCTGGCCAGGTCAAACTGAGACAGCTCCAAGTAAGCCTTTCCCAGTCTATACGCCGCCTCAGAGCCTTTGGGATCTAGTGATATCGCATCCCGCCAGAGATGAATGGCCCCTTTCGTATCACCTCGCCGGTACGCGATCTCGCCGAGACCTGCCAGCGCTTGCGACTCTCCCTGGTCCAGCTCCCGTGCGAAAGCGAACTCGTCTTCGGCTTCGTCCAGTCTGCCCTGGGCCAGGTATATCTGGCCTAGATGAAGATGGGGCACGGACCATCGTGGGTGGTCTACGACTAGCTGCTGGTACAGATAGATGGCCTGGCTGTACTCCTTGGCAGTCTGCGAAAGATCCGCTTGGCGGATGAGAACCCGGGAGCGGACATGCTGCCTTGGTAGTCCAGCTGCCACGGCGAGCACGATGCATAGCAGAAGAGCACGAGCCAAGCTACCTCTGGTCATGGTTCCTCAGCGGCTGAGGTCCTACTGGTGCAGGCCCAACAAAAAAGCTTCATCCTCCAGGGATGAAGCAGTGGGATACATCGCTACTCACTTCTGCGTTCGCCGCAGAACTCTCCACTCGCGGTACGTCAATACCCCCACACCCACCACAGCCAGTCCCAGGAAGGCAGTGATACCGTGAGGTAAAGAGGGCTTCTCCCCTCTGCTCACCTCGAAGGCGTCAACGGCGATCGCGTTCCCCTCCGAGGCCAGATTCCCTCGTTCTAGTACTTGGAGTTGGAGTGTGTGCTCCCCGTCCTCGACCTGGTAGACCAGCGGTATTGATTGCTGCCAGCGGGTGACCGGACTGAACAGGTCAACGTAGGAGTGACCGTCTCCATTCTGCGGCAAGCCGTCCACTGCGCGACCGTCCAGGGTCACCGCCAGACGGCCCCCTTTGGGTCCCTCCCAGGCGATCATGTCCACATTCTCACCCACGAAATCGACAGTGATACTGGACCCCCCTGTCTCGCTGAGAATCATCGCTTGGCCGCTGGCTTGGGGTTCTACTGCCGCCCGCCACTCTCCCTCGCGAATCACCGCAGGGTTGGTCTCTTGATAGTAGCCGGGCCCGACAGGGCCGAGTAGTTCCTGCGTTGCCTCTCGAACGGAGTGATAGACCAGACGAGGCGTGAAGTCCACATCGACCATGCGGAAGTAGTAGTCCGATCTATCGGGAGAGACATTTCCCACCTGCCTGAAGTACCAGATGTTGAATACGCCTGCCCAGGGCCAGTTGGCGAGGGCATGTTCGATGCCCTGCACGGTGAACTCAGCTTGCTCCTCTTCGCTGACCCGCTGCCAGACGAGCTGGTCCTCGGGGAAATCTTCGGGTGAGGCGTTCCAGCCGTACTCATTGAACCAGACGGCTTTCTCGGAGTCACCGTACCGTTCCATGACCTCGCGCAAGAGGAGAACCCTCTGGAAGTTCAGAACCTGCGGGTCGGGTGGGTCGTCGGGTGGACTGCCCAGTCCGAATGCGTTGGCTGAGAGGATGTCGAAATAGTCCTTTGCGCCTGCCTGATACATCTCCTCCAAGAACTGAATCTCGTTCATGCTGGTCCACTTGCCTGGTTCCGGATGTGCCTGTCCCGTGGTTATGGCCAGGGGCGCACTCAAGACGTGGACATTGGGATCCGCTTCCTTGGCCCGCTGATAGGCGACCCGTAACAAGTCGACATAATCAACAGGATCTACGGGCCTGTTCCCCCACTCGGGGAAGATGTTGGGTTCGTTCCAAATCTGGATATAACTGACTCGCCCACGATACCGATCTACGAAGGTGTACACGAAATCGCCGTAGTCGTTGAAGTCGTCGGGCGGCCGCTCCTTGTATGTGTTGTCCTGCCTGGTCCAGGAAGGCGGCCTGTCCAAGCGAGCAATGATTTGTAGGCCGTACTCCTCACACAGGTCCACAATGTTGTCGTACTTGGCCCAGCTGCTCTGTCTGATTCGCTCGTCATAATAGCTGCCCTTTTCAACGGGCTCTATCTGCTCCCACGGAAACTGTTGCTTGACCCAGCCGAGCCCAGCGTCCCGGGCCATTTGAAGAGTTTTTCTGAGCTTCCACTCTTCAACCTCGCGGTCCAGGAAGAAGTTGGCACCAAATGGGTTGAGGTCCGTGTTGGGGATAGTTCTCGGTTCGTGGTAGTCTCCGGCAGCTCGCCTGGCCGAGAACACAACGGGTATGAAGGTGTTGACGAAGAGGGCTGTCGTGATCACGAGGCACAGCAGCAAGAAGTAGAGCCTCGCATGGGATCTTATCTTTCGAACCACGGGCATTTTCCTTGAAGCCAAGCGCGTGAAACGCGCCGGTCAGACCTTAATTATAGATTGGCCTCGTCCGATTGTCAAATCACACACACTCTGATAGAATTGTGCGTAGAAGACTTTCCATGAAGATCATAACGTCCCATGAGCACACTGATTTCGACGGCCTAGCCTCCATGCTTGGAGCTTCGAAGGTGTATCCGGAAGCGATTCCGATCTTGCCTCAGCGACTGAATCGGAACCTGCGGGATTTCCTTGCGCTGTATTGGGACGAGTTGCCGTTTGTGCGCCGGGAGGACATGCCTCGTGGCAAGATCAAGGTCGTGACCTTGGTCGATACACAGAGCGTACCATCCCTGAAGGGGCTATCTGCGAAAACAGAGATACGCATCATAGATCATCATCCTTTGGAGACGGAACTCGAAGAGCGCATGACCTACCACGGTGGAGGCGTCGGATCAACCACCACGCTTCTCGTTGACCAGATCTCCGAAGCCCGTATGTCTCTGTCTCCGGTGGAGGCTACCCTTCTGCTGCTCGGTATCTACGAGGACACCGGTTCGCTCACCTACCCCGGGACAAGGCCAGTGGATGCGCGCTGCGCAGCGTGGCTGATGGAGCAGGGGGCAAATCTCGATGTAGTCAACGAGTTCCTCCATCGCCCCCTCAGCGAGAGCCAAAGAGAACTGTACCAGAGGCTGTTGGAAGCGGCGGAGTTTCACGAGTATGCCGGTCAAACGATCGTCATCGCCAGTGCGAAGGCCACAGGCTATCTGGAGGAGATCTCGACTCTGGCTCACAAACTGAGGGATTTGTATGAGCCTGCCGCGCTCTTCCTCATCGTCGATCTGGACGTTCGCATCCAGCTGGTCGCTCGCAGCAGCTCGGACGCCATCGACGTGGCGGAAGTAGCCCGTCGGTTTGGCGGTGGCGGGCACAGCAAGGCGGCGGCCGCTTTGGTTAAGGGCCAGACGGTTGGCGAAACGCGAGCACAGTTACTCGAAGTCCTTGGGGAGGTGGTGCGGCCAGCCACGACCGTCAAGGAGATCATGTCCTTAGGAGTCTATACCCTGTCGCCAGATACCTCGGTGCGGGAAGCAGAGGAAATGATGCGGCGATACGGGCACGAGGGGTTCCCTGTGGTCGCGGACGATGGCAGGCTGCTTGGTATCCTCACCCGCAGGGAGATCGACAAAGCATTGCAGTACGAACGGGGAGATGCCGCCATCAAGAACTACATGCACAAGGGAGAAATCGTCGTGTCGCCCTCCGATCCCGTGGAACATCTCCAAGAGGTGATGATGGAGCATGATGTGGGTCAGGTGCCGGTCATGGTGGGTGAAGAGATCCTTGGTATCGTTACGCGCACGGATCTAATCAAGCTCTGGAGCAAGCCGCGTCGCCCCTCGCGTGCGGATGAGTTGAGCAGACGGATACGGGAGGCACTTCCTGCAGAGCTCTTTGAGATGATCGTGAAAGCGAGTGCGTTGGCCAGGGAGATGGGCTATTCGCTCTTTTTGGTGGGAGGCTTTGTACGCGATCTGCTGTTGGGACAGCCGCACTTAGATCTCGACCTCGTTGTTGAGGGCGACGCCATTACCCTGGCCAAACGTCTATCCGCTGAGGTCGGAGGTCGTGTTCATAGCCATCATCGCTTCGGCACGGCCAAGTTGATCTTTGAGGGGGAGGATGCTGTCATTCCTTTCGTCGATTTCACAACCGCCAGGAGGGAGTTCTACGAGTATTCCACGGCCCTGCCTCAAATAGAACTCAGCTCCATCAAGCAGGACCTCTATAGGCGCGATTTCACGATCAACACTATGGCCATCAGTCTGGATGAGAACTCCTTCGGCAAGCTATTGGACTACTATGGAGGGGAGAGAGACCTGGAAGAGGGCCTGATCCGAGTGCTCCACAATCTCAGCTTCATTGAGGATCCAATCCGCATTCTGCGGGCCGTTCGGCTTGAGCAGCGCCTCGGGTTTCGCATAGAGGAAATGACGGAGGAACTGATCTCCGATGCTTTGGAATGGCTCGACAGAGTTAGCGGCGAGCGGATACGCCAGGAACTTGATGCTCTGTTCGAGGAACAGGAACCATCGAAGCCTCTGCGGCGCCTGGCCGAGCTCGGAGTGCTGGGTCAGATATCACCCACGCTGGACTGGGACAGCTGGTTGGAGCGTCGATTGACCGACTACTCTGCCGCACTGGCGTCCTGGCAACGTCAGGGCATACAGCCGAGCTCACCAACGGTACTGCATTACCCTACGATGGCACTGGCATATCTGGCCCTGCTGAGCCTCAGAGCTACCAAGGGTGAGGTGGAGGCTCTCGCTGACCGTCTGAAGCTATCGAAGGATGACACAAAGGTCCTATTGGAGACGAACGAGCTGGGATCGGCGCTGCCGGGACTGGCCAACGTCAAACTATCTCGCAGTGGCATCTATCGTCTGCTGTCGCCATATCCTGATGAAGTCATTTTTATATGCTGGCTGGGCTCGGATGATGAGTTGATCAAGGAACGACTGGAACTGTATCACAGCGAGTTGGCTGGCATCGAGCCTTTGGTCGATGGCGACAGGTTGAGGGCCATGGGGCTTCCACCGGGACCCGCGTATGCTGAGATATTGAGCAAGTTGCGAGATGCCAGGTTGGATGGGAAGGTCAAGACACTGGACGAGGAGAAGGGCCTGGTTCAGAAAATGATAGCGCTCCGTAGCTGAGACGGAAGTAGAGGGACCTAGGTACGGATGGCGACAGACCAAGCGACGCGGTATGAGGACGTCCGGCGATCGTTGAGACGGCTGGACCTGTACTATCATTCTCTCAGACTGGTGGGTGAGAGACTGGTGGCGCAAGCGGGAGCGTCTTCTGTCAATCCGTCGGATGCGCTATACGAGAGATCACTGCAACTGAGCGAGGAAAGCTTGAGCGTGCTTCGAGGAATGACTGACTACTTGGATGAGCAAGATGTTGACCTGTTGGAATCTGCCCTCAATCAGGTTGACCTGGCCCTACGCCGGGCGTCCCAGGCCGGGAAACACACGATGCATATGGTCAATGTCTGGCGGGTCATTGAGGTCACCGATGATTTCCTGACGAGGATTGTTGGCGAATATGGCTACGAAAGGTTGTCCGAAGGTGTGCCCGTGGAAACGATGAAGAGAGACGACAGCATAGCCGATGAGGTGATCAAGCTATTTGCGGACTACGAGGACGCCATGGCGACGAAGACGGAGCGCAGCGAGAGCACACCCCCGCCGTTCTCCCATGGCGTAGTGCGCTGGCGCGGCAGTCAACTGTTCTATGTTCAGGGGACCGAAGATGGAGCGCGCTGGATCGAACTGGATCCCAACTTTGAGAGGCGAGGTGTCACTGAAGGGGCAGAGGGCGTCGAGACTTCCGAAGCGAGGACGATAGACGGCTTCCCAATTACATTGATGCTGGACCTAGACGTCGATGAGAACGAAGTAGATATCTACCTCCGCAGCCAGTGGGGACGCGAGCGGTACGCATCCGGGTACGAGATTGCAGCAGAACTGGCCGCGAAAGATGTCAAGAAACGGCGCCGCCGCCGATGAACCCTCCACGGGAGTCGATGGCTCGAACTCAGTCAAGCGCACTACGTTGGTCCTCCCTCGATCCCTTCTGCCTTCCTCAACTGTGACCCCGCCGACGCTTCGATCTCCCTGAAAGCAGTTTCGAGATACGGGTAGACCAGCCACACCGTGGCCGAACTGGCCAAGAGTCCTGTAACCGTCCGCAGTTGCCAAGTGCTCAACCTCAAACCCAAGACCTGTGTCACTCCATCGACGGCTAGCGGGGCGATCAGGATGATCCACACTCTGAGCGGCAGCGCTCTCACTCGATCCCTGACCAGTGCGAACAACATTCCGGCCAGGCAAGCTCCCCCATAGAGTGCGAGATCACGCTGGCAGATGGCGACTTGAAAGCGCCCGATGAAAAAGGACCGCGAGGGCATCTGGTGGCACACCGGGGGCCGGTAGATGAAATAGATCAGGTTGGCCGCTCTGACCCAGCCCCAGGACATGAGCAGTGGCGCCAAAATCGGGAGACCTGCATAGAGGCCAAACACCACGTTGAACAAGAGCAACCAGCGTTTGGACAACCAGAGTATGAATCTGTCAAGCATCAGTGTGACGCGTCTTGCCTTGCCGGTCACCTGAGCTTCTCCCGCTGAACATCTGCTCAATAGCTTCGTCCCCCTGTCGACAACGGTGTGAACAGAAAGCGGCCTACTCTTCGGTGAGCTGCCGGGTGGTTGCTCGAAACGATCTCACCGTCGCAGGAGACGTTACGCGGCTTGACGAACAGGAGGCCTGTCGGTGGTCTGCTGTCGCCTACGGCGGCGCCTAGCAAGGCCTCAACGGCGTTTCCGTACCGGCACCGTGGCACAACGGACGTGCATGACAAGGCCGATGTCCAAGACCCGGTGCCACCGTCATGACGGAAGCACGTCACGGATTCACACCACAGCTTCTACCTCGGCCAAGACTTGGGCCGGGGTGAAGTGTCTCACCACGATGGCTCCGCAGGGACAGGCCGTGGCACAGGCGCCACAGCCCTTGCAGAGTACCTGGTTGGCGGTCATCACTCCGCGACGCTCGTCCAGGGACAAGGCGCCGTATACGCAAACGTCTTCGCACAGACCACATCCCGAGCACAACAAGGGGTCCACGGCACAGGTGACCGACTCCACTCTCACCGCGCCCAATGACAGCGGGATCAAGGCCGAAGAGGCCGCCGCCTTGGCCTGAGCAACCGTATCCGCGATATCCTTTGGCCCTTGGCAGCATCCTGCCAGGAAGACCCCATCCGTCGTGGTGTCGACAGGTCTCAGCTTGGGATGCAGCTCCATGAAGAAGCCATCCTCTGAACGAGACAGCTTCAGAAGGCTGGCCACATCTGCGGTGTCCTCACGGGGTGTTATGCCGGTTGCCAGGACCACGAGATCTGCCTCCACCTCTACGGGCCTACTGAGGAGGGTGTCTTCCGCTCTCACCACAAGTCTGTCCCCTCGCCTGTATATCTCTGAAGGATTGCCCCGCCGGTACCTGACCCTTTCCTCCCTCACCTGATCGTAGAACTCCTCGAACCCCTTGCCGAAAGCCCGCACATCCATGTAGAACACCGTGATGCATGCATCCGGTAACTTCTCCCTCACCAGGTGAGCCTGCTTGGCGGCGTACATGCAGCATATCCGCGAGCAGTAGGGATTGCCCACGGTGCGATCCCTGCTGCCCACGCAATGGATGAAAACGACGTCTTTGATTTCTCTGTCACCGATGAGGATCTCTCCACCCGTGGGGCTCGATGGTGACACCAACCGCTCGAAATCCAAGCCTGTGATCACATTGTCATAAACGCCGTATCCGAATTCGGGCTTCAACGTCGCATCGAAGACATCGAAGCCAGTGGCGACGATGATACTCCCCACGCTCAGCTGAAGGACGTTTTGGTCCGTCGACGCTTTCGGGGAGTTTGCGGTGTCTGCCTCTCCCCTCGCATTTCCGCCTACTAGGACCTGGAAGTTTCCGATGAATCCTTCCACATCGACCACGTCTGACCTGGTCAGCACTTGGATATTGGGGTGGCTGTGAACGCGATTCGCTATCTCACCCAGAAGCTCCCGCGCGTCATCCATGGTTGGGAACGTCCTGCTCAACTGGGCCACGTGCCCGCCAACCTCGGCCTCCTTCTCCACGATGTAGGCCATGTATCCGGCGTCGGCGACATCCAGGGCGGCCTGCAGACCGGCGATTCCGCCCCCGATGACGAGGAGCGCTGGCGTGACGTGTGCTTCCCTCTCCTCCAGCGGTTCCAGGAGGCATGCTCTGGATACCGC
>CAZBJW010000178.1:0-9397 GCA_964492135.1 uncultured Anaerolineales bacterium
ACCGGAGTACGAGACTGCAGCCTTCCTAGGGGCGGATGTCGGAGTGTCGGACATAGAGGACGTCGCCTACGCCAACTTTCTGTGCGACGAGCTGGGTATTGATACCATTTCGGCAGGCAACGTTATGGCCTTTGCGACGGAGTGCTTCGAAAAGGGCATCATCACTGCCCAGGACACCGGCGGCTTGGAGTTGAGCTTTGGGGATTCCGAGGCGGTCTTCGAACTCTGCCACAAGATCGCCAAGCGCGAGGGGATCGGCGACGTGCTGGCCGAAGGCGTGAGGCATACCGCGCAGGTCTTTGGGGGGAACAGCGCCGTTTTTGCGATGCATATCAAGGGCCTGGAGATTAGCGGTTACGAGTCGCGGAACGCTCCGGCGATGATGCTCGCTTACATGACCGCTGACGTCGGCGGTCATCACAACCGTGCCTGGGCCATCACCTACGACATTGAAGTGGGCCGGGATGCCATCACCGAGGATAAGGCGGCCAAGGTCATCGAGCTACAGCATATCCGGCCCCTGATGGACTGTCTTGGTACTTGTCGCCTGCAGTGGGTAGAGTTGGGCATGCCTTTGGACTACTACCCCCCTGTGATGAAGGCCATAACCGGCCTTGATCGGTCATGGGATGACCTCCTGCGCACTGCTGAACGGGTGTGGAACCTGAGCAGATCCTTCTGGGTGCGTGAGGTGGAGGGGTTCGGGCGCGAGTGGGACTACCCGCCGCCCCGCTGGTACCAAGAGCCTGTACAGAGCGGGCCCACCGAGGGCAAGTTCGTCGCCAGGGAGGGCGTTGAGCGCCTCCTGGACATGTATTATGAGCAGCGCGGCTGGGACGCCAATGGCATCCCCACGCGGGAAACACTGGACGAACTGGGCCTCGATTTCGTAACCATATGATCTCGCGGATTCGGGCTAAGAGGTCGACGTGAGGGGCGTTCAATTGACCTTGGTCGGCTTGCTCAAGAAGTACGCGCCTGCTGACACCCCGTCGACCATCGAGCCAGGCCAGACGGTGAGCGAAGTGATAGCGGGGTTGGGCCTCGATCCCGATCTGGTGGCCATAGTCATGGTGAATGGGCGGCAGGAATTCAAGAGCTACCATCTACAGGGTGGCGACTGGCTGAAGCTGGTGCCCATGGTGGGGGGTGGATGAGGTCGCGACAGGCGCGATCCCAGGAGAGGAAGCTTTGAGGATGGATTCCAAGCTGGTTGACTTGCAGACCGATGTCCCTGGTCCCCAGGCTAGGTCGTACGTAGCCCGCGATCAGGAAGCTGTATCGCCTTCCTATACGCGATCATATCCCTTCGTGATGGCTCGAGGCGAAGGGTCCCTGGCCTGGGATGTGGACGGCAACCGCTACATCGATTTCAACGCTGGCATAGCGGTCGCAGCCACTGGACACGCTCATCCCAAGGTGGTCGAGGCCATCCAGGAGCAGGCCGCCAGGTTTATTCACATGGCGGGCACCGACTTCTACTATGCGGTCCAGATAGAGCTGGCGGAGAAGCTGAACTCCCTGGTGCCAGGGCGTGAGCCAAAGCAGTTGTTCTTCACCAATTCTGGCGCGGAGGCCGTGGAGGCAGCGTTGAAGCTGACTCGCTATCACACGGGGCGTCCTCGGGTCTTGGCCTTCTTGGGCGCCTTCCATGGTCGCACGATGGGAGCGGTGTCGCTGACGGCGAGCAAGGTTGTACAGAGGCGGGGGTTTGCACCTTTGCTTCCGGGGGTGACTCATGTGCCGTACGGCTACTGCTACCGCTGCGCCTATAACCTCGACTATCCCTCCTGCGATCTGTTCTGCGTGGACTACATTGAATCAACCGTCTTCAAGCAGCTGGTGCCGGCGGAGGAGGTAGCTGCCATCTTCGTGGAGCCTATTCAAGGCGAGGGGGGTTTTGTAGTCCCGCCGCCGGGATATCACGCTCGCCTTAAGCAGCTGGCAGAGACCTACGGCATCCTGTTTGTGGCCGACGAGATACAGATGGGCATGGGCCGAACAGGGAAGTGGTTCTCCATTGAGCACTTTGACGTTGTACCAGATATAACGCTCATCGCCAAGGGGGTCGCGTCAGGCATGCCCTTGGGAGCGATGGTGGCCAAGAGGGAGTTGATGGATTGGCCCTTCGGCGCTCACGGCACAACGTTTGGAGGCAACCCTGTCTCCTGCGCTGCGGCCTCTGCCACCATTCAGGTCATCGAAGACGAGGGCTTGGTGGAGAACGCGGCCGCAATGGGAAAGCGTTTGCTGAACGCCACCAAGGAGATGAAGCGCCGACATACGATCATAGGCGACGTGAGGGGCATGGGTCTGATGGTGGGCTTAGAACTGGTGAAGGACCGTGAGACCAAGGAGCCCGCCAGTGACCTGCGTGACGAGGTGGTGAAGCGAGCGTTCACCAAGGGGCTGCTGATTCTGGGGTGCGGCACCAGCACGGTACGCTTCATGCCGGCCCTGACTGTGGACGTCAAGACCCTGGACGAGGCCCTATCCCTCTTCGAAGAAGCTCTGAAGGAAGCTCAGGCAGCTGCCTGAGGGACGGCTCACCGAACGCCTTTCCGGCACACGATGATCACGTTGTTCGCTCTGCCTGTATCCTCCAGGAAACGACCTTCCTGCCACTTGATTCCTCGTCGTCGATCGATCCACGTGTAGATGGGGAGGGCCATTCGAGCCTCGAGGGCTACACCCAGGCGCCAGAACCTGGTTGCGAGATAGGCAGTAGCATTCCGGTAGAGCGCGTTCCGTGGTGACAGAGTGATGTTGTACTTGTCAATCAAGAGTCCATTCTCTGTGAGCAGCGACTCCAGGGCCGCGGGATGATAGCGGCGCACGTGCCCGGCCAGTTCATCATGTCTGGTCCAGTACTCCATGTGCAGCGGCACAGAGAAGATCAGCCGCTCTCCGCTCCTGAGTACTCTGCTGATCTCTTCCACAACCGCTCGGTCGTCGGGGACATGCTCCACGATTTCGAAGGCGCATACCAGGTCGAAGGTCTCGTCGGGAAAGGGGAGGGCGTCAGCCGAACCCGCAGCGCACTTGCCATCTCGTGTCCTGAGAGCTTCCATGGCTCTGGCACTGAGGTCCACAAAGTAGGAGCCGGCAATGGGAATGCGTGGACGGTTTCCTGCGCCGATTTCGAGGAAGTAGGTCTTACCGTCGATGTAGGCCGTAACAGTGCTCCACAGAGCCCACGTGGATGGCTCGAGCACCTTGCTTCTGGACCAGAGCGCGTCATAGTACTGCCCATGAGTGGTTATCACCGTCACGCTCCCCAAGCGACTTTCTGCAGAGTATAGCACTCCCATGAGGCGCTGGCAATCCATCGGATCCGCCGAGGTATAAAGACTGACTGGACGATGTACAGCTTGTTGAGGCGACTCGATGACTCCACCTTCCTTGGCTTCAAGGTCTGGGACTTCTCTCTACGCAGCCTGCGGAGGAGATACGGTCTCACTTTTCTAAGCAGGGTCATCCTGCGCCATCCCCTCAAGGCCATGGCAGGCCTGTCCAAGTACCGAAGGCTGGTGTGGGCCAATCCGGAGCGGAGCGACGTTACCGTTCTCTTCGAGGGCGCCGACGAGGACTTGGAGCGACGGCTGTACACAGCTCGGACGGACTTGCTGGTTGCTGTGGGCTTCTGTCAAAAGCCTATGGATCCACCGTGCCCAGCAGGCCGTCCGAACCACGATTGTATGTTCTTGGAGGAGTTGGACCTGGCAGAGGCGGCGGAGCCCGTCCACGAAGCATGTCATCAGTGCAATGTCAGGACCATTGGCGTACATGCCCTGCTGGCTGGGGCGAACATGCACATCATGACCTCCGCCCTGGACATCGCACGTGACGTGATGATCCCCAGCGTAGAGCATCAATTATTCAGGAGCGCCGTGCTCTGCCTCTGTCCCTATTCCGTCCAAGCCATTGCGTTCCCCCTGCTGGTCTGTGGGATCGAGGGCTTCCTTGTGGGGTACAGTTCGGGCAACTGCAGCGACTACGAGCAATGGTTGCAGGCAGACAGGGGGATCAAAGATGAGATCACAACCCTGAGCGGCAGCGCTTACGAGAAGGTCTTGACGCTGCTCGGGGATCTGGCAGCAGAAAGGGAGAAAGAGGGTGTGCGCTGCACCAGGTTCCTGCGCCGCGGCAACATCTACTTACCGGTTCAATAGACGCTTGAACGGTTGCGTTTTGGGATATAGCGGATATAATTGGGCGGGCCTTCCTCGGGACCCACGGAAGTAAGCATGGAGTTCTCCTTTACGGCAACATCCACAAATGGTGCGAGCATCCGCTTGTTGGCGGAGAGATGGTCTCATGTGAACGCCTGCTTCGACGATGTATTGGCAACCATCGAGCAGCCTGACTACATCGTTCGGGGACGCGATGATACGCAGATAGCAGTGAGGACGATGTCCGGCGGACGATATCTTCGGGTGCGGTACGCAGAAGTGGGGTCCGGGGAGGGCTTCGTCATTTCCGCTCACGTGGTCCAATCTTTCGATGAGACGGCCGTGATCTGGCGCTCCCGAGGCGTGCGGTAAATTGAGAGTACGAGGCGTCTTCCGTTGGCCAAGGAGGAGGGGACTGATCAGCTGGCCGTGTCTGCAGCAGCAATCCCGGGACTTGGGACAGGGATGACCGGGGGCTGAGTGGCTGGCCAATGGAGTTTCGCGAACAGATCACCATAGGCCTTGTCTTTCTCATCTTTGTTTACTTCGCCTCGCTGGGTTTCTGGCAACTGGTCGCGGCATGGCAACGTTTGAAGGCTCTGTCGTGGCTGCCTCATTACTGGAGACCCAGATGGGGCTATCTCTTGGGCTCGATTCTTCTGGGGCTGGCGTGTCTCTGGTTCTTTGGCACTAAGAGCGAGGAGATCTTCTCGCCTGGGCCAGCCAGCAGCGAGTTTCTCTTCTTCTTGGCGGCAGGCTTATTTCTCGCTCTATTGAGCACCATAGGGATCTCTCTGCTGGCGGCCAGGCTCTGGGCCTCGATCCGTGGGCTGGGGGAGAAGCCGTATGCCCAGAAGGAGGAGATATCTGCCCAGTGGGTACGTGGCAGCCTCCATCTACCGTCCTCTGGAGACAGCCCCTGGCCAGCTGTTTGCCTGGTACCCGAGCCCGGCAAGGGAAGTGACTCTCTGGAGTCGATGGCTGCCAAGCTGGCTGAGAGCGGTTTCGCGGCGCTCGCTTTGGACATGCGGGCCATCGGGTCAAACGAGTCGTGGCGGTTCCCCGATGTCCTCATTCTCTTACCCCAGGCCATTTCCTATCTTGATGCCAGAGACGAGATCGACACCAGCAGGGTGGGCACAGCGGGCGTGGGTCTGGGCGGCGATCTGGCCATCCGCGCCGCTGCTGAGGACAGGCAGATCAAAGCGGTAGTGGCGCTGGGCCCTGTCCTCACAGAGGAGATTTCCGAGCCTGGATTGGACCTCCTGCGGGCGATGTCGTACTCGGAAGCCGTCCACTGGACCCGTCTGCATCAAAAAGGCGAACTCGTGCGCCAGCTGAATGCCCGCCAGCATATCCCAGAGCTGGACTCGCAGGCTCTGCTCGTCATCTATGGAGAGGACGATAGAGTGGTTCCACCCTTGGGGACAGACATGTTGAGCCGCAGTGCGAAGGTTAAGGTGACCCCTGGGATGGGGCACCTGGACCTGGTCCGTGACAGACGAGTTCTTTCCTGGGCAGCGGGTTGGTTTCGTGGGCATCTGTAGGACAATCGATGTCGCTAGATGTGTCGCTCTTCAATTTGATCAATGGCCTGGCGGGTCAGGTGCCGGCCTTGGATGGCCTGATGCGCTTGCTGGTCAACGACTACCTCGTGCCTACGACCCTCTGCCTGTTGAGTGCTGCCCTTTGGTTCGCTGGCAGCAGCACGCAGGAGAGGAGGAGCAATCAGCGAACCGTCTTGTCGATCGTCGCAGCTGTCCTTCTGGCCAACCTCGTGGTCAAGCTGTGCAACCTGATCTACTTCAGACCACGGCCTTTCTCTGTGCAAGAGGTCAATCTGCTTTTCTATCGGCCATCGGATTCCTCCCTGCCCTCAAACGCGGCCGCCGTAGCCTTCGCCTTCGCCGGAGTTGCCTGGCAACGGCATCGCTGGCTGGGTGTCGTGATGGGAATGCTGGCTGGGCTCTTTGTCTCTGCCCGCATCTACTGCGGTGTGCATTACCCTCTGGACATCATTGCAGGCGCGCTAGTCGCTTCTGTTGCGGCCTATGTCGTGGGGAAGAGCCAGAGGATCCTGGAGCCTTTGATGGCGGCCATCATTGGCGTGGGGCGGAGGCTCTACTTGGCCTGAGAGCTGCGCTCCGGCCAGACAAATGGCTCTCTGGCATCCCCGAGCAATGATTGATGGAAGAGTGAGCTTTAAGTCAGCACGGCCTCACATTCTCGCCCTCAGTGGCTATCTCCTGTCGACCGTGCTGATGACCTTTCCCCTGGTTCTCCATCTCACGACGGCCATCCCTGGCGATGGCTTTGACGGGTGGCAGAACTACTGGAATCTATGGTGGGTCAAGACTGCCCTTCTGGATCTGCATCAGAGCCCTTTTTTCACCACTCACCTCTACTACCCCACGGGATATAGTCTGCTTTTTCACACGTTGAACATCTTCAATTCCTTGCTGAGCATGCCCGTACAGCTCTGCTTTGGCCTGACGGTTTCCTACAACTTCGTGGTCCTCTTCTGCTTCATCCTGGGAGGTTACGGAACCTACCTTCTGGCTCTCTACGTTCTGGGGGCAGGTCGGAGAACACGCGATCATCTGGTGGCCTTTCTGGCTGGCGCCGTCTTCACCTTCTCTCCCTTCCACTTCGCTCATCTCTTGGGCCACATGCAGGTCATCTCCTTGGAGTGGTTGCCTTTCTACGTGCTGACTCTGGCGAAGTCCTTGTCGTCGGAGAGGATGCGGCCCTTATCCCACGTAGGTCTGCCTGTTGTATTTCTAGTGCTCTCCGCTCTCTGCGACTGGTACTTGGTCCTCTACCTGCTCATCTTCACCGGCATCTATCTGGGTTACAGGGCGTGGGCCGATCGCCGACTGCGAACTCTCGTGTCAAGAAGCGGACTGATATTGGTGGTCAGCGGCATCATCCTCTCACCGCTATTGGTGCCCATGTTGTGGGAGGCTACGCAGGAAGCCAGCCATTTGCTTTCGCCCTTTGACGTTACCGTGCGTCTGTCAGCAGATTTGCTGGCCTTCATCACTCCCAACGAGTTTCACCCGCTGTGGGGAAAGGCGGCCGCTAGCTTGAGCGAGGCTTTCACGAGCAGCACCTCTGAGAGGATGGTCTTCGCTGGCTACATCCCTTTGGCGCTCGCGGGCTACGCCCTCTGGACCAGAAGGCGTGACGGGGCCGTTTGGGGCATCAGTTCCCTGACGTTCTTCGTGCTTTCTCTAGGGCCCTATCTCCACATCGCCGGGCGAGAGGTATCCCTCCCGCTTCCCTATCTAGCGCTGTATCGCTTCCTGCCATTCTTCAGGATTGCCCGCTCCGTCAGCCGGTTTGACGGGATGGTGATGCTCAGCCTCGCCCCTTTGGTGGCGCTAGGACTTCAGCGGCTCTTGGCTGCTCTGCCTGCAGCCCGGGCGAGAGTGCTGGCCCTTGTGGTCACGGCTCTAGTATGCTTCGAGTTCCTGCCGGCGCCATATCCCATGGCGGAGGTCTACGTGCCATCGTTCTATCAGAGGCTGGCAACTGAAGAAGAGGAGTACGCCATTCTGGAGTTGCCCATGAACTGGGACCGGCCCGCCCATCTTCTGTACCAGACCGTGCATCACAAGCCCATGATCGCAGGTTATGTGACTCGACCTAATCCGCTTTCCCTTGTGGAGAGGGTGCCTGTCCTGCAGCAGTTCCGATTCCTGGGCCCTGACATCATAGCTCAAGATCCAGGGGAGGTCGCTCCCGAAGTTCTGGCGTATCTGGACGTCAAGTACGCGATCCTCCACGGGTACATGTTGCCGCCCGGGAAGGAGAGCGAGACTTTTTTCGACCTGGTTGAGGAGGTCTTTGGCGATCAGTTGCCAGTCTACCAGGACGGGCAGATCACCGTCTACCAAGTTGGAGGCCAGCCGCCTCAGACGCCGTTGCTGGTCCTGGGACCCGGATGGGGCCCGCGCCAGGTGGTTGGCGGTCAGCCAGTGCGCGAGTTGGGCCGGGAGGCAACCTGCGCCATCATTACCCCTGTGAGTCAGGAGGTGCGGCTGGCCTTCGTGGCCTCCAGTGAGCGGGAGGCGCGGCCACTGGTGGTGAGTATGGATGGCCAGGTGAGAACGACTTACGAGGTGGGCACTGAACCCATGCAGTTTGAGACAGGTCCACTGCCTCTCGCAGAAGGGGCGAACATCCTGCAACTAGAGGATGTGGGCGAGGGTGAACCGGCTCTGGTCTTCACGGCGCTGGACGTTGACGTTAGTCGGTGATGCGGCTAGCTAGAACCGTGCTCCACACTGAGGAAGTCCAGGGAGCCGGTGTGGCTCAGATGCGTGAGGCGGGGTCCCCAGTCGTCGAAACGCAATACGGTGATAGAGGCAGTAGAGACCCAGATGCGGCCCACCAGATCCAGTGGGAGTCCGATGTATCGTGCTACCGCTACCCTGATGGGGTCAGCGTGCGTGACCACGGCGATATTGCCGTGGCGATGAGTCTGCAGAAGATTCTCCAGTTCCCCAACCACGCGCACTTGTACCTCGTAGATGGTCTCCGCGCCCGGAAAGCGTGTTCTGCTGGGATAGGCTCGAAACTGCTCCCAGAGATCGCTCTTCATCACTTCCTCCAGGGATTTCCCGTCCAGTTCCCCGTAGCGCGTCTCTCCCAGAGTATCCCGAATCTGAAGCTCCAGGTCGTGGGATTTGGCTATCGGCTGCGCAGTCTCCAGCGCACGTTCCAGCGGACTGGCATATATCGCCTCCAGGGGCACGGCATAGAGCGATTCAGTGAGGCGTGCTGCCTGTTTGCGCCCTTCTTCGTTCAGGGAGATGCCAGGCGTCCACCCTGCAACGCGCTTCCCCACCCAGTCGTTCAAGGCGTGGCGGATGAGCAGAAGCCGGTTCATATCACCCCTTTCACGGCTCTTCCTTGACCGTAGACCAGCCAGCGATATGCCTTCTCGATCCTATCCCAGTTCTCCTCTCTGTCCAGTGCCCAGAATCTCCCTATGACAGACACGACTTTTCCCAGTCCCAGGCTCTCTACCGCTTGCTCGATGGTCTGTACGTATCTGGCGCCGCTCTCGGGGTGTTCTCCCCTGCGACCGAGCATGGAGTGCACGTAGACTTCCCGCAAGCCCTCTCGCTCGGCCAGTTCTAGCAGAGCCAACAGGTGGTCGACCGATCCGTGGGAGCTGTAGAAGGACACGATGCCCAGCAGGTGCAGGGCCGTACCAT
>CAZBJW010000179.1:0-9363 GCA_964492135.1 uncultured Anaerolineales bacterium
CCGTTGTGGTAGGCATTCTGGGAGAGATGACCCTGCTCAACTACTTTCAGCAGACAGAAGGGTTGCGACCTGACTTGGTCACCATCTCTGCCAACAAGGAGAAGCGGCGGCTGGATGAGGTCAGGACTCAGATGCAGGCCGGACATGCCGTGTATCTGACCCGTCCTTTGAGGGGCGCCGAGGACGAGTACCAACTCTCGTCTGTGGGTCCGCTGATCCACGTGCGCGAGCGACCGGCCGAAATCTCCCAGACGCCCAGCCACCCTCTCTCAGTGCTCTTCGGTGAAGCGATCCTGCTTGGCGGCTACGATGCTTACGTGAGGGACCTCCATGTGGGCCAAAGCCTCAGAGTCACGCTCTTTTGGCAAGCGACCGGCGAGATCTCTGATGACTACAAGGTTTCGGTCCGCCTTATAGATGCAGAAGGGCATCTTGGCGGAGTAGAGGAGGCCTTTCCCGTGCGCGACGCCTATCGCACGCCAGCCTGGAGACCCGGAGAGACTATCATCGATACCTATGATCTGCCGATTGTGGCCGGCCTGCCACCAGGCAGCTACACTATCCAGGTAACGATGTACCAGCCTGACACCCTGGCTCCGGTGGCCAGTGCGCCATTGGGCAGCATACTCCTAGAGGGTGACACGGATTGGGAGCGAGCGGGACCTTGGGATGTGCAGCGCAAGGTAATGGTTGACCTGGGGCGCCAGCTCAAGCTGCTTGGCTACTCCATCATAGGCGAGGGCTTCGGAGTAGGAGACACAATCCCGCTTACCTTCCTCTGGCAACCATTGGTCGAACCGGGCGATGAGTACCATCTTGTGGTCTGGCTGGAGGATCAGGGTGGAGGCAGATGGGGCCAGGTCCAGCTCCCCCTCGGCGGTGATTATCCCCCGGCCAAGTGGCAACGCGGGCAGATGGTGCGCGACTGGCAGGCCTTGCCGGTGCCAGGCCATGTGCAAGAGGGGCATTATCACGTCAAGATGCAGGTTCTGGCCAGCCAGCGCCCGCTTAATCGTCTCTATGGCTTCCTTCCAGCGAGTACCGTCTTGGACCTGGGCCAAGTAGAGGTGATGGGAAGGGAGAGGTCTTTCACCGTGCCCGACATTCAGCAACCGTTGCAGTTTCGCCTGGGTGAGACCGTCATGCTGCTGGGATACGATTTGGAGGCCACGTTGGTGCGCCCAGGTGAACAGCTCCGTCTGGTCCTGTACTGGCAATGCCTTGGGCTGATGGACACCTCGTACACCGTTTTTGTGCACTTGCTAGACGGGGAGGGGAACATCCGCGGCCAGAAGGACAGCGTGCCAGGCTGGGGAACGCTGCCCACCACCAGCTGGGTTGAGGGCGAGGTCATTGCAGATAAGTACGAAGTTCCCGTGGCCCTCGATTCCCCTCCAGGCCCTTACACCATCGCGGCGGGATTGTATGACGCCCCATCAGGAGACAGACTGCCCGTCTACGATGAGCAAGCCAGGCACATAGGCAATCATCTCCTGCTCAGCGGGATCGAGATCCTTGCAGACTGAGTGCACGCGTGAGTCGTCTTACCGTTTGAGGTCCCTGTATCCTTGCCCTACAGTGCGCATGAATCACCGCTTGCCCATAGCCTGTCACGCCAGCAAGGAAACCGAGCGAAATCGAACTCCTCACATGGAGCAGAGTATGTTCTCATCTCCAAGGTCACCTTGCCGACCCGTGGACGCATGCCTGTGATGACGGTACTCCTGCCCACGTTCGCTATGGCCTTCCTGGGTTCCCTCGTTCTCACGCCCCTAGCGAGCCGCCTGGCCCGCCGTTTTGGCTTCGTAGATGTGCCCCGTGAGCCGAGGCATGTACACCAGGCACCCGTACCACGCCTTGGTGGTGTGGCCCTCTTCTTCCCTTTCGTGGCTGCCGTCGGCTTCAGTCTCCTCTTGCCCGTACAGAGGCAGGATCCCCTGGAATTACACCGTTTGGCCGGGTTGGTGCTGGGCTCGGCCGTGGTCTTCGGCCTGGGCGTGTATGACGACAAGAGGGAGCTGGGGCCGCTGCCGCAGTTCATCGTCCAATTCCTGGCCGCTGGAGTCGCCATCTACTCAGGCATCACTATCGTGGAGATAGCAAACCCCTTTGGCGGCCTGATAGTCCTCTCCACTCCCATCGCCGTGGCCTTCACGCTGTTCTGGCTCATGGGCATGATGAATACCGTGAATTGGCTGGACGGGCTGGATGGCCTGGCGGGAGGTGTGACTGTCATCGCTTCAGTCTTGCTCTTCGCGCACAGCTACCGCCTGGGTCAGTACAGTATCACCCTGCTCCCTCTGGCACTGGCCGGCTGTGTCCTGGGCTTTCTGCCCTTCAACTTCTATCCCGCCAAGATCTTCATGGGCACATCGGGGGCACTCTTTCTGGGATTCGCCTTGGGGAGCTTGGCCATCATCGGCGGCGCGAAGATGGCTACCGCCCTGCTGGTGCTGGGCATCCCGATCCTGGACGTGGCATGGCAGATCATCAATCGAGCGCGTCTGGGCCGCTCCCCATTCTTGGGCGACCGCGGCCACCTGCACCACCGCCTCCTCGATCTGGGTTTCTCCCAGCGACGAGTGGTGCTCGTGTTCTACGCGCTGTGCGCCTGCTTCGGCACGTTGGCCCTCATCCTTCCCTCAGGATTGCACAAGCTCCTCGTCTTGGTGGGCATGGGAATCGTTGCGCTGGTAGTACTGGTCCTCGTCGCCAGACGACGGTAGCGCTTGGGGAAACCGCGGCTCTGTGCTATAATCCTCCTATACCACAGAAGGACCTCTCCCGGCTGGCTCGGAGTCCGCCGCTGCCAGAATGGGCGTGCCTGGAGTGATCGGAGACTCAGGTAAGGCCGGCAAACGATAGTCCATTGCTGAAGCACCGTGGACGTTGACAACGCCCTTTCACTGCTGAAGAAGTATTCCTCAGGCACCGCATCCTGGTACGGACACTGTGTCGAGGTGAGTGCTGCCTCCCGCCGCCTGGCAGAGCTTGTCTCCCAACAAGGGTGGCCGGTGGATGTGGAGCACGCCACTATCCTGGGTTTGCTGCATGACCTGGGCCGTAGCCGTGGCCACAACCTCCGCCATGGCATCGAGGGCTATCTGCTAGTTCGGGCAGAAGGCTATGAGCAAGAAGGACGGGTCTGCCTCATACACATCCTCAAGGGGCGAACACTGGAACAAGGAGTCAAGCTAGGGATGCTGACGGTGCAAGAGCAGCAACAGTTGGCGAGCGGGAACCAGAGATATGATCGACTCTCCTGCGAAGAAAAGATCGTCTGCGTAGCCGACGCATTGATCAGCGATACCGTGCTGATGACCATTGAGGAGAAGTATAGCAATGTCCGTCGAAGATATGGTGCTCTCCCGCACCATTATGAGGATGAAACCTGGGTCCAAGGGCTGGCCGCAGACTTGGCTGAACTCATAGGCAGGACACCCTATCAGGCGCTGAAGGATCGGAATCATGACCTGCTATGACAGGTATCCAACCTCGGTAGTGGCCCTTAACCTATCGGAGGTCATGGCAGCTCTGCTTGTAGGTGTAGTGATCATCGCGCCCTTCGGCTGGTGGGCGGTTGCGGCCTACGGCGCTGTCGGACTGACGGCCGCGGTCTTGTCTCTAGCCTCTGGCTGCACCAGATGTCACTACTATGACCAAGTCTGTGGCTCTGGCCTGGGCAAACTGGCTGCCATGTTCTTCAGCGAGCGAAACGAAGAGGAGTTTGGCAGAACCCGTTCGCAGATGCTAGCGTGGACCTTGGTCGGCATCACATTCCTTGTGCCACTTGCGGGAGGGCTCTTTGCGCTCGCCCGAGATTCCAGCGTCCCTGCAGTGATTGCGCTGTTCACTTTCGTGGGTCTTTTGATCGCCGTGGTGATCACTCATGCAAGGCTCGTCTGCAGCCATTGCCATGAGGGCAGGAACAAACGTTGCACGCTGGGATGGCTGCGGAAGTCCCTCTGACCAGCGGGGTGGGGGTCTGACGAACGAGGTACCGAAAGGAGTAGGTAAATGGCCACGTACATCATGCTGAGCACCTTGACGGACGAGGGAGCAAAGACGATCAGGGAGAATCCAGATCGCATCAAGGAGGTGAATCAAGAGATCGAGGCCTTGGGGGTGAAGGTGGTCTCTCAGTATGCCACTCTGGGTCCGTACGACTTCGTCAATATCGTCGAGGCCCCCGACAACCCCACTATCGCCCGGGTCTCAGCAGAGCTATCCTCCAGAGGAAGCATCAGGCTTCAGACCCTGGCCGCCATCCCCATTGACGATTTCGTCGCCAAATTCCGGTAGAAGTCGCAGGCCTCGCCAGGAGAGTGCCGTCTTGCCCCCACCCCGGGCGCTTCTAGACCGCTACTGGTCCCTGTCTGCCCAGGTCCAACTCAGGGCTTCTACCTAGCTCCAGCCTCTCACTCATGTCCCGCAGCGGCTCTCGTCGCCACCTTGTAGATGGCGACAAGAGCCAGCGCATAGGCTGCCCCGCCGATGAATAGCACTGCGGAGAAACCGCGGGATACCGCTATCATCACCGCCAGGATGGAGCTCAGAACGGACGCACAGCCGTTTACACCCCAGGCCCACGGCACCAGCCCAGGCGCGATCCTTCCTGTCAGCCGGATGCCAGCGGGGAAAGGAATGCCCATTAGAAAGCCCAGAGGCGCCAAAGTAGCGACAGAGGCCAGCAGTCGAAACAGTAACCCGCCAGCGAGCAACCATCCGAACAGATGAGGCAGGAGGATGGGGTAGCAGGCGATGGCGGCGACCATGATCGCCATGGCCTGAACCAGGGGCACCCTGAGAGAGAGCAGGCTGCCAAGACCCGAGAACGTCAGCAGGCTGAACAGGACGGTAGCAAACGCGTAGACGGGATGGCCTAGAAACTGGATGAAGCGCTGCAACAATGGTATCTCCACGAATAGATATCCTAGCCCCAGCAGCAAGAAGTAGAGAAACAGGCGCTTTCCCTCCTTGATTTCGCCCTTGCCCCTTAGAAAGCCGAGGGGTAGCAGGATCAGGATCGATGACGCGAACAGTGCCAAGAGGAAGAGCGCCAGCAGAACGAAGTAGCCGCTGCCGCCGAAGGGCTGCCAGGTCCTCCCCAAGCCCCGGAAGATGTCACGAGTCTGCTGCCAGCGGAAGAAATGGAAGAAGAAGGGACGGTCGTCCGAGGGCGGGGTCACGTCGAAGGGATATGTGGCGTATAAAGTCCGGCTATCTTGAGTCTCAAGGACATCGCGATAGGCCATGTAGTAGTACGGTTCTTCCAGGATGCCATATCGATTCGTCTCGTCCGGATCGATGCCTGGATAGTAGCTGAGGTCGAAGCGCCTCTCCTGCGCGAACCCCTTGATGATCTCTATCTCTTCAGAAGTGAACTCTTCACCCTTCACCAGGAAAAGGGCTGTGTACAGGCTCCGAAGGGCTACCACATGTGGGGCCGGGTTTTCAACCCCCATCCGGTGGAGAGCGGAGACCGCTAGGGTCAGCGCACGCACACTCTCACTGGGAGGGGTCTGGAGCCAGCGCTGCACCATCAACATCCCCCCGGGTTTCAGGTGACTCAAGTACTCGACAAAGGCTTCGGTAGTGTAGAGGTAGTTCTCCGACAGGCTGTAGGCCCCCGAGCCCACGGGCCTGAAGCTGTCGGCCAGAGATATCTGGATCACGTCCCATCTTTCAGGCCTGCGACGCAGATAGCTGCGCCCTTGTTCGGCCACTACTGTCACATTGTCCAGGGAATACAGATTGCCGGCGAAATCGCCATATCTGTCTCGCGCGACCTCGATGGCCAACGGATTACTGTCCACAGCGACGACTTCAGACGCCCCCTGATGGACAGCGACCATCACGTCTAGTCCGGCGCCCGGCTCAAGGATAAGGACGCGTGGGTTAGCCATCAGATGATACGGAAGGGCGCCGATGAGGAAATCGAGGAAGCTCAAATCAGTGCCTGGCGAGGCTGCGGTCATCGGTCTCAGATCCCCCCCGTCGGTGTAGACACCCTTCTGAGAAGGGAGGTCTCCAGGGTATGTGTAGCTCAACCCGGGGGCAGACCTAATGGTCTCACTTTCGACAACGTCGACTCGCGAGAACGCATTCCAATCACTGTAGTCAATCCGGGCGTCGGGAAAGCGCAGTACGGTGCTGAGCTCCTTGTAAGGCGACATCCTGATGTCGAAGATTGTCGGTGTGCTTCGCACACCAACTACTAGCAACAGAGCCAACGTCAGGGCCAGGCTGAAGCGGAACCACGAGCGGCGGAACAAAAGGCCCAAAGCAGCCACGGCGCCAAGGAGAGAGGCGGCGAGTATCGTAGCTTCGCCACCCGCCATGGATAGCGTCACCAGCGCCGCAACGCAGCCAGCGCCAGAGCCCGTCAGGTTGGCAAAGTATGTTCTGCCAGCCTGCTCGGCTTTCGCCGCCAGGAGGGTGCCTACCGAGAGCCCTGTGAAGAAGAAGGGCACAGCCAGAGCAAGATAATAGACAGCCAAGTAGATGATCTGACGTCGCTCGTAGGCTATACGGTACGAATCGAAGGGGACGTAATTGCTCGCGAGGTAACTGCCGACCACGCCTACGGAGAAGAGCAAGCATATGGTGGCCTGTAGTCTGGCCAGATCCCGTTTGAGAAGTTGTGGGAACAAGGCTAGAATGGTGCCACTGGCGCCGAAGCCGAGCAGGGCGAGGCTCACGGTCATGAAAGCGAAATGATACCACTGCGCCACGGAGAAGACGCGGGTCAACGTTATCTCGAAGATGAGGGTACCCGCCGAGAGCAGAAACACCGCTAGATAGAGGGCACTCATGGTCAGGAATATAGGTTAAGGGATGGTGATTTACAAATAGGGATCGCTCGGCTACGATCGAAACTCAAGGCCAATCGAAATCTTGTCGTCTTCCTGGTTGCCATCGTACTGATGGAGATAGTGCATGCCATCGAGGCCATGGCGCTATTACCCCTCTATCTGACTGAGGTGCTCGGCTCGTCGGTGACCTTGGTGGGGGCGGTCATCTCTACCTATCTCATCGTGGACATAGTGACACGAACGCCAGCAGGCTGGTTTGCCGACCGGTGGGGCCGCAAGCTCGTGCTGCTCTTCGGCATCCTACTCTCTATTGTGCCCCTGATATTGATGATGAGGGTCGCCACCGCCCATGCCTTCCTGCTGCTGAACGGCTTGAACGGGGTGGGAGCCGGTTGCATCTGGCCAGCCATCTATGCCGGTGTGGCAGATACCTATCGCCGCAGTCGGAGGGGTCTCATCATGGGCGTTCTCAGCACAGTGATGCTGGGAGGGCTGGCCCTGGGACCCATTACCGGCAATCTCTTGCTGGGCCTAACCTCGTATCGAGCCACATTCATCACCTGTATCGGTCTGGTCTCTCTCGTGTTGGTGATCGTTCTGATGCTGGCCAGAGAGACCAGAGTAGACGGACGGACAGCACCGGTTGTCTGGACAAGGGAGCGCCTTAGCCCGGTGACTGGGGAACTCGTGCTGCTGGGGCTCATCGCGTTACTACTGACAGCCAGTTTGGCGTTTCTGCTGCCTATCATCAGTTTGTACGGAGCGCAGGTCCTCATGGTGGACAAAGTCACCATGGGCGTCATCCTGGCTATCGCTGGTGGTATCACGGCGGTGGCACTGCTCCCTGGGGGACACCTGGCTGACCGCATAGGACGCAAGAGGCCCATAGTGGCAGGGTTGGCTATACTGACCGCGTGCTTCGGGGGCGCGCCCCTCACGACCGACCTATTTGTGGTCACCGTCGGAGCAGGCCTTGCCGGCCTTGGCTATGCCCTGGCGGTGCCTGCCTGGAACGCTCTAGCCATGGATAGAATAGCGGAGCGGAGCCGCGGCCTGCTCCTCGGCGCCGTGGCCGCAGTGCAGGGCGCGGGATTGGCGATTGGGCCGGTGGTAGGAGGCTATCTTTGGGAACACATACATCACTACGCGCCGTTTCTGGCGGGAGCTCTCCTGCTACTCGTAGGAACTGCTCTCTCCCTCTGGCTGACGCCTGATTTGCACTATCCGCCTGATGAAGCTATAATAAGCGCCACATCAGAAGGAGGCGGTATGCATGAATAGAAGATCTCTAGCGCTGTTGATTGGCGCACTTCTAGCGGCAATGATCTTTGGCTGCTCTATTGCCATGACCGTGGGAGCAGTGGCCTTGGGTTGGCCTGTTGGCGACTTGCTAGGTCTAGGCCCTGCCGTGACGCTCACACCAACCAAGACCTTCGTTCCCACCTTCACGGCGACTCCGAGCATCGTGCCTAGCCCTACGGCGACACAGGCCCCGACATCCACCCCGGAGCCACCGACCCCTACGCAGCCCCCGACTCCGACCACAGGACCACCCACCAACACACCCACACCACGCCCGCCGGCACCGACGCCGACGCCGAAGCCGCCACCACCTACCAAAACGCCTCAGCCGGTGTATGAGTACCATTATGTGAGCGGACCTATCAAGGACCCCTGCCACCCTGGATGGTGTCTGCCGGAGATCAGCGGCGTTGTCTGGGACGCCCAAGGAAGTCCCCTTGACAACTTCAACCGAGTCTGGATCAAACTGGAATCTGAGATTTTCGGCGTGCAGTACTGCGCCACTGGAGATGAAACTCTAGCGCTCCAGCCGGGGCAGTTCAAGTTCAACTCGCCAGATGGCCGAGTCTTCCGCACGTACACTCTGACCGTGATCAGGAATATCGGCGGGCAAGCACTGTCCGCTCCTCTTAATGAGAAGATGAACTCGATCGTCAAGGGCGGCCAGCAAACCAACATCGTGTTCCAGCGAAATCACTAGGTTGGAAAGTCTCCCCGTCTGCGTGTGGGAGCGATCGATCAGGCGCTTCAAGGGCAGACATGGTTCCAAGGGCGGGAGGTTTCAGAACTCCCGCTCTCCCTGTCGGAGTGTTGGTGTCGTCGCTCAGTCAGTGAAAGGAGCTCAAGAGGTTCGAGTATGACCAGGAAGAATCTTGCAGGAACGGTAGCTGCCATCGCGGTTGCAGTCTTGGCTATGGTGAGCCTTCTGGGCTGCTCCTTGGCGTCCTTTATCGGCCCCCCCACGCCCACGCCGACCCCGACGAGGACTCCCAAACCCACGTTCACAGCAACGGTCACCCACACTTCGACGCCGGTGGAGTCCCCCACACCCACGGCCACGGAAACACCCACCGTGACGCCCACTCCAGCCGTCACGGACACGCCGACCTTCACTCCTGTCCCGCCGACTCCGACCCGGCGACCTGCCACGGCAACGCCGACGAGGCGTCCCGCCACGCCCACGCCGAGAGCACCGACCTCCACGCCGTCTCCGTCATACCAATACTCTCTGGGGTACAGGCAGTAT
>CAZBJW010000180.1:0-9351 GCA_964492135.1 uncultured Anaerolineales bacterium
ATGAAGTGCCCCCCCGACGAAGTCATGGACCAGGACAGGGCATACCTCACCGCCCGGGGGTGCGCGGCCGGGTACACGACTGAGGAGGACAGGCTCGAGATTCACGACTCCGCAGGCAAGACGGTTCTAGTATTTGGCGTCTCTGAGCCTACTCCACTGACAGGAACTACATGGAAGGCACTGTACTACTACGACGGGCAGGATGCGCTGGTTTCGGTTCTACTCGGGACCGAGATCACAGCCTTCCTGGGTGAAGATGGTAACGTGAGTGGCTCAGCTGGGTGCAATCAGTACACAGCTTCCTACGAGATAGACGAGGAGCAGATCACCATTGGGCCGCCCGCAGCGACACGCATGATGTGCGCCGAGCCCGAAGGCATCATGGAGCAGGAAGCTGCCTATCTGGCAGCCCTGGAATCGGCGGTCAGCTACCGCACCGAGGACGACCAACTGCAGTTGATGGACGCCGAGGGCAGAGTGGCGGCCTCATACGTTGCCGCTGCTGAGAAGGGCGCGGGACTGGCTGAGGATACCCTCAAGAACGCCGCCTACGGAGGGATTTATGAGACGACTGTCCAACTGACCGACGGTCGGTACGAGGGCGAGCCGTTCGTGGAGGGCGGGGCCTCACGACCCACTGTCAGCTTCATAGACCCTTACGCCCTCGGGGACCTGGATGGCGATGGCGTGGAGGACACCGCTGTACTCTTGGCGGAGAACTCTGGCGGCAGCGGCACCTTCGTCTATCTAGCCGCTGTTCTCGACCAGAACGGCAGCCCCGTGAACATGGCCACGCGGTTGCTGGGCGACAGGGTTCAGGTCAACTCCTTGTCCATCGAGGATGGTGAGATCGTCGTGGATATGCTCACCCATGGTCCGGATGATCCGATGTGCTGTCCCACGCAGCAGGTGGTTCAGAAGTACGAGCTGAGCGACAACGACCTGGGGCTGACCTCTGAACAAGTGGTCACTGCCGCTGCTGCTGGCTCGGAGATCGTCGGCGTGGTCTGGAGGTGGGTGAAGTTCCTGGGTGGAGACGACACCACGATTGTCGTTGACGAACCGGACAAATACACCTTGGAGCTATTGCCGGATGGACGGGTGAGCATCCAGGCGGACTGCAACCGTGCCCTGGGCACCTATACGTTGGACAGCGCGTCTGGCCTGACGGTGGAGCTGGGTCCGACCACATTGGCTGAGTGCGAACCGGGCTCCTTGTACGATCGGTATCTGGAGATGCTGCCGTGGGTCCGTACCTATGTCCTGGAAGGCGACCAACTGGTGCTGAACATGATGGCCGATGGTGGAGATCTGTTCTTCGAGAGGACAAGCCCGTCCTGAGCAAGCGATGTGAGAGGATGGTTGGCCGAGCGATACACCCGTGACGGCCATTGATGATGGTTGGCTGCGCGCAGGGCTCGCCGTCAGTTGGCCATGTGCCCAGCCCCAAGGTTGTTCAGTGCGCTCGACCGGTCAGGCATTGTTGCTCTAACACCACAGGCAGACAACGCGAGTCTACCACGGGTCCCGCGAGCTGCGGGGGGGCCTAGTACACGATGTCTGCCGTCCATTGAATAGTCCTGCAACGGGAAGACTGAAGGAGAGTGAAAGAGGAGGTGCCAGGCGAGATGCGTCTCCGAACCGTGGGAATCGTGGGTGTACTTCTTGTCCTCCAAGCAGCTCTGCTTATGGGTAGCGTGATCTACAAGCTCTACAGGGCTTCACTGGTCAACGGGCAACTGGAGCCGGCCGAGCTAGTGAAGTTGCCAGAGGTGGTGGAGGCAGGCTCAGTCCTCGCGTTCTTCGTTCCTCTGACCTTCATGTGCGTGGTGGCGGCGATCTGCTTCTTCTTCCGGCTGCGCATTGGATGGCTTCTCGCCATCTTCACACAAGGATTGTGCCTGCTCGCATCCTTGTCCCTTCGCGTTCAGTGGCAATGGGGTCTTGTCTACCCGGCAATAATGCTCGTTTGCATTGTCATAGTCCTATACTTGAACTCTTCCGAGGTGCGGACGGCGTTCCGGGTCAGGTGAGGACGCCCGGGACAGGAGGGAGTGTATGAGCTCTCAAACCGACCTTGATTTGCTGCGGCGCTTCGAGCCCGTGATCCGATATACCCGAGGGGAACAGTTCTTCCCTACGGACGTTGAGTCATACGTGCGGGCCTGTAGCCTCTGGGTGCAGCGGCCTCAAGAAGAAGCCATCTGTCTGATTCCGCAAGGGGAGTTGACGCTGGACAGCGTCGCCCAGCCACATCCTGACGTCTTTGGAGCCGTTCAGTACCTGAAACTCACCGAGCCTCTGGGCGCAGCGAAGCTGGCCACCCATAGGCTGCGAGAAAGGCTATCTGCCAGAGAGCCCCACCAAGTATTCCGCGCAGGCGTGGGGCGTTTGGTCCGGGTTGGATATTTCTCGCGCTTCATAGACGCTCTGTTTTCCATCACCCTATTGGCCCGCGGGCGTGTCCCAGGAGACAGAGCCGCTGCCGCTGCCCTGGCCTACAGGGACATCATGGCCGAACAAGAACAGTATCGGTACTCTGGCCGGGTTCTCCGCCGAGATGGCTGGATCGTTCTGCAATACTGGTTCCTGTACTTCTACAACGATTGGCGCTCTACGTTCTTCGGCGCGAACGATCACGAGTCCGACTGGGAGATGATCTGCGTCTACCTGTCCGAATCGACGACGGGCGAGGTGAGTCCTGAGTGGGTGGCCTATGCTTCGCATGACTATTCTGGGGATGATCTGCGTCGCCGCTGGGATGACCCAGAGCTGGAGAAGGTAGGCGAGCACCCGGTGGTGTGTGCTGGTGCAGGATCCCACGCCAGCTACTACACCGGCGGTGAGTATCTGACGGAGGCGGAACTGCCCTTCCTGGCTCCTTTGATCAAGGTGACAGACAGTGCAAACCGGTTCTGGACCAAGACCCTGCGGCAATACAGTGGCGAAGAGGCTGAGGTTGAGCAGGACGAAGCATTCAATGTATTCCGGGTCCCCTTTGTGGACTACGCCCGAGGAGACGGCCTGACGATCGGGCCGGGTCAGGAGAGGGAGTGGTCTTCGCCTCTCCTGCTCAACCCGACCCCTGCGTGGGTAACTGAATATCGAGGTCTCTGGGGCCTTTATGCCCGAGACCCCTTCGGTGGCGAGGACGCGCCAGCCGGACCGATGTACAACCGCGACGGGACGGTCCGCCACTCGTGGTACGATCCTTTAGGCTGGGCCGGCCTGGACAAAGAACCTCCACTGGAAGAAGCTCTGGAAGCGGTCTTGAGACGGCAAGCGGAGGTGAAGGCCCGACAGCTTGCACTGCAGAACAGTGCGGAGGAGAAGACTCGTGAACTGAAGGGGCTGAACGCGGAAGCTGCCGCTATACGAGGGCAGCCGCATCTGAGCATGATGCACACGGAGCAGCGGGAACGGATGGACGAGCTCTCGCACGAGCTGAGTCAGCTCAGGGGACAACTGACCCGGTATCAGGCCTTGCTGGAGTCACTGGAGCGGTATGCAGATCGACTGCGGGTTGGGGAGCGCGGACCGGCCCGGGCTCACATCCACCGTGCTCACCAGCCTGCCTCAGACACCCAGTTGCGGCTTGGCCGCGTCGCCGAAACATGGGCCGCGACTAGCGTGGGTGTGATGCTCATAGGCTTTGTTGGACTTGTCTTGTTCGCAAGAGAACACCTGGTTGCCGGGTTGGTTGCCATAGTTGCCCTTTTCGTGTTCATCGAGTCCACTTTCCGCGGCGGATTGACCCGCTTGGTGACCAGTGTGACCATTGGACTGGCGGTGGTGGCTGCCTTGGTCATCCTCTACGACTTTTTCTGGCCCACTGTAATAACGGGTGTTCTGATCGCCGGTGGCTACATCCTGTGGGAGAACTTGCGAGAGCTATGGACTTGAACGAATACCCGTGCATTTGGGGTTTTTGCGAGGAATGCGCCGGTATTGCTCGAACCGCCATGGTTCCAGGGGAACCGACGCCAAACCTGGCTGCGTGACGGCACAATCCTGATCAAGCAGACGGGTGCTATCAGATTCGAATCCAGAATAGGAGAAATCGAGTATGTGTGGATGCATTTTTGCTCTCGGCGCGGCGATGTTCCCGAGGCTGGGGGTGCTGTTCCTTTGGCTGTTCACCCCGCTGGTTAACCGGGCCTTCGACTCGATCGTCGTGCCCATTCTGGGCATAGTCTTCCTGCCCTTCACGACCTTGGTCTACGTGTTGGTTTGGAGCCCCTTGGTAGGAGTCAGTTCATGGGGCTGGGTCTGGGTAGTACTGGCGTTCTTCTTCGATCTCGGAGCGTATGCTGGAAGCGCCTTCGGCAGTCGTCGGCGGGTCGGATTCTAGCGAGGCGGTAACTCGCAACCTCCATCAGGAGGCGCAGACGTGCCCATGCTTTCCGCGGCGCTCGCGGAGCGACACGTTCTGATGGGTGAAGTGGGGAAACAAGGGACTCGTCCGTGTAGACCACAGCAATAGGGAGATGATGGGCAGACCAGTGCAGTCGAATAGAAAGAGCGAGCTTCTCCGGTTCATGGGGCGCCTGCTGGCGATCTGGGGCATCGAAGTAGTGGGGCTGTTGTCCATGACATGGCTCATGCCAGGCGTGACCGTTGATAGCTTGCTCACGGCCGTCATCGCGGTGGCCGCCATCGGCCTAGTGAACGCGCTGCTGTGGCCTGTGCTCAGCTACCTGGTGCTGCCATTCGCAGTCCTCACCCTTGGACTCCTGTCTCTAGTGCTCAACGCTTCGCTGACGTTGCTGGCCAGCAATTTCGTGGAAGGCTTCAAGGTCGTAGATCTGTGGGATGCCATCCTGCTCACGCTGGGTCTGACGGCCATCAATGCCATCCTCAGCAGCCTGCTGACCATCGACGATGACAATTCATACTACCGCAACGTAGTGCAGCGACGGGTCAAGCGGCGCAAGAAGCCTGTAGAGACAGGTGTGCCGGGAGTGCTGTTCGTGGAGATGGACGGCCTGGCCAGGCCGGTGTTGGAGCGGGCGCTTGAGCAGGGATCCATGCCCACTCTCGCCTCTTGGATCGAGTTGGGTAGCCATCGGCTGGTGGGCTGGGAAACCGATCTATCCTGCCAGACCTCCGCCAGCCAGGCCGGCATCCTGCACGGCAACAATGAGAATATCCCGGCCTTTCGTTGGTGGGATCGTACGCGCAAGGAAATCGTTTCGTCCAGCGCTGCCAAAGAGCTGGCCGGGCTGGAGAAGGAGCGCTCCGACGGCAACGGGCTGCTGGCAAAGGACGGAGCTAGCCGTGGCAACATGTTCTCCGGAGATGCGCCCAACGTGATGCTAACCGGGAGCACGATCACCGATCTTTCCAGGTTCCACGCCACGGACTTCGATGCATATTTCGTCAATCCCTATAACATATCGCGAACCCTGCTATTAACTCTCCGGGAGATTCTCGCGGAGATCTGGCAGTTCCGGCAGGCGCGACGGAAGAAGGTCTACCCTATCCTGGGCCGCGACAAGCGCGGCGGTGTCTATCCTGTGCTAAGAGCGTTCACCTCGGTGGTGATGCGGGAGCTGAACATCTATACGCTGATCGGCGACATGTTCGCCGGCGTGCCGTCGGCCTATGCTACGTTTGTCGGGTACGATGAGGTGGCTCACCATTCGGGTGTCGAGTCGCAAGACGGATTCACGGTTCTGGAGAAGCTCGATCAGCAATTCTCCCGGCTGGAGAGGGCCGCCAAACATGCACCACGACCATACCGCTTCGTAATCCTCTCGGATCACGGGCAGAGCGCCGGGGCCACTTTCAAACAGCGCTACCACATGACTCTGGAGCAGTTCGTACAGCAACTGGCAACCGAGAAGTATCGAGTCCTGGGTAGCGTGGACGTTCACGAGGACTGGGGCCAAGTCAGCGCCTTCCTTACCGAGGCCATGCATACCGACCAGAAAGCGGTGAGCCTTCCCGTGGGTCAGGCTTTGAAGGGCCGCACCAGCGAAGGTCGCGTGATCCTGGGTCCAGAGAGCGAGGAGCAGAAGGGCGAGGAGAAGGACATGGAAACGCCGGAGGAGGCCGATTCCCAGATCGGGGTGCTGGCCTCGGGCAACCTTGGTCTGGTCTATGGCTCTCGTGCAGACGAGCGAGTGACCCTTGAGCAAATCGAAGCCATGTATCCGGGCTTGCTGGACGGCCTGGCGCAGCACGAGGGAATTGGTTTTGTGATGGTGCACTCCGAGGCGCACGGGCCAGTTGTCATCGGGTCTGGTGGCAGGTGCTATCTGGACGATGGGCGTGTGGAAGGCGAGGATCCACTGGCAGGGTTTGGGGCCAACGCCGTCGCACACTTGCGTCGCACCGATAGCTTCCCCGATGCCCCGGATCTCCTGGTGAACAGCTTCTGCAGGCCCAAGACGAACGAGGTGGCCGCCTTCGAGGAGTTGATCGGCAGTCACGGCGGTCTGGGGGGCTGGCAGACACAGCCGTTTCTACTGTACCCCGCCGAGTGGGAGACTGGAGACGAGCCGATCATTGGCGCGGAGGCTTTGCATCGTGTGTTGAAGGGGTGGGTGGACCAACTGGCAACAGAAGATGATTCCACACGCGACAGCTCTGGCTAGGCACTCGACGCTGGCCTGGCTCTGCGCGTTGCCGATCTTCCTGGCTCACACGGCAGATTCCCCACGGTTTCCCCCGACGGTGGGCGTCGGCAGGGGTGGCACGGGTCCGATGCAGTCTATCTCCTCTGTAACGTACGTGGGGCACGCCACAGTGCTCATCGAGATGGATGGGGTCCGAATAGTGACCGACCCTGTGCTGCGGAGCCGTGTGGGGCCGCTGGTACGCCATGTACCGGCGCCATGGCCAATTCTCCCAAAGGTTGATGCCGTCCTGATTTCCCATCCGCACTGGGATCATCTCGACCCTCCATCTTTGAGACGTCTGCAGGGTGATCCCCGCATTATTGCCCCCCGAGGTACTGCCTCCTTCCTGCGCGCCCAGGGTATGGGCCACGTGCAGGAAATGGCGCCAGGAGAGCAAACAGTGATCGGTGACGTGGTGGTGGAAGCCACGTTGGCTCGGCATTCTGGACTTAGGCCGCCCTTCGGTCCCTCGACTGACTGCCTGGGCTTTCTGATTCGAGGAAGCCATCAGATCTACTTCGCTGGTGACACCGATCTGTTCCCAGAGATGCGCGAACTGGGTGGCGATCTCGACGTAGCTCTGGTCCCAGTATGGGGATGGGGCCCGATCTTGGGTCCTGGCCATATGGACCCCTCGCGCGCTGCTCAGTCATTGCTGAACCTCCGCCCTCGCATGGCGATCCCCATTCACTGGGGGACGTACTGCCCCGTGGGCCTCCACTGGCTACGACCCCCTTTCTTGTCGAGACCGCCGAGAGACTTCGCCGACCTCGCGACGGAATTGGCGCCAGACGTGGACGTCCGAATTCTCGAGCCGGGTGAGCGTCTCGATCTGCCGCAGCACCGGGTCGGTGAATCGTAAGGTGCGACTGCAGTCCGTAGGTTCTGACCGCCACTGTCGAGGGACGCTCGGCGGGGCAGAGGTCATGTGCGATCAGCGATGAACACGGAGCGAAGCGCACTGGCGTAGACTCAAGGACCTGCGGCATCAAGACCCTGGAACTCTTTCTGGAACCAGATCAGTCCGCTGCGTGGGTGCGCGCCACTTCTTGGCCACATCTGGCGCTCGGCGGTCCCCACTCTGTCACGATGCGATACCGCTCGCTGTCCGTGATTACCTCGATGCTGCTGTGTTGGTCTATCCGGCAGGTGGCGATGAATGCGAGCGTGCTCAGGGTCTCTTGGTGGGCCGGACCCGTAGCGTGCCGGTACACGCCGCGGGACGCCGGTCTCACTCCCTGTGTCCTGGGCACTATCTTCGCTCAGGCGGCGCAAAGTAATGGCTTGCCCGATGCCTCCCAGGGTGACATTGATGCCAAACTCACGCAGATAGCCGGGGCAATCCGCAGCGTACTGTCACACGAAGAGGGCCGGCCTCGAATCCGCACGGAGGATTTGTTGCACATCGTAGCAAGGCTTGAGGACCCACTAAGCTAAGCGCGTTCGAGCGGCTACTTGGTTTCACTCGGGTATTTCCGGGCATCTTGTGACGCTGATCGTGCGTAGTGATCACTCTGTGAGCTTCACGCGAGGGATTCAGTCCCGGAGAACGCCAACAGACCATGGAAGTCTATCCCCCGACTCCCAACCCCTGCTTGGCACGACTTGTCTCATCCCACCTGCTCCAACAATTGCGCACCATTCCATAGATCAGTATTGCGATACATGCTCCAATGGGGTTTTATGCCCGAGAGCGAACACACGAGAATTCCTTTCTGGGCACAGGGGGAAGGAGGTTCCGACTTGGCCTGAATCAGTGACAACCTGCACGTCTTCTGGCCCGTTGCCCGGCAAGGGTACGACGAGAACGGGCGCGGCGTGATCGCGGTTGATATCACCCAACGGCCCACTGGAGAGGGGCACCCGTTCGCCTTCCTTCCCCAGGCTTTGGTGAAACAGATCGGTGATGGCATACAGAACGGATGGTGAGGGAATACGACTCCGCCTGGGGGGATGGTGACTGTTCGCCTAAAGGCCCGCGACCAGACAAGTGCCTATCGGGTAGGGGTACTTGGGTGCAAGCCTCACGGATAGAGAACACTAGGCGGCCAGGCTCGACGAGGTAGGGCATGAGGCGATTTTGCCAGCGAGACGTTGCGGCGGCATGGTATACTGCTTCTTGTATGCCAGAGCGGCTCTACCAGTCCAGGTTTGATGAACAGTTCAGGCCTACTGTTCCTCTGGATGTTACCCCTGAGGGCTTCGCTGGGCTTCAGTCTGACAAGGGCGAGGACTTGAGTAGGTTTGTCCGTGAGGTACCCGAGAGAGTCTATGTCAGGTCGCCAAACGATGCCGCCCGATATCTTCTCGAAAACGTCTTCGTACCTTTGAGGATTTTGACCAAGAAGAAATGTGGGTTCTCCTTCTCGACAACAAGCTCCGGATCACCCATGAGGTCATGGTCTATCGAGGGACTATCAACACAACCCATATCCGTCAGGCAGAACTGCTCAAAGAGGCGATCAGGGTCAATGCCCCGGCCCTCATCCTGTCACATTGTCATCCTAGCGGTGACCCCACGCCCTCACCCGAGGACGTTAAGGTAACTGAGCTAGTCAGCAGAGCCGCCGGCCTGTTGGGGGTTACGGTGGAGGATCACATTATCATCGGTCAAGACAAAAAAAGCCTCTCCCATGTTGGGAAAGCCCTTCACAACCTGATGTGGTGCTGTGTAGGGCGGGTGGGATTCGAACCCACACGGAGAATTCACTCCAACGGATTTTAAGTC
>CAZBJW010000181.1:0-9326 GCA_964492135.1 uncultured Anaerolineales bacterium
GCAATGGCCCGGTGATCTGAGCCATCGTCAGGCTCAAGCCCATCGAAATGATCGTACCGAGCACGAAGACCAGGCCCACCAGATTGTAGAGTGTGCTCGGAAGTTCTATGGTGTTTCTTCTTCTTTCTCTTTTGATGTGATATGTCAGGTTCTCTGAATAGGGTGTTGTCTTTCTGACCTGACGGTGACAACGCATAATCACCGTCAGGCAGATTCTAGTTAGATATACTTGACATGCATCTTCTCGATGGTGCCGTTGAACTTGAAGGGCGCGCGCTCGTGGTAATCCAGCGCCACGGGCGAACCCAGGTCCATGCCAATATCAAAGGTCTCCGAGGCGGTGAAGGCGGCCTGGACCGAGCGTTCTATACGACCCTGACCGACCTGTTTACCGTTCACACGAAGTGTGACGCTGGCAGGGGCCTGCGGCTTCCTCTCATCGTACCTTACTTCCACCTCTATGGTAACCTTGCCCGTCGGAATCGGCGCCTCTGACTTGCACTTGTAGCGGTTAAGGGCGAGGGCATTGTATTCGGCGTGCAGGAAGCCCTTATCCATGTATGCCGTGAAGCCGCCAGAAATGCCGCCTACGCAGTAGAGCACACCCTCGGCGCTTTCGGGCACGTCAGCTTCGATGGTGGCAAGGGTGGAAAAGCCACTGGTGAACTTGGGTGCCAGGGATTCGGCAATGCGCTTCTGCCCGGGGAAGAAATCCCACTCCGTCAGGGTTGAAGCTCTCATCTCTTCAGGATGGTAAGCGGCGGTATAGAATCCCCCTCCGATGGGAAGGACCTTGTTCTTGGTGGCCTCCACGGTGAACTGGTCCTTCATAGCCTGGAGTTTCTTGGGCATCTTCTCGGCCAGATCTTGGGCCTGTGAGAAGTCCTCTTCGAGGTTGTACAACTCCCACACGTCTTCATCGGGGTCCCAGCCAATCAACCCTGACAGACCCGCGACCCAGGGCTTGCGCGGCCCAAAGGCGCAGGCGAACCAGCCATCCGCATAGACGCCGCGGCTGCCCATGATCTCGAAGTATTGGGGCGGTTTCTGCTCCGGCACGTCGGCCTTCTCAAAAGTGTATGCCATCGAAACGCCATCGATGACATCTTGCTTGACGCCGTCGTAAAGCACGGGCGGGGTAATGCCCAGGATCTCGTAGATCGTGGGCATAATGTCGATCACATGGTGGAACTGGGAGCGCGGCGTTCTATCCGCCTTAATGCCGTTCGGCCAGTGGACGACCAAAGGCGTACGTGTTCCCCCAAAGTGGGCGGCCACCAGCTTGGTACTCTTGTAGGGCGTGTCACCCGCCCAGGCCCAGCCGTGATGGTACATCGAGTCCAGCAAGGGCGTACCCAGGGCGTCGAGGCCGCCGTAATCTCGCTCCAAGACATCGATGTGCTGATCAATGGTGGTGACCATCGCGTTTTGCGCCAGCAGTTCCGAGATGGTGCCGTTCATACCTTCCGCGGAAGCGCCGTTGTCGGAGCCGATGTAGAAGATCAGGGTGTTATCGAGCAAGCCCTGGGCTTCCAACTCGTCGACCACTTTGCCATACTGGGCATCGGTGTGCTCCAGGAAACCAGCGTAAACCTCCATCAGGCGGGTCTGGAAGGCGCGGTGTTCTTCGGGGATGTCCTCCCACTTTTGCATGGTGGGGTCGATGGGCGTCAACTCGGCGTTTTCGGGAATCCAGCCCAGTTCTTTCTGGCGTTTGAAGGTTTCCTCGCGCAAGACTTCCCAGCCGCCGTCGAACTCACCCCTATACTTGTCGGCCCATTCTTTGGGAACGTGGTGCGGGCCGTGCACGGCGCCAGGCGCAAAGTAGATAAACATCGGCTTCTCGGGGCTGAGGGTCTGGTTGGTGCGGATAAACTCGACTGCATGGTCGGCCATATCCTCGGTCAGGTGGTAGCCCTCTTCAGCAGTGGCCGGCGGCTCGACGGGGTTGGTGTTCTCATACAAACGTGGCTCGTACTGCGAGGTCTCTCCTGCGATGAACCCATAGAAGTGGCGGAAGCCCAAACCGGTGGGATACTGGTCGAACGGTCCCATAGGGGTCAGATGTATGATGGGGGTGTTGTGCCATTTGCCGAAGGCGCCTGTGTTATAGCCGTAATCTGAGAGCACCTGGGCGACCGTCGCCGCTTCTTTGGGGATTTCGCCGATGTAACCATCGAAGTCGCTGGCAAACTCCGCAATCTGGCCGGCACCAACGTGGTGATGATTACGCCCGGTGAGCAGAGCGGCGCGGGTAGGCGAGCACATGGCGTTGGTATGGAAACGGTTGTAGGCAATACCGTTGTCCGCCAGTCGGGACATGGTCGGCATATGTACCGGCCCGCCAAAGGTATCAGCATTGCTGAAGCCAGAGTCGTCGGTCATGAAGATGACGATGTTGGGCGCACCTTCCGGGAGCCGTTTGGGATCTTGCCTCCACTGGTGCTTGGATTCCGCCAGGGTGCGCCCGGCAATGCTGGCCGAAGGCGTCTGCGGGAACGGCAGTATTGATCCATCAGTTTTTCTATTTTTATCCATTTCTTTGTCTCCTTTACTTTTGATAATTGGTTGAATAGATTTGATTGTTACACCTTCCTAATCGCCGATGGCTCCCACTTGCCATCGAGAATTTCCTGTTCGGGCCACTAGAGACCCGGCGGCGCGATCAGCCAACCTTTTCGGCCTTGGGCACGGTCCAGTTTTGAAAGCGCTCAAGATCGGGCGCATAGAGGCGCATGATAATGTCGATGCCATAGTCGCCCTGATTGATGGGTAGGAAGTTCTCCTCCGGCACGTTTTCGGGTTGCTCGGCAGCGATGTAGATGGCAATACCGCCATCGGCATCCAGTTTCATGCCACCATTTTCGCCCACGCTGTATTTCTTTCGCTCGTTGGGGATAAAAAACCCGTTCTTCGTGTCATATAGCGTGGCAGACCAGAATGCTGTCGCAGGCGGCATCTCATCGCCCTTCATGCGGAGGACATAATCGTGCATGGCATTCATCGGCTTGCCGTCTGTGGTTGTAATGGCAGGATAAACGGCTTCAAAAGCTGGTAGTCCGATGGGACCAATGATCGACTGGAATAGCAGTCGCTCGAGGTTCATCTGACCCTTCGGTTGGAACAGCCCGAGCATGTTCCGTTTTTGCCACCCGGGATCAGTTGCTTTCGCCATCTCGCTACGGACGATTTCCTCGACAACCTTGCGAAACTCGGCGCCATCGATCGTTGCGACGCGGCTGGCGTCGTAGCTTTTGCCCGGCTCTATCCCAAGTGGTTGGAGGGCAGCCAGGACCGCCTGGTCGAGCTCATTGGCGGCATCGAAGGTGGTGTGGTTGAACACGAACTGCATGACTTCGAGCAGATTGTGTTCGAACGCGTCCGCATCCGTCTTGCCAACCTGCGGAAACTCGATATCGTCAACCGGTTTGGCCTGCCCGCCCTGGTGCTCTGACAGCGTGACCAGCTTGACCGACTTCATCTGCTCAACGATCCGTTTGAAACGATTTGGCTCGTTGGCGTGCGGCATGACTCGGAAAACTGCTGACACGAAGTCACCGCTTGCTTCGAATAGCCGATCCACACCCTCCACGGGTTCGCCGCTGTAGCCTTCCGTCCGCGCCGAATAGAAAAGCATTTTCTCCGGCTTTTGAAACTCGCCCAACCGCGTCGCCATGGGAACGTTGACGTAGTGGTCGTATGCGGTGACCATCAACGAGACGTACTTGGAGTCGAAGTCCGGGATGCTCACAATGACGGGATCCTTGCGTAGATCGAGCATACAACCGATGTAGAGCGTGTCGTTGTTAGGTCGTGCAATATCTGTGAGCGTGTGATCCTTGAGCTGGGTATCGGCTTTCACCGTGTTCCAGCCGCCTTGCGACAGCGCGAACTTGTTGTTCACGTTGTACATCGCCACGTACTGGTACGAACGCCGGACGATGTTTTCGATGTCTTTGTCACTAAGTTCTGTTTGGGGTTTCACTCTTGATTCCTCCTATCTTGACTCGTTATGCTGTTCAACGGTGCGCGGAAGGTGAGCAGGCTTTCATTACCACCTGCACATACATCGTCTTGTAGTTCTCCAGCATGGAGAAGGCAAAGATATGGGCCTCTTCGACAATCCGTTTGCCCTCCCGAGGTGTGATGCAATAGTCCTTGATACTCTTTTCCTTGGTTGTTAACGATGGCTACGCATGCTCATCCGTAGCACACTACGACGCCGCCCCCTAGCCGAATGGTCCCTCAAGCAGTTTTCGCTCCTCGGCGGGCCCAGCAACTTCGACGACGCTCCCGTCGTCCAGCCGCAACTGGATAGAGACCGCATCGCCCTTGAACCTCGTGTCTTCCGCCAGCGCGACAGGCTTCTCCACGCCGGCCACGGGAATAGCCGTGTAGCGGATGAGGGCGAGACCGGAGTGGAGCAGCAACACATCGTGGACCCATCGTCCAAACGCCTTCCCCCGACCCCAACCCGGCTGTTCTCCAGAAGTCGGAACCTCCCTAACCCGGCACGTGAAAACGCCCGGGCTCTTCTGAAAACTCCGCCGGCTCCAGAACGCCAGCAGTAACACTCCCACGACCAGCCAGAGGGGTACTCCAAGCCACGACAGGACAATTGCTATCAGCATCACTCCTTCTCCTTCGTTTCTTCAGTTTACGTGAACCAGCCCGTACTGGAATCTGCTCAGGGAGCCCACTCTCAGCTCCTTTAGGCTCTCTCGACACCTGGACCATTCCCGGTCCCCTAATAGCCAGTATATCGCACAACTCCCTCAGGCGAATCAGTCATTCGTACAGTTCGCATCCTGTACGAATGTCCAGCTCTAACCCCTGCGAAGGCCTGTCCTCAGGCTATCGAAGGGTTGAGAACCTTCGCAAGGATGAATGCCCCGCTGCGTGTCAATCGCCCTCTTCTCCCGCCTGCTCCTGTCGTGGCGAATCGCGCTCGTCGAGCAAGGCCTTGATCGAAGCCAGCTCACCCTTCACTTCGGCAAGATCCTCTCTCAGAACATCGACGTCTTCTCGCCCGACCCTCTGAGCGCCGACGAAGGCGGCGGCCAGGTAACTCGCCAGCACGCCAAAGATGCCGACGCCCACAGTCATCAGGACCATGGCCACAAGCCGCCCCGAATTGGTGACCGGATACCGATCCCCATAAGCCACAGTGGTCAGGGTGCTGAAGGCCCACCAGAAGGCATCGGGTCCAGACTGGATGTTGGCATCTGGCGCCCTGCTCTCCAACTCCAGCACGAGTATGCTGGTCGTGCTGAGCAACATCACGGACACAAAGATCGTGACCAGCAAAACCCCTTCGGCGCGCTGTTGCTCGAACTCCTGCAGCACCTGCCGTGGGTGGCGGGTGCGCAGCACACGCAATGCGCGCAGGAAGCGGGCCAGGCGCGCCAGGCGCAGCGGCTGAACCGTCGGGACGCTGCCCAGGAAGTCCAGCCAGCCCCATTTCAGATAGGCCAGCTTGTCCGGGGCGCTGAGCAGGGAACGTAAAGAATCGGCCAGAAAGATGATGCTCAGCACGATATCAGAGCGAAAGAGGGCCTGCTTGGTCGCCTGGGAGACCGGAAGCGCGTAGGCCACCAGCAGAAGGAGTGAGTAGACGGTGAGGGCAGAGATGAAGATCTCATAAACGGCACTGCCCACGGTCATCTGGCCGGACTCTATGTTCTGTGTGCCTTCCTCTTTTCCCATGTTCTCCTGCTCCATTCGTCGGTGCCCAACCCTTGCGAAGGTTCGGAACCTTCGCAAGGTTAGTCGTGTCAATCCAGCTTCTGCGCCTGCGCTTGCGCCTTCGCTGGTGCCTCTATCAAGCTCCTAGCTCGGGATGACCGCCTCACAGGGTTCAGCTACCGTGGGTCGCACAGTACACCGCACTGTTTGCGCTTCACGTGTTTTCGTGATACACTATTGTACGTGGAGGGAGACGATGGAAACACAAAATATCACGTTGGCGATTCCCAAGGAGATCCTGATCAAGGTCAAGGTGCTGGCTGCACGACGGCAGACGTCGGTTTCTCGCATGCTAACCCAGATGCTTGAGAAACTGGTTGAGCAGGAAGATGTCTATGCCCATGCCAAACGCCGCCACGTTCAGTGGCTCGAAAGCGGCGAGGACTTGGGTACGCATGGCCAAGTCACGACCAGGCGAGACGAACTTCATGAGCGAGCCTAGATACCTGCAGTTCGTCGACACCAACATCTTGATCTACGCCCACGACCTCTCGGCCGGGGAGAAGAACGCGCGTGCTCGTGAGTTGATCAATAGCCTCTGGGAGTCCCGGCTTGGTTGTCTAAGCATCCAGGTCCTGCAAGAGTTCTACGTAAACGTCACAGAGAAGGTCCCCAGGCCTCTTGCACCGCAGATGGCAGCCCAGATCATCTCTGACCTATCGGTCTGGCAGGTACATCGCCCCGGTGCGCACGATGTACTTGATGCAATCCGCATGCAGCAGAGATATCAGCTCTCCTTCTGGGATAGCATGATTGTGATCAGCGCCATCCAACTGGGTTGCGGAACCCTCTGGTCCGAAGACCTCAATCCAGGGCAAACCTACGACCAAGTCACTGCTACCAGCCCGTTCTGATCCCGAACCAGTCATCAAGCTTGCGAAGGTTTGGCACCTTCGCAAGGGTGGTCAGTCAGAGTACTTCTCTTGAAAAGCCTGCACCGCCTCATCGATGGTGGCGTAGATGCGCTCCTCCCCGAGTTCCTCCAGCAGACCCGTGAGGCGCATCATTTCGAGCACGGGGCCGTGGACGCTGGCCAGAAGGACCTCCACACCGACAGAAGATAGTCCCGATATCAGCTCGGAAAGCTCGTCGGCACTGGGGACGTCAAGCTGGTCAGTCGCCTCTAGCGGAACGAGGACCGCGTGGGGAGGTGGCTCGCTGCGTCTCACCAGCCTGCGGATCTCTTCAGTCACACGAGGTGCATTGGCGAAGAACAGTGGTGCGAAGGGACCGACAATGAGCAGGCCGGGCACCTGCTGACCTTCGGGATGCCGCTCGACGCTGGCGTAGGTCGCTCTCCCTGGAATCTTGCCCAGAACCGACACGTCCGGGTGGCTGGCCCGGTAGATGACGGCCAGCAGTGAGATGCCCGCCGCCCAGAGCAGGCCCGGCAGAATTCCCAGGACGACTACGCCCAGCAGGGCGATGAAGGCCACCGCGAAGTCGACACGGCTGATCGTGTACAAGCGCCGGAGTTCCCCAACATCCATCAGCTTCCACACGGCAAATAGAACGATGGCGGCCAGGGTCGCCTCGGGGAGGTTGTGGAAAAGACGCGTCAGCGCCACCGCCGATAGAAGCATGAACGCCGCAGCGAAGATGGCCGACATCTGGGATCTAGCCCCGGCGTGGTCGTTGTCCTCAGACTTGGACAGGCTTCCCCCCACGGCGAACCCCCCAGACAAACCGGAGGCCAGATTCGAGACTCCCAGCGCCACCAACTCCTGGTCGACGTCGATGTGGTAATGGTGCTTCCTGGCGAAATCGCGACCTATGCCCACCGTCTCCGCCACAGCGACCAGTGCAATCGCCAGAGCACCGGGCAGCAGTCCAAAGAGGTCAGTGACGCTGACGTCGGGCCAGGTCAGCCGAGGCAGCGCCGTGGCGATCTGACCCACGGTGTGCACTCCTCTCTCCTCGAGGCCGAACACGGTGACCACCCCAATACCGTACACCAGGGTAACGAGGGCAGCCGGGACGCGATCAGCGAAGCGCTCCAAAGCGAACAGCAGGAAAAGGCTCGAAAGGCCAACGAAGAGGATCAAGGGTTGCGTGTGGTGCAGATGGGTGACGACGTCCCATAGCCTCTCCAGTACGTATCCGCCCTCAACCTCCAAGCCCAGGAGCTTGGGGAGCTGCAACACGGCAATGGCCACCGCCAGCCCGAAGAAGAACCCGGTTATCACGGAACGGGAAAAGAACTGGGATACAAAACCCAATCGAGCAATGCCGGCCAGCAGAAACACCACCCCGCTGAGTATGGCGAGGGCCACTGTGAGGGCGATGAACTCCTCGGTGCCGTGGGGACCCATAGAAGCCACAATGACCGCTGACATGACGGCAATGGTAGAGGTTGGACCTACGATGACCTGGCGCGAGGTGCCGAACACGGCGTAGCCCAGGAGTGCCCCCGGGGCCGCGAAGAAGGCAAACTGCGGCGGCAATCCGGCCAGCTCGGCGTAGGCCAGGCCCTCTGGCAAGAGGAGGGCCCATACCGTCAGTCCGGCTACCAGGTCTCCACGTAGCCACCGTCGCGGATAGGTCCGCACCCAGCCCAAAATCGGGATGTAGCGGGCAAGAACACCTTCTTTGGCTGAGTCTTGGTTCATGCTACCTGGTCTTCTTCGTCAATGTCAGTGACCACGTCGATCACGCAACGCATAGCTGCAGTTCCACTCGCTGCCACCCCAGATGTCGTGAGCATTAATCCTTGACCATTTCAGCATCCTGAGTAGCTGCGGAACGGAATGGAGCAGCGTATCGAAGGGTGCGATTTGTTGATGCCCCGGTGCATGGGCCGCATCCTTCTATACGCGCTGCGCGCTACTCAGGATGCCTGATCGGTGGGACATAGGCACTCGCTCTCCACTGGTCAGGAGCACTCACATTTCGTCATCAGATCCAGGAGCGCGAATCGCCTGAGCCCGCACGCGCAGCGCGTCGCCGATGAGCATCGCACCGCCGACCAAAGCCCAGACCGTAGCAAACAGGTTGATGATGGGGCCGCGCTCAAATGGCTCCACGAGCAGAGCCGCACCCAGCACGACCTCGAAAAGACCCAGCAGTAGGCTACCCCACGACCACTGGCGCTGGCGCGGTTCGCCCGTTCTGAACCCACCGAACATGTGCAGCAAGCCGGTGAGCAAGATCACGGTGCCCAGCAGATAGAGCACCAACACCTCGCTGAGGACGCTGCCCATGAGGAACCGGCCTATGGCTACCAGCCCAGTGAGCACGCCCACGACGCCGGCCACCAGTGGCAAGCCTCTGGCCCTTTCGCCGCGGGCGCCCCAACGGATGCTCACCAGCCCGGCCATCAGCCAGTACATGCCGAAGAAGTTGACCAGCATTGGTCGGGCCCGGTCAGGTTGCACGACCAGGGCCAATCCCAGGCTGATGGCAAAGATGCCGCGTACCAGCGTGATCCAGAAACGAGGACTTCTCATGATGTTTCAGACTCCTCCTATGTCAGTGCAAGGATCAAAACAGGCGCCGACCAAAAGGTCGCCCCAGGTCTGGCCGTGCTTCAACGGGCAGCAGTACTAGTTGCTTGCTGCCCGGCCAGCGCCGTACAAGTCTAG
>CAZBJW010000182.1:0-9285 GCA_964492135.1 uncultured Anaerolineales bacterium
CCCCCCCCCCCCCCCCCCCCCCCCCCCCCCCCCCCCCCCCCCCCCCCCCGGAGGAAGGTGTCAGCGTCAAGGTCCGGGCGCCCGAGTCTGTTTGGGACGACTTGTCCGCCGGCAGTTTCCGCGCCTACGTGGATCTGCAGGGCCTGGATGTGGGACTACATGAAGTGCCGGTGAAGGTCGAGCCGGCCGGCAGTCTGGTGAGGATTCTGCAGACGTCCCCTAGTGTGCTCACTCTCCGCCTAGACCGTAGGATGGAGAAGATCGTGCCCGTAATGGTCAGCGTCTACGGCGATCCTGCTCTGGGATATGAGATGGGGCGCCCGGTTGTAGATCCGAGCCACGTAACGGTCAGCGGGCCGGCGACCCTGGTGGACCAGGTAGTGGAGGCCACCGCGGAGGTATACCTCAGGGGTGAGAAGGAGACAGTTGAGCGCACCGTCTACCAAACGCCGACAGATGAGGTAGGGAACGTGGTCTCGGGGGTGGAACTTGACCATGAGTCGGCCAGAGTGACCGTGCCCATCGAACAGAGAGTAGGCTTCCGAGAACTGGCCATCAAGACTGTCACCGAAGGGACGCCCGCGCCTGGGTATTGGATCAGCAGCATCAGTGTGAACCCACCTACCATCACCGTTGTGGGAGATCCTGTAACTGTCAGCGAGATACCCGGCTACCTGGAGACATCTCCCATCGATGTCGACGATGCCCGCGAAGACATCTCACAGCAGGTTCCGGTGCTGTTTCCAGAGGGTGTTTCTCCACTGGAGGACGTGCCCACCGTGCAAGCCCTCATTGAGATATCTCCCGTACTGGGTGGGCAGACCATACAGCTCACTCCTGTCGTTCAAGGTTTGGGAAGAGGGCTGGAGGCCGTCTTCTCTCCGGACACGGTGGAGGTCATCCTCTCAGGGCCTTTGTCAGAACTTGAGGCTCTGGAGGCGGGAGACGTTCGTGTGGTGTTGGATCTTTCAGACTACGAACCAGGGACCCACTTTGTGCCTCTCAGCGTTGTCCGGCCGAGTTCGCTCGTGGTACAGGCCATTCTTCCCGACCAACTTGAGGTTGTCATTCGGGAATCATGACCAAGCCCGTGGTGGCCCTCGTCGGTCGGCCCAACGTTGGCAAATCTACCCTCTTCAACCGTCTTATCGAGGAACCCCTGGCCATTGTGGAAGACGTGCCAGGCACTACCCGGGATAGGATCTACGCCGACGCTGAATGGGGAGGCCGTGCCCTCACTTTCATAGACACAGGGGGCCTCTTGCCCGATTCCGAGGGTGACCTCCTGGCTTCCGTGCGTGACCAAGTACAGATTGCCATTGCCGAAGCGGAGATCATCATTTTCTTGGTCGATGTCAAGGATGGGGTGACTGCCAGCGACATCGAAATCGCGCAACTCCTGCGGCGGTCGAACAAGCCCGTGATCCTTGCAGCCAACAAGGCTGACAATGAGGAGCGTCGTCGTGCGGCTGTTGACTTCTACGAGTTGGGCTTGGGCGATCCGTACCCGATTTCCGCCCTGCACGGCTCCGGCACGGGAGACCTTCTGGATGCTGTCTTGGGCGTCTTGCCGCCGCAGCCATCAGAGGAGCCGCCAGAGGGGATCAAGATCGCCATAGTGGGTCGACCCAACGTGGGGAAATCCTCGCTTCTCAATGCCATCTTGGGTCAAGAGCGCATGATCGTCGATGAACAGCCAGGTACGACCCGGGACGCTGTGGATAGCTTCACCGAATGGGATGGGCAGAGTGTGACCCTCATCGACACTGCTGGGATTCGACGACGCGGCCGTGTTGTGCCTGGGATCGAGCGATACAGCGTGATTCGTGCCTTGAGGGCTATTCAGCGCGCGGATGTAGTGCTGTTGCTGGTAGACGCCACGGAAGGAGTTGCGGCCCAGGATGCTCACATCGCCGGCTATGTGATCGAAGAGGGCAAGGGCATTGTCGTAGTGGTAAACAAGTGGGACCTCATCGACAAGGATGCCTACACGATGCTGGACTACGCCCGCGAGATCAGACGTACGCTAAAGTTCATCTCCCACTCGCCTCTGGTGTTCGTTTCCGCAGTGACCGGTCAGCGGGTGGGAAAGGCAATCGATCTGGCTTTGACGGTTCAGCAAGCGAGATCGCGCAGGGTACCAACTGCAGAGCTCAACAGGCTCGTACAGGATGCTGTCTCCGAGCACGCGCCACCCTCTAGGAGGGGGAAGCGTCTACGAATCTACTATACGACGCAGGTCGGAGTAGCACCTCCTTCCTTCGTCCTCTTCGTGAACGATCCCGAGTTGGTGCACTTCAGTTACCGTCGCTACTTGGAGAATCGGCTGCGGGGGGCTTTCGGCTTCGAAGGCTCGCCTTTGCGTCTTTCGTTCCGCAAGAGGCGGTAGGAGATGGGCGGGATGGGGGTGATGCCTGTACTGCTACCTGATACCCAGTACCTGGCGCGCGATTACCAGTCTCTGGATCTCTGAGGTTCCTTCACCTATCTGGGTGAGGCGGTTGTCCCGGTAGTATCGCTCCACAGGATAGTCCTTGGTGTACCCGTAGCCGGCGTGGATCTGCATGGCATTGTAGCAGGCGAGTTCAGCAGCCTCTGACGCGAAGAGCTTGCCCATCGCGGCTTCCTTGGTGAACTTCTTGCCCTGATCTTCCATGTAGGCGGCTTTGCGCACCAACAGGCGTGCTGCGTCCATCCTGGTTGCAGCGTCAGCTATCATCCACTGAACAGCCTGGAAGTCGGCGATGGGACGGCCAAATTGGTGACGCTCCTTGGCGTACTTGATTGAGGCTTCCAAGGCGGCTTGACCCAAACCCAAGGCCATGGCGCCTATGCTGATCCGACCACCGTCCAGCACTTCGAGGATCTGCCGAAAGCCCTGACCTTCCTCGCCCAACAGGTTCTCTTTGGGAATTCGACAGTCCTCGTAGAACAACTGTGAAGTCGGGGAAGCTCTCAACCCGAACTTGTCTTCCTTTTTGCCCACGGAGAACCCCGGTCTATCTGCCTCCACTATGAATGTAGATATTCCGTGAGAGCCCGAAGCAGAGGGATCGGTCTTGGCGACGGTGATCACTGTATCCGCCACGGGACCATTGGTGATCAGCGACTTGGCTCCGTTGATAACCCATTCGTTGCCATCGAGGACGGCGGTCGCCTTCGTCGAGCCAGCATCGGAACCAGCCTCGGGTTCAGTGAGACCCAGGGCACCCATGGCCTCACCTCTGGCTAGAGGAGTGAGGTACTTTCTCTTCTGTTCCTCCGTGCCGAAGAGATAGATGGGAGAGCTCCCGAGGGAGATGTGCGCAGCATACGAGAGGCCATGTGAGCCACAGGCCCGAGAGATCTCCTCCGTGGCTATGGCATAGCACACGGTATCTGCGCCCGCACCACCGTATTTCTCCGGCCACGGCAGGCCCAGAATGCCCAGTTCTCCCATTCTCTTGAAGGTGTCGAAGGGGAACTCGCCCTCCTGATCTATCTTGGCGGCGATGGGCATGATCTCGTTCTCAGCGAAGTCACGCACCATCTCCTGGATCATCCGTTGTTCCTCAGTGAGCTGAAAGTCCACGATTCAGAATCCTCCCGTACCGGGTGGTGAGCCCCACACGTCACGCACACTGAGAGCCACGATCCCCTCGGCAGGTCTCATTCGCTCTCAATGACGCTGTCTAGATCGGCTTGAAGTACTCGATGTCCAAGATGGAGCCCTCTCGTTCCTTCTTGGGCCTGAAGGCGGCCTCCACCCGCATGCCGATTTCCACTTCCTCAGGCTTGACCTCACCTAATCTGTGGACCATGCCCCCGTGTACGCCGTCCATCTTGATCAAGGCGAGTATGTGGGGTTCTTCCAACGGTTGGTTGTCGAGTGAAAGCCAAAGGACAGTGAAGGTGTATACTCTCCCTCTGTTGCCGACTTCTACCCACTCTTCCAGGTCCGCGAGGCAACGTTCGCAGTACATCGCAGGCGGCACGTAGGTGAGGTCACATGTGGGGCAGACAGTGCCCAAGATCACGCCCTGGTCCTTCAAGGAACGGAAGAACTTCTCTCCAGCAATGCCGACAGTATACACGCTCTCTATCGGCATGTCGTCGTACCAGACCTTCGCATCTCCCAAATTGGTGATCCGCTCAATCAACGACATCGCAATGCCTCCCCGGATTCTGCGACGGGCATGGCCAGTAACTCATGCGAACCACTCCCTCGCTCACAGTGGTTTGAAATATCTGATATCCGTGATGGAGCCCGTGCGTTCTTCAGCTGGCTTCCATACCGCTCGTACCCTCATACCGATTGAAACGTCCTCAGGATCGACCTCGTCAAGCAGGTGCAGAATGCCAACGCCTTCGGAAGCACCATCTATCTCTATGACCGCTGGGATCTGCGGCTCTTTCGCTCTGGTGGCGTCCCAGCGTATGTAGCAGACAGAGAAGGTGTTGACGGTACCAGTGTCCTGCAGATACACCCAATCGTCCATCGGCTCCCAGCACCACTCACAGACTACTCTAGGGGGTACAACGGTACGCCGACAGCGCTTGCATCTGATGCCGATGATGTGCCCATTCCTTAGCTCGGTCAGGTAGCGGCTGATGGCCACTCCGGCATCCCACCCGTATTCCAGTCTCGGCTTCCAATGGGTGACAAGAACCTTGCCCTCGTCCAGGTCAGCCTGCCTGAGAGGCGTACCCGGGAACTCCTCTATGTTGGCACTCATTTGTTTAACCTCCTGCGGTCTAGTCCGTCAGCGGGTAGTAGGTCTCTAGACCCCCAAGATCACCACACAACCGACCTGCATCAGGTCGCCCCACGACTGGGCCAGGCCTGTCCTGGGCTGGCCAGGGACCTGTCTCTTGCCCGCTTCTCCGCGCAACTGCCAGAATATCTCTGAGATCTTCATCAGCCCAGCCGCTGCTATGGGATTCCCCACTCCCAGCATGCCACCCGAGGGGCACACCGGCATATTGCCATCGCGTGCGGTGACACCCTCGGCGGTAAGACGCGGAGCATCCCCTTTGTCGGCCAGGAGAAGACCTTCCAGATGGTGGAGTTCTTTGTAGTCGAAGGGGTCGTACGGCTCCACGACGTGGATCTCTTTCCGGGGCTCCTTGATGCCCGCCATGTCGTAAGCCATGCGGGCGGCGTACTCTACGTACTTGGGATAGTACAGGTCCCGGTTGGTCCAGTAGGCGGTATCGAGCGACCAACCCACGCCCCGGACCCACACCGGATTGTCGGTGATTCGCTTAGCCACGTGCTCGGCTGCCATGACAATCGCCACTGCGCCGTCGCTGGTGGGACTGATGTCGAGTCTCTGGACGGGCCAAGCCAGGACTTCGGAGTTCAAGACGTCCTCCACTGAGATATCGGCAGCGAGTTGAGCACAAGGGTGATCGAGGGCATTGCGCTTGTTCTTGACCGCCACGCGGGCGATATCCTTCTTCTCTATGCCGTGCACCGTCATGTAGCGATTCATCTCCAGGGCGAAGATCCAGACCAGGTTGGGCTTCAGGGGCCGCTCAGTTGTGTGATCGAAGATAGTGAGAAAAGCTCCTTGCGGGTGAGGCCTACAACTGGACATTTTCTCTTCACACACTACAAGGCAGGTATCGAACAGACCTGAGGCTATATGATACCAGCCCTGAATGGCTGCAAAGACGCCGGTCCCGCCGCCCACGTAGCATCGCATATAAGGTTTGTTCCACGCACCGGCCCCGTCACTCAGGTACTCTCCTTTCATGTGCAGGCCATCAAAAGCGTCAGGCGCTGTCCCCAAGGCCACGGCACCTATGTCATCGAGAGTCATCTCGCAGGAGTCGAGAGCCATTCTGCTAGCCTGAAAGGCCAATTCCCTTCCAGTCTCCTGTGCCCTCCGCATGAACTTGGTCATCCCGGCTCCTACGACCGCGACCTTTCTCATAGCCATTCCCAACCTCCTTACCAAGCCTCCATCGCTGGCTTATGCCCCGATGAGAGTTCGACGGCATTGCTCACATGCTGAGAACTACTGCTGCACCACTGGTGGTAGGGATGCTTCGCCAGCCAAAAGCGAGGCCGGTGTCCACATCTTCCAGTTGTCGCTCGCCGGCTTCTCCCCTCAGTTGGAGCACTACTTCCAGGACGCTCGCCAGACCTGAAGCGTCCAGAAGGTGGCCCAGCCCCAAACTTCCCCCGGAGGGGTTGATCGGCATTTCTCCATCCAACTCCGTCGCCCCTTCTTCAACCAGAGTGCCAGCTTCACCGTCGCGACAAAGCTGCAGGGACTCCATGTGCTGCAGTTCTTTGTAGGCAAAGGTATCATCTATCTCCGCGAAGTCAATCTCCATGCGAGGGTTGCGGATGCCGGCCACGCGATAGGCCATCTCCCCTGACTTGCGGGCGTACGTGGCGCTTTCCCAATCCCTTGTCTCCAGTGATGGTGTCTCGTTGCACCAGCCGACCCCTCTGATCCAGATGGGCAGACCCGTCAGCTTCTCCGCCACATCGCCTGATGCGAGTACCATCACAATGGCACCATCGGCGTGGGAACTGACCTCAAGCCTCTTGAGAGGATAGGAGACAGGCTCTGACTCCATGATCGTATCTATGCTCAGCCTGGCCCCATACGCTGCTGAAGGGTTGAGGAAGCCGTTGCTTCGGTTTTTGACTACGACCTGAGCGCATTGTTCCTCCGTGGTCCCGGTGCTGTGAAGGTAGCGGTTCATCTCCAGGCCTGCGATGAAAAGCGGGTTGGCACCGAGAGGCCTGTTGTAGATGGGCTCTATCGCGTAAGCGACGACATCGGTCAGCGTGAGCACGTTGGATGCTTTGCTATGGGCCTCAACCATTACGACGTCCATGGCCCCTGTCAGGACTTGCATATACGCCGCGATCAGGCCATGAATACCGTCCCCCGCGATGGTGTGCACCGGCTTCAAGACTCCACCAATTTGATCGGGGACGTATTCGTCGAAGATGCTCGTCCCCTCATTAAAGTCCTCAGCCACGCTCACGAAGCTCTCCACGTCACTTCGAGGATCGACGCCAGCGTCCTCGTAAGCCTTTGCCGCCGCTTCATACATTAGTTCCTTGTACGACAAGTCAGGAGTGATGGATCGGAATCCAGAGTATCCAGCACCCACGATGGCCACTTCTCGCATGTGACAATCCTCCTCAGCTTGGTTCTAGGACCAACGCGCGCGCACTGAATTAGCTAGGCTTGCTGTTCTGCCAACGTCTCAAGTGCCACGACACAGGCGGGTGACACGTATGCGGTATCTCGTCAGCTCCAACGGTCTGGGATGCATTTCTTGGCGCCTACGCGAACGTCTCCTTCAGCACGTCGGCAAGGGTGGGCTGGCCGATCTCTTGGAGTTCATACCGGACCCGCTGGGATGGTTTGTCGATACTCACCACTCGGCGCAGGTCGATGGGGGTGGCAATGATGACCAACTCACAAGGAGTCGCGTTGATGGTCTGCTCCAGTTCTCTGGTCTGCTCTTGCGTATACCCCATCGCGGGAAGGAGAGAGCCTATGGCGGGGTACTTGGTGAAGGTATCCAGGACCGAGCCGACAGCGTAGGGACGCGGATCAACGATGTCAGCCGCGCCCAGCCTCTTGGCCGCCACAGTCCCGGCTCCATAGCTCATCCCGCCATGGGTGAGGGTCGGACCATCCTCCACCACCAGGACACTCTTGCCTCGGATAGCAGCTGGATCCTCAACGAAGATTGGCGAGGCCGCTTCAATGATGAGCGCGCGCGAGTTCAGCTTCTCCACGTTACGGCGAACCGTGTTGACATCCGCGAAACTGGCAGTATCGACCTTGTTGATGATCACCACGTCGGCCATGCGAGTGTTGGCTTCGCCAGGGTAGTAGGTCATCTCATGTCCGGCCCGGTGAGGATCGGCCACCACAACGTGAAGGCTAGGTTTGTAGAAGGGCAGGTCGTTGTTTCCGCCGTCCCACAATATGATGTCCGCTTCCTCCTCCGCCCTGCGCAGGATTACCTCATAGTCCACGCCCGCATATACCACGCCTCCCCTGTCTATGTGAGGCTCGTATTCCTCTCTCTCCTCTATCGTCGTCTCGTAGCGGTCCAGATCCTCATAAGATGAGAAGCGTTGGCAGATCTGCTCAGCCAGCGTTCCGTAAGGCATGGGGTGGCGGACTACTACTACTCTCTTGCCCATCTCTTGCAGAATGTCGAATATGCGGCGGGAGGTTTGGCTCTTGCCTGCTCCAGTCCGAACAGCGCAGACGCTGACGACGGGCAGCTTGGATTTGAGCATAGTCGCTTTCGGCCCGAGCAGCCTAAAATCGGCCCCTGCGGCCATTATCTCCGAAGCCTTATTCATAACGTATTGATGTGAGACATCGCTGTAGGCGAAAATCACCTGGCTCGCCTTCAATTCCTTGAGGAGGCTCGTCAGTTCCGTCTCAGCGTAGATGGGGATACCTTGGGGGTAACTCCTGCCGGCCAGTTCTGGTGGATAGATTCTACCGGCTATGTCGGGGATTTGCGTGGCAGTGAAGGCCACAACTTCGTAGGCATCGTTGTCTCGGAAATAGACATTGAAATTGTGGAAGTCACGGCCCGCTGCCCCCATGACAATCACTCTGTCTCTGAGCATTGTAGGTCCTCCTCATGAAGTGCGAACGCGGCGCGAGTTTCCCAGGGCTTGTGAATGGGGCATCGTCTCAGGCGAACCTGGCCAGGGCGATTCCAAGTCCGTATAACAGCAGAAGTGGCGTGGCCACTATCGCCATGTTGAAAGGGTCGGGAGTGGGCGTGACGACTGCCGCGACCACGCATATGAGTACAACTGCGTACCGCCAGTAGGACAGGTACTGTCGGGCGCTCATCAGGCCCAACCTGGCGACCACGAACATGACAAGGGGCGTTTCAAAGACCACGCCCACCCCCACAAGGAAAGTCAGCACAAAAGATATGTAGGCTGCAATGGTCCACTGCGGCTCGGCAATGTCACTGCCAAAGCTGCTCAAGTATCGTAAGGCAAAGGGGAGCATCAAGAGATAGCAGAAGGCCACGCCTATGATGAAGAAGAAAGTGCCGGGAAGGGCGCCAAAGAAGACGAGGTCTCTGAAGTACCTTTTCTCTTTTGGGTTCTCCATGGCCGGTGCGACGAAAGCGAGGATCTGAAATATCAGATAGGGTAGGGCCAGGATCAGGCCGCCGAGCAATGCCACCCTGAAATAGGTGAAAAACAGCTCGGTCGGGCGCAAGAAGATGGGCTTCAGGCCCCCTGCCGGGCGGACAAGGAGGGCCATGATCCTGCTCGTAAAC
>CAZBJW010000183.1:0-9284 GCA_964492135.1 uncultured Anaerolineales bacterium
GGTTCTTCTTGTGCTCCCGTCTGTGCTGTGGAAAATGCCATAGTCTCGCTCGAGTTGATCTCAAGACAGATAATGCCACAACAAATCGAGCCGCCCCTGCAGGATCAGTCGCTTGCCTGAGTAGCGCATCACCTCCCGGACCTTTTCGCGGTACGTGGGCTTGTAGCAGTGGATCTCACAGTGCTTGCAGGCCGGCTTGGGGTCCTGTGGGCAACGTTCGAGGCGCTGCATTGCGTAGTTGAGGAGATCTCGGCAATCCGCACACAACTCCCCGTTAGATGCGTGGTGTTTGCCGCCGCAGTAAAGGCCCACAAACTGTTCCAAGATGAGTTGGTCCTTCTTCCTTCTGTCCAATCGGCAGCCTCCGTTTGTCTTCCGCGGGTATGCGCAGCGACGGCGAGAGGGCAGCCCCGGCACCTCCCCTATCCTCAGACTTGCAGTTCCTCGTTTATTCCCTCGGCCTGCTGGTGGTCCCGCACGATGACTTCGACCTCGTTGATGCCGTCCACTTGAAGGGCCTTTTCCCTGATCTCTCGTCCGATGTGCAGGGCGAAAGGCTTGGGGCAGAAGGGGACCGTGAGGTGGTATCGGATCTGAGCCGTGTCGCCGCTAACCATCACCTCATCGACCAGCTCTCGCTCCATGATAGATTTGCCGAATTCGGGGTCGCGCACCTCCTTCAGCCGCTCCCATACTTGCTGCTCTCTGTCTGACATCTCGCTTACCTCCTCATGCCCCCCATGCGACCACTCCCCTCCCGGCGCAGCCCGACGTGGCAGAACATTCGCCGACATTTGCTCACCGAGATCTATGCCAACTTCCCCCGCAGGCATTGGGCGAAGTAGTCGATCTGATTGCCGATTTGTACTGAGGCCATGGGCTCGATTACTACGGACATGGGTCCCACACCCCGCATCTCCAGGGTGAAGTCAACCTCCGTTTCCCCATTCCGAGCGTCTCGGAGAAGGATCTCGCCTCGTCTTTCCAGATGGTTTCCCGTGCCCTCCCAGGTTATGCTGCCGCTGGTATCAGCCTCGAACTCCGGTGCCAGGGACGGCGTGCTGGTGATGGTGGACATGGGGCTCTTCACCAGCCAGGTCCATCCTCCGTCGTGCTCCGTCTCCGCTACGAAGGACAGACAGCCTCCCAGCGCTCCGGGATCGGACAGAAACTGATATACCTCAGCCCTTGGCCTGGCGATGGAGAAGCTCTGTCTTGCCTGTGCCATACTCTCTGGACCTCCTGCCTCAGACAACAATGATCTCATCACGGGGCGAGCGAGTCAGCCAGGTGGCGCCGCTTTCCTCCAAGAGTACGGTGTCCTCGACGCGCACACCACCAATCCCCGGTACCGACAGGATGGGATGGCCGAAGGCCAGGGTCATTCCCTCCTCCAGGGGCAGCAGCACGTCCTCTGGGAAGATGGTGGGAAAGGGCGTCTCTTCGAAGGCCAGGCCGATGCCGTGAAGATACCCGCGAATGAAGTACTCCTCGTAGCCATCGCCCTTGAGCACTTCCTCGATTTTCGCCTCGATGTGGTGGGTGGCCACCGCAGGCCGCGCCTGTTCCAGCGCCACCCGTTGCATCTGCCAATAGAGACTATACAGATGCCGAGCCTCATCTGAAGGCTCACCGACGGAGAACGTGCGGCAGATCTCCGCGCAATACCCCATGTGCACGGGACCTATGTCCACGACAATAAGATCACCTTGCTCGATGGGTTTCCTGGTAGCCGTGCCGTGCAGCCAGAGAGACCGATGGCCGGAGTTGACAAACATGGGAAAGGCCAGCCTGTCGGCTCCGTTCTTCCGCAGGGCGTACTCTACCTCCGTGGCCACCTCCAGCTCTGTCATCCCTGCACGTATGATCTCTGTAGCCGTCTGGATTCCCAGATCGGCCAACTCGGCGGCTCGCTGGATCTGCTCCACCTCCTCAGCGTCCTTCGTCCTGCGGAGTGGTGATACCAGGGACTTGGCGTCCACGACCTCCGCCGTTGGATTGGCGGTCTTGAACCTTTCCACTAGGAAGTATGGCGTGGCGAATTCCATCTCCAATGCGACCTTGGGCTTCTCTAGACCCATTTCCTTGAGAATGGAGATGATGCCCAACATCATCTCGTGCAGACCTCGATAACCGCGGATATCGCTGATCCACGTCTGTGTCCCGGCCTCCTGGATCTCGCTGGCAAAGACGAAAAGCGTGGGCTCCCCCTTTCGAGGGATCAGGACTCTCGGTTGCCTCCTCGTGTCCCCTGTGAAGTAGAAGTAGTCTTCCGAACTGAGGACGAGGAGAGCATCCACTTGCTGTTCATCCATCAATCCCTGGACGCGCCTCGTCCGTGCTGTGAAGGCCTCGTACATAGTCATCCCTTTCGTGCAACGACGATCAGGTCGCTGCTTTCTTGCTCATCGTAAGGGTTGTGATCGTAGTCTCCGAAGAACTGCATGCTGGCGAAACCAACGTCCTCCAGCAATCGCGCCAGATCGTCCCTGAAGATAGGTCGTAGATCGGTGGCCTCGGCTCTGTAGTTCCATGTTCCGTCTCGCCTATGCAACACGACCATGTTGAAAGTTAGCGTTTCCCCATGGAAATCCACAAAGCGGAAGAAAAGCCACTCCTCATCACCATCGCTGTGGCTCTCCAGGGGCATGAACCGCTGACGCCTAGGCCACACACGGTCATAGTTCAGATTCTGAACGATGAGCGTACCATGGGACACCAACACCTCGCCCATTCCAGTCAAGGCGCTGCGCAACTCTGCCTCAGTCACCAGGCTGGAAAGGGAGTTGCCCAGACAGAGCGCTGCGTCGTAAGGCTCCGTCATTACGTCCTGTAGCTCCTTGAACCCCGCTGGCTCGAAACTGGCAGCGGACGCCCCAGCCCAGGCGTTTGCGCGAGCCTTGGCGATCATGCCCTCGCTGACGTCAACTCCCAACACCTCATACCCTCGTTCGGCCAGGGCGATAGCATGGTGCCCTGTGCCGCAAGCCACATCCAGCACACGCTGGGCCTCCCGTTGGGAGAGGAAGCCGTCCAAGAATGGCATCTCGCGGGCCAGGCGGTCCTCCCAATTCACGAAGCGGTCGTAGTCCATGCTCAGCGAATCCCAGAGGGAGATGTGGCTCATCAAGCCTGCTCCTTGGTCCTCCCGCCGTTCTTCAACCGCCGATACTTGTCGGTGCCGATGCACTGCTCCGCGAAGGAGCACCAGTCGATGCACGAAGGCCCTTGGTGGCGGGTGACCTCCGCTCCACAGTTGGAGCATTGCGCGGTCACTTCGTCCGACCAAATCTCCACGTCGTGTCCGCACTCAGGGCACTCGATATCTTCTGGCTTCGCTTCGCTGATGTTGATCGCTCCTGGACATCCTCTGAAAAGGGACATTTTGTCCTCCTGCTAGCCGTGAATCAGCACGGGCAAGCAGCGCGTGCAGACCCACAGGCTCTGGCCCTCCTTCCGACAGGGAAGCAATACTGCTTTGTCTTCCGAACTTCCGCAGTGAAAGCACGTTTGCGCGATGTACTGCTGGACCCGGTCACGCTGGCGCTCGTCTACAGCCTCTTCACTGAAGGGCACCGTTTCCCGCTCGATGATGCTCAGCGCTCCGGTGGCGCAAACACCGAGGCAGAAGCCCGCGCCATCGCACAGTTCCTCGTCCAGCACTCGCGCCTTGCCATCCACAAGCTCGATGGCTCCCTCAGCGCAGGGTATGACACACAGACCGCAACCATTACACAACTCTTCGTCGATCTCAACCATCTGGCGTACAACCATCGATGCCTCCGTTACTAATCCGTACGCACGTGACAGGTTCATCTTGCTCTGACGTCTCATACAGCCTCAGTCGAGCACGGGGGATGGAGTCGCCTCGGCCTCCGGGGTGAAGCAACAATGGCCTATCCTGTCACACTCCACGGCTATGTCGCGCCACTCCTCCCCATCCGTGATGACCTGTAGAGCGGTCGGGTACAGGATGTTGTCTTCCTTGAAAATGTGGTCCCGCAGCATAGGCACGAGGAACCGGACCGCGGCGTCGAGCCTTCTCTTGAAGGTCTCGAAGTTCATAGTCTCGCCGCTCTCCGCGAGCTCCATCAGCTCCTCTTTCCGTCTCCTCAACTCCACGTGCTCCATGCGCATGATCTGGGGCGGGCCGAACACGCCCCTTTCCTCCAGCCTGGGGAAGAGGACCTCTTCCTCTCGCTGGTGGTGCGGCTCAGCACCCACCAGATGCTCCGCAACGGACCTCAATCCATCCAGTTCTTCGTGCGCATCGTCGTAGCCTTCCGCGTTCTGCACGGCTTCATTGATACCTTGCAGCTCGTTCAGAAACCCCAGGATCTTCTCGTGTTCTCGCATCATGGTGGAGATGACGTGCCCGTTCTCGAGGTCTGCTGTTCCTCTAAGGGCTTCCTCTCGAAGCATTTCCAGGTGCGTAGAACAGAGATGTTGCAGGTCCTCGGGCGCAAGCCCCGCTTCCATCAGCTTCTGCTCGGCCAGAGACAGGTCTTGGGGATCAATAGAAGCCAGGAACCTCCGTGCCTCCTGTCTCAAGTTTGCTGGATCCTCGCCAGCACTCAGCCGTTGTAGCAGCTCCGTCAACGTGTCGACCTGGTTCATGATCACACCTCCCAACTATCGATTCTTGCTAGCTCTCCATGTACGTGCTCAAGCGTCGAAAACCACTACAAAGGGCCGTCCGATGGCACCTTCGGGGCACATGTCCTCACACACGCCCTCATACAAGCAAGCGTCTGCGTTCAGCAGCACCGGTTTGCCATCGATCAACTCCAAGGCCCCTTCCGGACACGCAGTTACGCAATCGCCACATCCCGTACAACGTTCCAGGTCTATTACTGGCATAATCTTGTCCTGCGTGCCCATGATCCCTCCGAAAACAATAGGCGATCAACCTTTTACGCCTTTATCGTATCAGAAGGAAGACCGCCTGTCTGTGACAAAAGTCTCATCGATAGGTGGGGCCTACATCATCGCCTTCCTCTCCAGTCCTTCCCGATCCAGGATGACGATGCGGTGTCGGTCGAAGCGGATCAGTCTCTCCTCTTCGAAGCTGTGGAGTGCCCGGCTCACCATCTCTCGTACAGTGCCCAGTTGAGCAGCCATCTGCTGCTGGGTCAACTGACGCCGCGCCCGATCACTTGCTGCCGCTTCGCTCACCAGTAGCTTGGCCACGCGGGAGCTTACGGAGCGCAGTGACAGATCTTCCACCAACGAAAGGAGGTGACGAGCCCGGGCCGCCAGATGCTCGATGACGCCTACCGCGATGGCCGGGTGACGCGTCAGGAGATCCAGCATGGTATCTCTGCCAATAACCCGAAGGGTTGATTTCAGAACGGCCATAGCGCTTACAGGATTGGGACCCCCATCGAGAACTGCCACTTCGTTGAAGAACTCGCCAGGGCCAAGCCACTTCACCACCTGCTCACGCCCTTCTGGGGAGACCTTGTACAATTTGACCCGTCCCTTCTCGACGATGCACAGCCCCGCACACGGATCACCCTCCAGGAAGATGATCTCACCCGCGCCGTATTGGCGGCTTATGGCGCCTTGAGCTACGGCCTTCAAGGCGGTCTCGTCGAGATGGGCGAAATAGGGGACCGACCGCACGACCTCGATCTCGCTAGCCGGTCTCTCAGCCGTCACCGATACGACTCCCCGCCGGCCAGGCATTCAACCTACGAAACCTGGGCCAGCCTTTCCTTGAGATAGGCAATGGCGCTCACGGGTGTCGGGTCGACGTCCCTGACCGCAGCTAGGTAGTAGCTGACGTAGTCGCCCAAGTGGATTGCCCATAGTGCCTGCGCCAAGAGGCTCTCCCCTTCAATCCGGATGACTTCATGGTCGACGCCTTTCTGTTCCAGGATCTCTCTGGTGACTTCCAGGCGCGTCTGGTGTCGGGGCCGGTACAGTTCGGAGGATAACACGAGCACGCATATCTCCTTCGCCAAGTCCGGGGGAAACTCATAGCCGACTACGGCATTGTGGTTCAGCTCAGGCAGCACTTCCCAGAACGCCCACCCCTTGCTGTTTTCGTTGAACTGGCACTTCCAGCGCCGTGCGACCTCTGACAGGTGCTCGGCGCCATAGGCTACAGGCAGTCGTCCCTGCAGTTTGCGCGCCAGTTGTTTGGCCGGATTGCTGTGCTCCGGAACATCCACGCCTATCCGTGACTGCAGGCGCTCCATGAGGGAGATGGCCTCGTCCAGTTGCCCCGACTTGTCGACGATGAACTTCAACTGTTGTAGGATCATCAGGAGCAGTACGAAGGAGTAGCCCAGGGCTGCGCGCGGCTGCGATTGATACTCGTAGGCAATGAGAGGGAGGTTCTGCTCTCTGCAAATCTTGGCCAGCTTGCCACCCATGGTGATAGCCAGAGGCCAGGCCCCTCGGTCCAACGCCTCGTCGAAGGCGGTCAAGGTCTCCTCTGTGTCGCCAGAATAGCTGGAGGCAATCACCAGCGTGCGGTTGTCGACAAAGGCTGGGATATCGTAGTCTCGGTTGAGGAAGATCGGTATCGGACACTCACTCCTCACCAGAGTCCTCACCAGGTCGCCGGCGATCGCGGAGCCACCAATGCCTAGAATCACTACCGCATCCACCAGGCTATACTCCAAGGGCAGCGAGCATTCCTCGGCCAGGGCCTTGGCTTCCCTGCACTGCAAAGGCAGGTCCGCGATGCGCGCCAGCATGTTAGCCTGGTCTATGCTCTGCAGGCACGAAATGTCGTCGAGATTGACCTTGCTCATGTATCCTCCATGCTTAGCCAGATTCGATACACCTCTTTTCGAGGGCGGCGGGCCAGCTCTGCCACCTCTTTGACCGCCTGCCTTCCCGAGATTCCCTCGTCTTTGAGTCTCACCAGCGCTTCACTGACCACCTGGTCTTCCCAGCTTGCTTCCGCCGCCCCATGGATGATCAAGGTGAACTCACCCCGGGGAGGAAACTCCTCAAAATGCCGGATCACCTCGCTGACGGGCCCTCGCACCACTTCCTCGTAGAGCTTAGTCAGCTCCCTGGTGACCGCCACGCGCCGATCTCCCCATTTCCCCCTGATGTCCTCCAAAGCACCCAGTAGGCGGTGAGGCGCCTCAAAGGCCACTATGGTGCGCTGTTCGCCCACCATGGATGAGAGTACACGCTCCCGCTGGCCCCTCTTCCGAGGCAGAAAGCCTAGATAGAGGAAGCTATCGGTGGGCAAGCCGGACACTGCCAGTGCGGTAGTGATAGCGGAGGGGCCGGGAACGGCCACCACGTTGATGCCCCGCTCTATTACAGCCTGGATCAGTTCGTACCCCGGGTCGGCAATCCCCGGCATTCCAGCCTTGGAGACCAGAGCCACGTCAGTCTGCCCAAGTGTGTCCAGGATAAACTGCAGCTTGGCTAGCTTATTCCCTTCCCAGTAGCTGGTCAGAGGGGTCTTGATCTCGTAGTGGGTCAAGAGCTTGCCAGTGGCTCGGGTGTCTTCCGCGGCCACGAGTCCCACCTGCCCCACGATGCGCAGGGCGCGCAGAGTGATGTCCTCCAGGTTTCCTATGGGCGTGCCCACGATGTACAGAGTGCCCACCAGCCCTCGCCTCCCGCGGGAAGCATATGCTAGCGCCATGCGTTTGTCAAGAGCTTTGGACATCAGCCGGTCCGGGCATCGTGACCTCTTCTACACAGGCTGTGGAAAAGCGACGTGAGATCCGCCGCTAAATGCATCCTGAGCGGTGGCCTGAGGTTGTCCAAGGGTAGCCCTGAGTAGGGCGCAGCCTGACCACGTGGGCACCCTGAGCGCCCCCGCGTCCTTCGATACGGCTCCTGCGGAGCCTACTCAGGATGCGGGGGCCTACCTACCGACACCCCTGTCGAAGGACGCGGGGCCGGGGCGGCCGTAGCGACGGCGTACGTGCGTCTGACAGCGTTTTTCACGAACCTCTTCGACAGTTGCTTGAAAAGTGTCAAAACAGTGTGGTATAATATGTTGCATGGATCAGCTTCGATTTTGAGGGCCAGGCATGGAGCACGATCAAGTCAAAGTGTCTGAAGAAGAAGTCGACGTCGTCGAATACCCACTCTTGCCCGTGCGAGACTCAGTGGTGTTCCCTCACATGATGATTCCCCTCTTCGTGGGCCGGGATCGCTCCCTCAGGGCCGTAGACGAGGCGTTGGAAGCTGATAACCACATCGTTATCGTCACCCAGAAAGAGCCCGAGATCCGAGAGCCGACGCCCGAGGATCTATACAACGTCGGCACCCTGGCGTCCATTGCCCGTATGCTGCGCATGCCCGATGGGACGACTAGCATTCTGGTTGAGGGCCTGCAGCGAGCAAAGATACTTGAGTACACGCAGGCGCGGAGCTTCTTCCGAGTGAGGGCCATGACCATCTCCGAGTCTGTTGAGTCACAGCCCCTCACCGAGGCTCTGATGCGGGCAGCCCTGGCTCTCTTCGAGAAATGCGTGCAGCTGAGTCGCACCCTTCCCGAGGACGCCTTTGTCAGCGCCATGAACGCCGAGGACCCAGGGTGGCTGGCTGATGTCATAGCGGCGCATCTCAACCTGGATCTGAGTGAGAGGCAGGAGATTCTAGAAACTCTGGACCCCGTTCTCCGCCTGCAAAAGCTGAGCGTCTTGTTGGCCAAGGAGCTGGATGTCCTCGAACTTGAAGATCAGATTCATTCTCAGGTGCAAGAGGAGGTTGACAAGAGCCAGCGGGAGTTCGTACTGCGCGAACAGATGAAGGTCATCCAGACCGAACTGGGCGAGATGGATCCACTCGCGCAGGAGAAAACCGAGCTTCGGGAGAAGATAGCTGCGGCTCAGATGCCCGATGAGGTGACGGAGAAGGCGGAGAAGGAGTTGGAGCGCTTGGATGTCATGGCTCCCATGTCTCCAGAGACCGGTGTCATCCGGACGTATCTGGACTGGTTGATCGAGCTGCCGTGGGTTGAAGAGACGGAGGACAATTCGGACGTATCGGAGGTAGCCAAGCTCTTGGATGAAGAGCACTACGGCCTCCCGAAAGCCAAGGAGCGCATCCTGGAATACATAGCGGTGCGGCAATTAGCTGGCGAGAAGATGCGAAGCCCCATTCTCTGCTTCGTCGGCCCGCCCGGTACGGGCAAGACTTCTCTGGGCAGATCCATAGCCAAAGCCCTGGGTAGGAACTTTGTGCGGGTCAGCCTGGGAGGCATACGCGATGAGGCGGAGATCAGAGGACATCGCCGCACGTACATCGGCGCTCTGCCGGGTCGCATCATCCAGACTATGCGCCGAGCCAAAGGC
>CAZBJW010000184.1:0-9241 GCA_964492135.1 uncultured Anaerolineales bacterium
GGAGTACGCCGCGGAGGACATTGACCCAGCACGCGTCCATTTCCTGCGTTATGGTCGGTGCCGCTACCAGAACCAGGAGCATTCTGTGGAGATTGTCCTGCCCGATGGCAACATCACGGCGGCGCAGATCGAGGCCATCCGCGAGCGCTTCGACACGGACTATGAGCGCGAATACACCTACACGCTGGACGCCCCGGTAGAACTGGTCGCTTATCACCTGGTCGCCATTGCCGAGGTGGACAAGCTCAAGCCAGAAAAACTCCCCACGACGGCGCGTAAGCTTCAGGATGCGGTCAAAGAAGAGCGGGAAGTGGACTACGTTGAAGCTGGCATTCATCTGGCGACGATCTACGATGGCGATGCGCTGGAACCAGGCATGGATTTCGCCGGTCCGGCCATCATCGAAGAGTACGGTGCCACGACCGTCATCCCGCCCGGCCTGCCGTGTCACGTGGATGATTATGGCGACTATCAGATCCGCACTGCCCGATGAGGAGGATTCCCCATGAACGAGAAGTATGATCCCATTACGCTTGAAATCATCCAGAGCTCGCTACAGGCCGCTACAGATGAGATGTTCGCCGCTCTGCGCCGCACGGCCATGAGCGCGATCATCTACGAAGTGCTCGACATGGGCACGGGCATCACAGACAAGAACGGCGAACTGGCCGGTTCCGGGGCCGGCATTCCGGCCTTTGTCGGTGTACTGGACAAAGCCGTCAAGCGGGTGGTGGAAAAGTTCGACCAGCCGGGCGACATCGAGAAGGGCGATATCTTCATCACCAATGACCCATACAGCGGCGGGGTGACGCACCTGAACGACGTGGTGCTCGTCATTCCAGTCTTTGCAGGCGACGAGATCGTGGCCTGGACGGCCAATATCGCCCACTGGAATGATGTGGGCGGCATGGTGCCCGGCAGCATGTCAACCGACGCGACGGAGATTTTTCAGGAGGGATTGATCCTCGCTGCGATCAAGCTCTTTTCCCGGGGGCAGCCCATTCGGTCCGTGTTTGAGATCCTTACCGCGAACTGCCGCATGCCGGACTTCCTGACGGGCGATATGTGGGCTCAAGTGGCTTCGGTCCGGGTCGGCGAGCGCCGCGTCCTGGAGATCGTGAACAAGTACGGGACGGATGTTTTCCTACATGCTGTAGAAGAGTACCTGGACCATGGGGAGCGGGTCGCCCTGGCCGACCTGCGGCGCCTGCCCAAGGGCAAGTACTCCCTGGTCGAAGAACAAGACCAGGGACCGGATTACAAGGTCACCGTTGAGATTACTGACGATGAGTTCATCGTCGATCTTCGGGACAATCCAAATCAAGACAAGGGCCCCTTCAACATGAGCCGGGACGAAGCGACTGTGGCGTGCCAGATCGCCTTCAAGGGCATCGTCTCGCCGGATAGGCTGAGCAACGGTGGCACCTTCCGTCCGTTGAAAGTCCTGACGCGCCACGGGAGCGTCTTTGATCCGCTCTACCCGGCCGCTCAGGGCATCTATTATGAGATTACCATCAGGTTGCACGATTTGATCTGGCGCTGCCTGGCCCCCCACATGCCAGAACGGTTGCCCGCGGGCGGGTTTGCCTCAGTATGCGGCACGCTCTTTGGCGGCATCCATCCCGATACCGGCCGGGATTATGCAGTGATTGAGCCAGAGCTGGGCGGCTGGGGCGGGTCGTCGACCTCGGACGGCAACTCGGGCCAGTTCTCCGCGCTGCACGGCGAGACCTATAACTGCCCGGCCGAAGTGGCCGAAGCACGCTACGGCGTGACGGTGGACTATCTCAGCTTCCACGACGAGGATGGCGGCGCTGGCTTCCATCGGGGGGGCAAGGGTGTGCGGATTGACTATCGCATCAAGTCCGATAACGCCTGGCTGACAGTGGCCTACACCCGCGACAAGGTCCGGCCGTGGCCCTTGGAGGGCGGCCAGCCGGGTTCGCCCAACCACGTACTGATCAGGCGAGCCAATGGTGAAACCGAGCGCTACGCGGTGACCAGCGGCTTGACCCTGAACACGGACGACGTCATCCAGGTCATGACGGGCACGGGCGCGGGCTGGGGCGACCCCATGGAGCGGCCCCTGGAGCTGGTGAGACAGGACCTCAGGAACGGCTATATCACGCTGGAGCAGGCGAACCGCTACTATGGGCTGGATGAGCGCAGCAAAAGCGGATAGGGAGGGACACGATAGAAGAGATTAGGCGATAATAATGCCGTATAGTCACTAGCCAGCATGCGCCAGACGTAAGGAAGAGAGCGCCACTTCGTGGTCCGGTCTGGCTTTCGCTCATTTCACGAGCGGAGATTCTCCGCGAATACCAGGATGGCAACAGGGATCTATCAGGAACAAGTGGGACAGACAGATCAGATTTGATGCTCAGAGCAAGATGATGATGCGGGCAGAATGATATCCAGGGAAGAATTCTGGAGCATCATGGAAGCCTACGGCGCTGGAATCAGGCCTGTCCAGATCATCTTCTACATTGCTGCAATTCTGTTTGTCGGATGGCTTCTTCTCAAACCCGGTAGAATCCAGAGCCTCTTCGTAAAGCTGTATCTCTCTATTGCATTTGCCTGGAATGGCGTTGCGTTTTATCTGCTGCTTGCCAAGGATTTGGCCGGTGACAGCTACGCAAACTACTTGTTCGGCTCTGTGTTCATCATTGTATCGGCGCTGTTTGCGGTCGATCTGCTCAGGCAGAAGATGCAGTTTTCTCCCCCCACAGTCGGATGGCGAAAGTATGCTACGTTGGTGCTGATGGTGTTGGTGTTCTGCTACCCATTGTTCGGCATTACGTTTGGACACAGCTTCACCAGCCTCATCATGCCTGGCACTTTTCCGTGCCCAACGACAGCTCTTGGCTTGCTCCTGCTGACAACTGCTCTGCCGCAGGTTGATAAGATAATCTACATTCTGCTGCTCTTCTGCGCGATTCCGTTTACACCCTTCGTTCAAGTTGCCAAATATGGTGTCTATGAGGATTGGATCCTGTTTGCTACCGGCATTTACAGCTTGGCCTTGCTGTTGAAATACCCTAAACCTGAGAAACTGCCCGCCTAACCTTTTCCAAGAGCGCTGCCCTACTCTTAGGTAGTGGCGAAAGAGGTGGGGACACCCGCCTTGTTTGCCGCTCCCCTGGCGCAAGAGGTTAGCAATGGAGGGAGCGGCGGCTCAACCCTGACGGTAGCCCGCAAAGACACTGACCATCAATGGACTAGGCACCACTATTCAGGACAAAATGAACACAGCCATCGAGACCAGTAATCTAGTGAAGCGCTATGGTGATGTAACAGCCGTTGACCGATTATCTTTGCGTGTCGCGCGGGGTGAAATCTATGTGTTCCTCGGTCTCAATGGCGCAGGCAAGACAACGACCATTCGCCTGCTGCTTGGAATGGTCAAACCGACCTCTGGCGAAGCAAGGGTGCTGGGAACAAGAATTCGCTTTGGCGACAAGAAACCGTGGGATTCTGTCGGATACCTGGTTGAGACAGCGGACGCTTATCCAGAGCTTTCCGTGCGCGAGAACCTAGAAGCAATGCGTCGTTTGCGTCCTGGCACCGAGCCGAAAGCTGTTGATCGCGTCATCGAACGGCTGGGCCTGGCCGCTTACGCTGATCGGCGTGCTGGGACGTTATCGCTTGGCAATGCACAGCGCCTAGGAGTTGCCAAGGCGCTGCTACACGGCCCCGAACTACTCATGCTTGATGAGCCAGCATTAGGGTTGGACCCCGCTGGGATTGTCGAGATACGCAGCCTGCTCATCGAACTGGCGCGGGAACAAGGTGTCACCGTCTTCATGTCGAGCCATATCTTGGGCGAAGTGTCACGACTTGCCAAACGAATCGGCATTATTCATCAAGGGCGATTGCTTCAAGAACTCGACGTTGATGAACTCGAACGCAATCGGCGACGACGGCTCGTGGTACGCACGCGAGATTGTCAGGCCGCTCGTTCTGTGCTCCTCAGTGAAGGATTCTCCGCCGACATCACATCGGAGGGCACAATCGAGGTCAAGGACAATGCGGCAATCGAACGACCAGATGATATTGCGACCCGACTCGTCAATGCGGGTCAGGCCCTGACAATGCTCAATGTTGAAGAAGAAGACCTTGAGCATTACTTTCTGCGGCTCGTCGGCATGGATAGAGTAGACGCAGAGTGAATAACATTACTCAGGCGGTCTGGGTAGAGATGCTCAAAGCCCGCCGATCCAGAATGCCTTTGCTGACTGCGCTTGGATTTCTGCTGGTTCCGCTGGTGGGCGGTTTCTTTATGATCGTCCTGAAGGATCCCGAACTCGCGCGTCGTGTCGGGCTGATCAGCGCCAAGGCGCAGATCACAATGGGCGTTGCGGATTGGCCGTCCTACCTTAGCTTTCTTTCCCTGGCGAATGGGATTGGCGGCGTCGTACTTTTCGGTTTCATCGCCAGTTGGGTATTCGGCCGCGAGTATTCCGATCACACGGTGAAAGACCTTCTCGCATTGCCCACCTCGCGATCCGCCATCGTGTTGGCCAAGTTCGTCATCGTTGCGTCGTGGTCAGCCGCGTTGACTGCCATGATGTATTTCGTCGGTCTCGGTGTTGGGGCGGCGATTACGCTTCCGCAGACATCATTTCAAGTCATGTTGCAGGGCACGGTCACATTGGCGGTTACGGCTATGCTAACCATCGCGCTCTTGACGCCGATAGCTTTCTTCGCGAGCGCGGGGCATGGTTATCTGCCGCCGATCGGTGCTGTGGTGCTGGCCATGGGTCTGGCCCAGGTCATTGCTATCGCTGGATACGGAGAATACTTCCCTTGGTCTATACCAGGCTTGTATTCACAAGGCGAAAATCTTGGGATTGTCAGTTACGTGATTGTGATCCTAACTAGCGTCGCCGGGTTAGGAGGTACCATCCTCTGGTGGGGGTTGGCAGACCAAACACATTAGTTGTGCATAATGCCCGCCGGGGGAGCAGGCTAACAGCCGCTTGCAGCCGACGCCCACCCTTGCGCTTTTAACTAACACGCTTTGCCTGCGGTGGCCTCGGTCATCCAAGCATGTCTTGCCAGCGGCGGCGGGTGGGCGCGGCCGCACCAGTCATCGACTTCTGAGAGGAGGGGCCTGGATGCGGGTAGCAAGTGACATCGGCGGGACGTTCACCGACCTGATCTATCTGGACGAGGCCACAGGGGAGATGGGCATGAGCAAAGCTTCGACCACTCCCCACAACTTTGCTGTCGGTGTGGAAGACACCCTGGAGAAGTCCGGCATCAACGTGGCCGACACTAGCTTCTTCGTCCACGGCTCGACGATCATCATCAATGCGTTGACGGAGCGCAAAGGCGTCAAGACCGGGCTCATCACCACCAAGGGCTTCCGTGATGTCCTGGCCATCACCCGCGCGAACCGACCGGACATCTACAACATGTATTACACCAAGCCTGAGCCTTTCGTGCCCCGCTATCTGCGGCTGGAAGTCCGGGGACGGGTCAATTACAAGGGCGAGCAACTGGAGCCTCTGAACGAGGACGACGTCCGCCAGGCGGTGGAGTCCTTCAAGAAAGAGGGTGTGGAGGCTATCGCGGTTTGTTTCCTGCACTCCTACGCCAATCCGGATCACGAAGCGCGCTGCGGCGCCCTTCTGCGGGATTTGGTCCCCGATATTCCCGTAACCCTGTCCCACGAGCTCTGCCAGGAGTGGCGGGAGTACGAGCGCACCAACACGACGGTCCTGAACGCCTACGTCCAACCGATCGCCGTTCATTATCTGAACACTTTGGAAAAGGACCTGGGCGAGATGGGCATGGGTCCGGTGGGTCACATCATGCAGTCCAACGGCGGCATCGCCACGTTTGAGATGGCACGCCAGGCACCCATCAGAACCTGCGAGTCGGGTCCGGTGGCCGGCGTCATCGGCGCGGCGGTGATTGGGGATCTGCTAGGCGAGCCCAACATCATCTCCCTGGACATCGGCGGCACCACGGTCAAGAGTTCGCTGGTGGAAAACGGCATACCCAGGATCACCACCGACTACAAGATCGAATACCGGCGCGATTGGGAAGGCTACCCCATCAAGGTGCCCACGGTGGATATCGTGGAGATTGGTGCTGGCGGAGGCTCCATCGCGTGGATAGACAAGGCGGGCTCCTTGCGTGTGGGCCCGGTCAGCGCGGGCGCCGTGCCCGGCCCGGCCTGCTACGATGCCGGAGGCGAGAAACCGACCGTCACTGATGCCAACCTAGTGGTGGGGCGCATCAACCCTGACTACTTCCTGGGCGGTGAGATCGAGGTCTCTGTGGACAAGGCTCGCCAGTCCATGCAAGAGATAGCCGAGGCTTTCAAGATGAGCATTGAAGAGGCAGCTATGGGGGTCATCCGCCTGGCTGACGCGAATATGGTCAATGCTCTGAAGCTGGTCTCGGTGCGGCGCGGCTACGACCCCCGGGAGTTTACCATGGTGGCCTTCGGAGGCGGCGGCTCGATGCATGCGGCGGCTTTGGCGCGCGAGTTGCGGGTCAAGAGGATCGTGGTACCCACTGCGCCGGCCGTATTCTCCGCGCGGGGCATGTTGATGACCGACCTGCGCAACGACTACATCCGCACGAGGGTAGTCCGCACCGACCACATCAAGCCGGCTGAACTGGGCGGCATCTTCTCCGAGATGGAGAGGCAGGCAGCTGAAGAGCTCGCAGGGGAGAAGGTGAAGAAAGATCAGATGGTCTTCCAGCGTTTCGCGGACATGCGCTACATGGGCCAGGAACACACGGTCAAGGTGCCCATTCCCGGCGGCCAGCTGACACAGAAAGAGATGGCCGAGATCAACGAGCGCTTTCATCAGCTACACGATCACGCCTATACTTTCCGCCTGGAAACACCCGTTGAGCTGGTCAACTTCCACCTGACTGCCCTCGGCCGGGTAAAAAAGCCAAAGATCACTCGCCTCAACAAAGACGCGGCTCGCACATTGGAGGGGGCATACAAAGGGGATCGTCAGGTCATATTCGATGAGGGATTCACGACGGCCCCGACCTACGAGCGCGACCTGCTGCCAGTCGGGACGACGCTCTCTGGACCGTTGATCGTCGAAGAACCAGCCGCGACCACTGTGGTCTTCCCCGAGCAGAGATTGAGTGTGGACGAGCATGGCTTCCTGCACATCGAGGAGGAGTGACTGCTCAGCCGCTTGGTCTCGATACGTCGCTTCGCTCCTACTCGACCGGCGCTAGACTCCTGCTCCTCTGAGCAGTCACGGGAAGGAATAGAATATGGCAAAATCAAAAGTTGATCCCTTCACCATGGAGATCATCAAGGATGCGCTGGTGGCCATCGGCGACGAGATGTTCGTCGCCACACAGCGCACCAGCATGAGCACCATCATCTACGAGGTGCTGGACTATGCCTGCGGCCTGACGGACAACAAGGCCCAGCTCATCTCCCAAGGGAACGGCGTGACCTTATTCCTGGGTACGCTGACCTCTGGCGTGGAGGCGATCCTGGACAAGTTCGGTCTAGACGGTCTGGAACCCGGCGATATCATCTTGCTGAACGATCCCTTTGGCGGTGGGGGCACCCATCTGTCCGACGTAGGTCAGTTCATGCCCATCTTCTACGATGGTGAGATTGTGGGTTTCTCGGCCAACAAGGGCCACTGGACCGAGGTAGGCGGCATGGCCGCTGGCTCCTGGACGACGGATTCCACAGAGATCTACCAGGAGGGTCTCAACTTCCCGTGCATCAAGCTCTACAAGGGAGGTGAGATTGACCAGAACCTGGTGGACCTCATAGCCGCCAACGTGCGCACACCAGAGATGACGCTGGGTGACATGTACGCCCAGGCCGCCTCCGTACGCCTGGGTGCCAAGCGTTTCCAGGAAATGTGCGACCGGTACGGCGTGGAGCTGGTGCAAGCCGGCATCGAGGCGCTACTGGATTATGGCGAGGAGATGACCCGCAAGGCGTTAGCCAAGTTGCCCAAAGGTGTTTACGAAGCGGTGGACTACATCGATGACGATGGCGTGGGCAACGGGCCTTTCCAGGTGTGCGTCAAGGTCACCATTACCGACGACCAGTTCATCTGCGACTTCACCGGCACCCATTCCCAGGTGCCTGGCCCGGTCAATTGCAGTCGCAGCGGTCTCTATTCAGGGGTGCGCTCCATCTTCATCGCCTTGACCGATCCCTCCAACCCGGCCAACGAGGGATGTTTCCGCCCCTTGAAGATCATCTGCCCCGACGGGACGATTTTCACGGCCGAGAAGCCGGCCGCCGTGTCCACCTACTGGGAGACCTCGATGTACGGGAGCGACCTGGTATGGAAAGCTCTGGCTCCCATCGTACCCGACCGGCTGCCGGCGGGCCACTTCTTGAGTGTGTGCGGCGTGGTTCTGGCGGGCAACCATCCCGATACCGGCGAGCTGTTCTTGCTGGTCGAGCCCCAGGCTGGGGGCTGGGGGGCTGGACACGACAAGGATGGCGAGGGTGGGCTGGTGTGCGTGGGGGATGGAGAGACTTTCATCATCCCCGTGGAGGTGTGCGAGACTCGCTACGGCGTGCTGGTGGATCAGTACGGCTTCGACATCTGCGAAGGCGGGGCAGGACGGCAACGGGGCGGTCGAGGTCTGGTGCGGGACTACCGCGTCGTGGGCGACGAGGCCTGGTACACCGGCACCTTTGGCCGACACAAGTTCAGGCCCTGGGCCATGGAGGGAGGGCAGGAGGGTTCGCCGAACTACACCAAGTTCATCTTCACCGACGGGCGTGAGCCTGTGGTCGTCGGCAAGTCAGCGCGCGTGCACCTCAAGAAGGGAGACGTGGCCCGGCTGGTCACCGCCACCGGTGGTGGATGGGGTAACCCCTACGAGCGGCCCATCGAGGCGGTGCAGGAGGACGTGAGGAACGGCTACATCACCGTAGAGATGGCGGAGAAGGAGTACGGTGTGATCCTGGATCCCGAAACCTTGGAGGTCACGGAGGTCTCGAAGGAGCGGCGTTAGGCCCTGGTCTGCGGACACGCGCCTGCAGTCCGAGCGTTGCACGCCGGTCGCGGTCAGGTGGCGCAGCAGACGTGCCAAACTCTCAACTGGCATTCAAACACTCGTGACTGGGAGCGATGCCTACCATGAACGAACAAGCTGACTACAGCATCAACCTGGACGTGAAGTTTGGCTTCCTAGAGCTAATCGATGTACCGAGCCTCGTTGCCGCCTGTGAGGAGCAATGGTTCAATCAAACCCTTTGTCAGGTGAA
>CAZBJW010000185.1:0-9188 GCA_964492135.1 uncultured Anaerolineales bacterium
CCCCATCTCAACCTTCAGCGCCAGTCCCTGACACCCGTTTTTCAACACCCTCCTGGTGGGCAGTTGCTGCCATCAGATGCTTGTGATACAATGCGCTCTGTTCACCACGGGGTCTTTCGAGCCCCCCGCCAGGAGCGGAAGGAGACCGAGAAGTGAGAAAGCTGCGCGCCGTAGACTACTTCTCTATCAATGTCTACTGGTTTGCGCTGTCGTATCTCTGGAACAGCATACACCCCATAGTACTGCCCGTCCTTGTACCCCTGATGGCCCCACCACACCTCAAGGGAAGCGCACTGGGTATCATGACTTCCATGGGCCTGATCTTGGCCGTAGTCGTTCAGCCCGCCGCAGGCGCTATCAGCGACAGGTCCACATCCCGCTGGGGTCGCCGCCGTCCCTACATCCTGGTGGGCACTCTCCTCGACCTCCTGTTGCTCCTGGGCATCGCGCTGGCTGGCAATTACTGGCTACTCCTGGGCGCCTACCTGCTCCTGCAGTTATCTTCAAACGTGGCGCACGGTCCATATCAAGGCTTGATTCCTGACCTGGTTCCGGAAGACAGGCGGGGAGCGGCGTCAGGGGTCAAGCAACTGCTGGAGATCCTGGGCATTGTCGTCACCTCCAAAGTCACTGCCCACTTCATGGCCCAGGGCCAGGTCGTCATGGCCCTTGGTGTGATAGGCGCCTTCTTACTGATCACGATGCTCATTACCATCTTTGCCGTCCGCGAGGAACCGCTGTCCAAGCCCCATCAAGACCCTCTTGGATCACCAGACCTCGCACACTCCGCGCAGAATACGTGTGGCTACTGATCTCCCGTCTGTTCGTGTTGCTGGGAATGAATCTGGTACGCAATTTCGCTCTGTACTTCCTGGAAGATGTGGTGCGCATTCCCAACGCCGCCGCTGCCGCCGGTGACCTCTTGGCGGTTATCGCTCTCTGCATCTTGGTCATCACCTATCCCGCAGGCTACATATCCGATAGGATCGGCCGGAAGAGGATGAGCATCGCCTCCGCCCTGCTCGGGGCGGTGGGTGCTTTCCTCCTCATATTCGTGCGGGGCGAGGTGGTCGTCACGATTGTCGGTTTGGAACTCAATGACGTCTTCCTGTTTGGAAGTATTATCGGGCTATCGGCAGGGGTGTTCCTGAGCGCCAACTGGGCGCTGGCCACCGATCTGGTCCCCAAAGAGGAAGCGGCGGGTTATCTGGGCATCTCCAATCTAGCCACGGCTGGAGCTGGGATCGTGGCGGGGCTGGGAGGTCCGCTGATAGATCTCTTCAATGTGCGGCAGCCCGGCTTGGGGTACACGGCCTTGTTCGTCAGTGCCTGCCTGGCCTACCTGGCGGGCGCTGGCCTACTGCTGAAGATTAGCGAGGGGCAGAAAGGGAGCTAGCGTGTCAAAGTACCGGCGACCCATCGCCAAGGGCGTGCTTGGCCTGATAGTGTCCGTATACTGCGCCCTTGGGGTAGTCTACGCGGTGCAGACCCCGAGGTGGGAGGCCCCAGATGAGCCTGCTCATTACAACTATGTAGTCGACATCGCGGAGAAACACCGCCTCCCCGTCCTGCACATGGGCGACTACCCTCACCAGTACCTGGAAGAGATCAAGGCTGCCAAGTTCCCTCCCCATATGTCCATAGAGCCCATCCGATACGAGTCTCACCAACCGCCTCTCTACTACCTCCTGGCAGCGGCGGTCTACAAAATAATAGGCTCTCTGGTAGCCGATGGGCAGTTCCTGGCATTGCGCCTCCTGTCGGTCCTCCTGGGATGCCTTCTGCTGCTCGTATCCTATGCCATCGTGAAGGAGGTGCTTCCGGACCAGGAGTTCCTGGCACTGACCGCGACCGCCATGATCGCCACTGTACCCATGCACATAGCCATGACTGCAGCCATCAATAACGACGCTCTGGCCGAGTTGATCCTCGCCTCTATCATCCTCCTGTGCATCAAGCACTTGAAGTCGGGCCTGAGCACACGCCAGGTCTCAGCGCTCGGATTCCTGCTGGCGCTGGCGCTGTTGACCAAGACCGGCATCTACGTTCCCGCCGTCGTGTCCGTTGTCTTCTCTTTCGCGGTGCGAGCCGGGAGTCAGGGTGCCCGGGTTTTTCTCCGGCAAGTGGGCCTCATATCGGGCCTGGCCTTGCTTTCCGCTTGGTGGTTCGTGCGTAACCTGCTGACCTACGGTGACCTCGATTTCTTCGGCTGGCAAAGGCATGACTCCGTCGTGGTCGGCCAGCCTACAACGGGTCAGTGGATCAGCGAACATGGTCTGTTCAAGACGATCCAGGAGTTCTTCGTCGTCTCCTTCCGGAGTTTCTGGGCCCAGTTCGGGTGGATGGGAATCCTGATAGATTCCCGTCTCTATGCGTTGCTCGGCCTCCTCTCCATCCTGGCCAGCGTGGGCTTCATCCTGTTCCTGATGCGTGCGATCCGTGACCGGGAAGTACTATCGCGGTTTCAGTGGCGGGCCTTGAGCCTGTTGTTCCTCGTTTTCGTGTTGGTCACGGCGGGGCACATGTTGTACAACCTCAAATTCGTCCAGCATCAAGGCCGCTATCTGTTCCCCGCTTTGGTGCCCATCGGTTTGGCCTTCGCCCTCGGGCTTCGCGAGTGGACGGACATCTGTACCCGTTTGATCTCGCGGCTCCCGCTGCCGAAACGGGGTCAAGACCTGGTACCTGACATAGTGAAAAGTGCAACCTTCGCTCTCTTCTACGTTGCCTTCCTGATTCTCGACATAGCCTGTCTTTACCTCTTCATCGTGCCGCACTTCCAGGCGTAGCTTCGCTCGATACTTTGTGGGCCCATGAAGACCTGTGCTATAATCCACGCTCGGGAGGTAGCACAGATGAGGAATGGCGGCAGATGCAGAGGAACCTTCTCCATAGTGGCCTACGACCCCACCAAAGACGAGTGGGGCGTTGCTGTCCAGTCCAAGTTTCTGGCCGTCGGTTCCGCCGTCCCCTGGGCGAGGGCTGGAGCCGGGGCTGTCGCTACGCAGTCGTGGGCTAACACCTCCTACGGACCTCGAGGGCTGGCCATGATGGAAGAGGGAATGCCAGCCGAGGAGGTAGTCACCAGGCTCACCAAGGACGACAGTGATCGCGCCCTGAGACAGGTGGGTGTAGTGGACGCCAAGGGCCACGCGGCAGCCTTCACGGGCGAAGAGTGCTACGACTGGGCTGGACACGTCGGCGGTGAGCACTACACGTGCCAGGGCAACATCCTGGTTAGTGAGGACACGGTGATGGCCATGGCGCGAACCTTCGAACACACCGACGGAGCCCTCGTGGGCCGGCTTCTGGCCGCCCTGCAGGCCGGGCAGGAAGCTGGTGGTGACCGACGGGGGCAGCAATCGGCCGCCATCCTGGTGGTCAAAGAGAAGGGAGGGTACGGAGGCTTCAACGACCGCTACGTTGACTTGCGGGTCGACGACCACCCCACCCCAATCGACGAACTTGCCCGCCTGCAAAAGCTCCACAACCTGTATCTCGGAGAAACGGACCCCGACAACCTGGTGAAGATCGAGGGAAAGATTGCCGTAGAGATCCAGGAGATATTGCAACGAACGGGCTACTACCAAGGTCCTGTCGCGGGTGTCTACGATGAGACGACCAAGAAGGCCTTGAGGGACTTTGTCAACACCGAGAACCTGGAGGAACGGTGGCGGGACGACGAGCTCTTGGACGGAGTGATCCTGGAATTCATGCGTGAGCGCTTCTGACAGTGGTGGGAGACGCAAGCTGTGTCGAACGCTGACGCATCAGACATCAGGTCCAGGAGAATGGTGCGCCTGCAACGCGTGGGCGCGGTGCTCATCGTCGTGGCTATCACCGTTGTCGTCTTACTTTTCCGCGATCAGATTGCCGAGTACGAGAAGTACGGCTACTTGGGAATCTTCCTCACAACACTCGTAGCCAGCTCCACGGTTGTCCTTCCTGTGCCCGCACTGGCCATCGTCTACGTTGCGGGCAGCGTCTGGAATCCACTCTTCGTGGGACTGGTCGCCGGCCTTGGCGACTCCATAGGCGAGGCAACAGGGTATCTGGCAGGATTTGCAGGTCAGGGCCTCGTCGAGGAGACTACCATCTACCGGTATTTCGAGAACTGGATGAGGCGCAAAGGATTCGCCACCATCTTTGCCCTCTCAGCCATTCCCAACCCCTTCTTTGACTTGGCAGGCATCGCCGCTGGCGCCTCCCGATTTCCCGCCAAGTGGTTCTTTCTGGCGACGTGGATGGGAAAGACGCTCAAGAACGTAGCCGTCGCCCTGGCCGGCTACTACTCCATTCCGCTACTCGCCAATTCCATCCTGCCGGGGCTGACGACACTCCTACAGTGATCTTGCGGGAGGAAACGGAGTGCCATGACTGTCCACATCTCCCTCGCGAGAGAGGTTAAGCTGGGCACGGATATCCGATGAGACAGTGGCGTTTCTGGCTGGGAATGGCTATCAGTGTAGTCTGCCTGGTACTCGTCCTCTGGAACGTAGACTTCCGAGAGGTTCTGGACACCCTTCGCCACGCGAACTATGGTTGGCTGATCCCAGCTTCGCTCCCTTACCTGGCCACTATTGCCTGCAAGGTTCTACGTTGGCAGCTTCTGTTCCCTCACGAAGGCGGTGGGATGCGGCGAGAGAAGCTCTTTTCCGCTCTGATGATCAGCTACGCGCTGAACACCATTCTCCCTGCCAGACTGGGGGAGTTGGCGAGAGCCTATGTCATCGGCGAGACCGAGAGCCTGAGCAAGTCACTCGCGTTTTCCACCATCATCGTGGAAAAGGTCCTCGACGTCCTGACTCTCTTGCTGTTCCTCGTCATCCTTCTACCTCTTGTGTCCGTGCCCTCATGGGTCCGACGACCAGCGTTGATCATGGCACCCCTGGTCCTCTGCCTCTTCGCGATCATTCTGGCCCTGACCTATCAGAGGCCGAGGACGATAGGGCTCGTGTCGTCCTTCTTAAAGCACGTTCCGCGTGTCCGGGGAGAGAGACTGCTCCGCTCTCTCGACTCGGCTCTGGCTGGCTTCGACTCACTGCGATCAGTCCGCACAAGCATCGTACTCTGGGGCTGGTCTCTTGCCGTCTGGATCACAGCGGCGCTGTTCATTCTGTTCGTGATGTATGCCTTTCACATCGAGGCGCCTCCGTCCGCCGCTGTCCTGGTCTTGTGCGTAACCGCCTTGGGAATGACGGTGCCCTCGTCACCAGGCTACATAGGTGTCTATCACTGGCTCGTCGTGAGCACCCTGCTGATCTTCAACGTGGACCGAGAGTTGGCCCTGAGTTTCGCCTTCGCCCTGCACGCCCTCACGTTCCTGCCCCTGACGTTGGTGGGCATCGCCTGCATGATGAGAGAGAACTACTCTCTGCAAAGACTCGAGAGAGGAGCCCTTGCCGGATCTCAGAACGAAGGGTGATTGTCCGATGGCCAGCGAAAGCCCGTTCGAACGTCACATGATCATGGCGGTCTCCAAGGTGAGGCGTCGATCGATTCTTGCAGAGGGGATGCCGTTTTGATAAGATCGAAGAACCAGCTGAGGCCGAACTAGGACTCTCCCCATGCCAGTTGCAGGGCAAAGCGCACCGTCTGAGGTGCCACATCTGTTCCCAAGAGCCCGATGAGGTGGTGAAACTGTACGGTCGCGCTTCCGGAAAGACCGTTAATCCAGTCAGGACTTTGATGGATCGGCAGTAGGTCTTCCCAGCATTTCGCAGGAGACCATTTCTTCGTTCGACCCATGGCCACCATAGAGAAGCTCAGCCAGTTCCAACAAGAGATGCTCCGCTGCAATCGGTGTGGCTATTGCCAAGCCGCCTGCCCCATCTACGACGTGCTGCGTCGTGAACCAGCCACCGCCCGGGGCAGAATACAGCTGCTGCGAGCTGTAAGCGAGGGGGTGCTGCCTATTTCTGCGCTACTCAGTCGCTACATCTACGGCTGCACCGAGTGCCAGGCGTGCCGCGTCAGTTGTCCCGGCGGGGTACGCACCGATGAGATCTTTTGCGCGGCTCGAGAAGTGATCGCTGACAGTGAGTTCCTTCCGACGACACTGGCCGAACTGGAGCAACGGGTCAGAACCACCCATAACATCTCCGGCGAACCTGGAGAGAACCGCCTGCTTTGGGCTGAGAATCTGGATGACAAGCCAGAGGGTCTCGTAGGAAAGGAAAACGCGGAAGTGGTTCTCTTCACAGGCTGCGTCTCTGCTCTCTATCCCATGGCCTATGGCATCCTGCAGGACCTGGTAGAGATCCTACAGGCGGCAGGCGTAGACTTCACGACACTGGGGCCAGACGAATGGTGCTGCGGCTATCCTCTGCTCTCCGCCGGCCTACCGGTTGAAGACTTGATAGTACACAACGTAGATCGGGTCCAAGCGTTGGGCGCAAAGACGTTGGTGACGACATGTCCCTCCTGTTATCATATGTGGAAGCACCACTATGCGCTCGATTCCATCACGGTGATGCACGCCACCGAGTTTCTAGCGCAACTGGTTGAGGAGGGCCGCATACCTGTGCGTCCTCTGAAGATGCGTGTGACCTATCATGACCCGTGCGACCTGGGACGAAAGAGCAACGTCTACGACGCTCCGCGCCGCATAATCGAGGCCATCCCCGGTCTCCAGTTTGTGGAAATGGAGGATCACGGTGAGAATGCCGTCTGCTGCGGTGGTGGAGGCAACCTTGAGAGCCTGGATCCGGCACTATCCAGCGCCGTCGCCAGGCTCCGTTTGGAGCATGCACAGGCAGTGGGAGCCGAGGTGATCGTGAGCGCCTGTCAGCAGTGCGAACGCACGCTGACCATGGCTGCACGTCGGGAGAAGAAGAGGATCAGGGTGATGGATGTGGTGCAGCTATTGCGTGCAGCACTACTAGATGAGGATACAGAACTCTGAGGAAGCGTGATGAACCTATTCGATGCTGCGCTGCTCAAGACCGGAAAAACAAAGAGTCGACGGGAGAAGGTGCTCCCCGTCCTGGCCGCAGCGTTAGAAGCTGTGGATCCCGTGACTGCCGTCAGGCGGTATATGTCCCTGCAAGATGACGATCTGCGTATTGGCCAGCGCGCCTATAGCCTGAACGAGTACCAGAACGTCTACGTCATCGGCGGGGGCAAAGCCAGTGGGGCCATGGCCAAGGCCGCAGAGGAGATACTAGGCCCTCGGCTAACCGGAGGTCTGGTCAACACCAAGTACGGCTATGTTGCGGATACGAAGACCGTGAGCATCAACGAAGCCGGTCATCCCCTCCCAGATGCAGCTGGGATGCGGGGCGCGAGTCAGATGGTGGGCATCGCCGTCTCAGCTACGGAGCGTGATCTGGTAATCTGTCTTATCTCTGGCGGCGGCTCCGCTCTCATGACCCTCCCCGTGGAAGGTATCACTCTGGCAGACATGGAAGCCCTCACCTCCGCGCTCCTGCGCTGCGGAGCCACCATCAACGAGATCAACGCTATCCGCAAGCATCTGTCCCAGATCAAGGGGGGCAATCTCTCCCGCCTCGCCTATCCTGCCGAGGTCGTCTCCCTCATCGTGTCCGACGTGGTGGGCAGTCCGTTGGACGTGATAGCGTCAGGCCCCACCGTGCCCGATTCGAGCACCTTTACCGACGCTTATGCTATCGTAGAGCGATACGGGCTTCTGGACCTCCTGCCCTCACCCATCGTGCAGCATCTGCTACAAGGGAAAGAAGGATCTATCGCCGAGACGCCAAAAGCGGGCGATCCTGTCTTCTCGAAGACGCATAATTTGATCATTGCCAGCAATGAGGTGGCCGCGCAGGCAGCTATCGCCAAGGCGGAGGACCTTCGCTTCCATACGCTGCTGCTGTCGACCTTTGTAGAGGGGGAAGCCCGCGAGGTGGCCCGCGTCTTCTCTGCCATCGCCAAGGAGATACTGCATTCGCGGCAGCCGGTTTCGCGACCTGCCTGCGTGGTAGCGGGAGGCGAGACCACGGTGACTATCCTCGGTCAAGGCAAGGGAGGCCGCAACCAGGAGTTAGCGTTGGCTGCCGCGATCCAGATAGACGGCCTAGAGGAGGCAATGATCGTTGCCTTGGCCACCGACGGCACCGATGGCCCAACGGATGCTGCTGGCGCCATCGCCGACGGCTCAACTCAGCGTCGCGCCACGACTAAAGGCCTGTCGGCCACCGACTATCTGGCCGACAACGATTCCTACCACTTCTTCGAGGCGCTCGAGGACCTTATTATTACCGGCCCTACCAACACCAATGTTAACGATCTGACGTTCGTGTTCGTCTTCTAACCGCTGCTGTATGACTCGCCGCACCACGCAGCCACCGGGCATCGAATCCCTGGCGCTGGACCTCATCACAGCTGGGCACCCGGCCTAGACCGGCACTTTCTCCAGAGCTTCCTCCACATACGGGAACGTCGAGCCGCCAATGGGCAACACGATCACTTCAGCCGTCGGCTGCCTCTGAGATACCTGGGCGATAGCGTCCTCCACAGAAGTCGCATGCCCCATCTCCATGTCAGCCAGTTGCTTCGGGGTCAAACCGTCAGTCACCACCATCAGAGTCTTGGCGGCGAGCAGGCGACGTAGCCGCGACGCCATAGGACCTCCAGTGGTCGATGCCTTGCCCTCGGCAATCCAGTCCACGACTTCATCGGGGCCAGGTCTCTCTGCCAGCGTCTCGTACATTAGAGGCCCCGCTCCGTCAGGGCAAGCACTGAGCAAGATCACTGTGCCCCCTTTCTTAGTGATGTCATCGGCCAGGAGGATCGACTTACCCGACTGAATCAGGTCCGTCTCCAGAGGGAAGGCGGAGGTGATCGTCACGTCTGCGACTCTCGGCACGGGCGCACCGTAGACCTCGGTCAGTGCTCTGACCGCCTCCTTCTGCTCGGCGTCCACGTCGCCCACGAAAAGCTTGTAGATCTTCTTCTCCGCATTCAGAAGACAGTCGATCTTCATGTCCAGGCCCACGAGGCGAGCCGCCTCCAGCATGTCCTCCCACAGGGGATTGCCTTCCATGTTACCCTGGATCGTACCCGGCTCTCTGATGAGGACGTGATTGTGCCTTATCGTGTCCCGGCCCGAGATGCCAGGGAGCACGATCTTCGGCCCGCCGCCATATCCAGCGAAGTAGTGCGGGTTGATCGTACCAATCCCCACGGTGAAGCCTGCCTCCACCACCTTTCGGTTAGCCCAACAG
>CAZBJW010000186.1:0-9054 GCA_964492135.1 uncultured Anaerolineales bacterium
CCGCTCCACATCGAAGCGCTGAATCACTTTGAGGAAGTCGGGGAGGTATAGAATCACTCCGTCAGAGCCGAAGACCTGGAGCGCAGCCTGAACCGCTCGCATCGTGCGCACCGGTGGGATGCGCTCAGCATGAAATGGCGAGCAACTGATGAGAACGGCTTGCAGTCCCGCACGTCTCAGTTCAGCGAAGCGCTCGACCGCCTCGGTATCGTCCAGGCACCAACTAGCGCTCGTCTCAACGTAGCTGATAATTCCAAGCTCCTTCCCCAAACGGGCGCCTTCCACAAGCAACGGAAAGTGCAGGAAGGGTTCTCCTCCGGTGAAGTGCACCTGTGGAGGCTGTGGCCAGGTGGTAAGTGCCTCGAGAGCCTGTCGTAAAGCCACTGTGGACATCGGTTCCTTCTCCCAGCCCGGTCCGCAGTTGTAGAGGCAGTGTTTGCAGCCGCTGTGACAGCGGTAGCTGAGAATGATGCCTACATCTCGAGGGTAGAGCGCGTGCATCGGCAATCCGTTGGTAAATGAAGGTTACTCAGGAGAGCGGCCAAGCGGGAGTCCTACCCTCCCACTTGGCGAGATGTCTACGCACTTCCTACGAAGGTCTCGCAAGCTGGTGATCTATGAGGTCTTCCCTGCGGACAGCTCCCTCGCCACATCCCCCATCCGGGCGAACCGCGCGGTGTCGGTCGAGAGGACGTGCTGGATGAATCGCTTTAGCAGCGCCATCCTGTGCCCGCGTCCGATAACCTGGGGATGCATGGTTAGTGTGAAGACGCCCGTCTCCTCGTGCTCGACCATGTAGTCGAACTCGCCTGCCCAGATCTCAAAGACCTTGGATGGAGCAGAGAGGCCTACTCGCAAAGGATCGAAGTGGAAGGTGAAGTGAGGCCAATCATCGAGGCAGAAGTTCACGGGGAACTCGCAAAGCTCAACCTCGTTCCCCATCCGCAGCGGTTCGTCCACGCCCACTTGGTCGCTCATGCGGGGCCGGTACGGGTGAAAATCGTCGGCAAAGAGGCTGGAGTCGTACAGGAAGGCGTGCTCCACCAACAGCGATAAAGTAATGTCGCTGTAGTCCCACGAGGGTGACCGATAGCCCCAAGGTCGCTGTCCGGTAAAGCGCTCTAGAGCCATGATCCCTCGCTCCATACTCTTCCGTTCTTCGTCTGGACTTTGCGTGCTAGGGTCCTCGTGGCCGTAGCCGTGATGGGCGAGTTCGTGGCCTGCGGCTGCGATGAACTCGACCGTGCCGGGGAAAGAGTCGGCGGTATGCCCGGGGACGAAGAAAGTAGCGCCAATATCGTACTCCTCCAGCAGGTCCAGGATGCGAGGCACCCCTACCCGTGCCCCGTACTCCCCTCGCGAGAGCATCGCTGGCGTCACGACGGGATACCCACCAAGCCAGACGCTGAGGGCGTCGAAGTCGAACGTCAGGCAGACTGTGTGAGGTTTCTTTGTGCTCATAGATAGCTACCCTCTATTGCCAGAATCCAACAGGGCAAAAGCAGCGAATCCCGCTGGATGCCGATGGACGGGTTCAGCCAGTTGGCTCTCTCTCGAGGATGCCAGTCAGGCAACCGATACCACCGGCAGCCTTGACCAGTTCGTCCACCTCGACCATGCGACATAGAATACCGGCCTCCTCGTAGAAAGCCTGGGTGGTCGGATTGCCGGCGGCCATCAGTATCTGACGCGGACCCAACGTCACGAAGTTCAGTGCGAATCCTCTCACCGCTTCTGGCTCATCTGGTAAGAAAAGCACACTGTACCCGCGAGCCCGCAACGCCTCAACAGCCGCGAAGGGCACTCGTCCAGGCCACCCGATGGCCAGGTCGTCGTCGGCGAAGCGCAACTGGCCCATCAGATGCATGGCACCATAGGGAAGACCTACCTGGATAACTTCCACTCCCATTTCCATGAGCAGGCTTGTTACCTGGGCCGCGCCTTCCGGGTTGGTGCGCAGGCCCGTCGCCAGGAGCACGGCATCCGGGTTCATCCAGGCCGCGTCCGCTCCCTCAAAGGTCCCTGTGCCCCGCACACTCCGCAGGATGGGGATCCCCAGAGCGGCCAGTCGCTGGGCCACGAATCGCTCTTCACCCGCGCGCTTGCTCGAGGCAGGGCGCGCCAGAATGGCACCTTCCGGCGTCATGAACATCAGATCGGCGACGAACATTTGGTTGGGTGGAGGTGTTGTGTCCGGTTCGACGTAATGCACAGCGACGCCTGCATTCCTGTATTGCTGGGCGAGGGCATCATGCTGCTCCCGAGCCCGACCGGCATCCACCGGCGCAAGCATCTGGACTTGGTCCGGGTGAGAGATGGCCTCCAACTCCGCCCCAGGTCGATAGAGCAGAACCGCCTTCAGCGGTGACCATTCGGTAGCCACACCGCAAGACCCCCACACATCTCCCAGCTCTTGGCGTAATGGTATGGTGCGCGGTGACCACCCGGTGCCGCCGTAAGCCGCGGCTTTGACTGTCTCGGTAGCGTCTGTTTTACCAGCGTTCATACCGCACCAACTCAGACAACGACTTGCGCTTTTTTGGCCTCGGCTCATCAGCGGGATAGCCCAGCGGTGTGAAGGCGATGGGCTCGATTCCCTCTGGCAGATCTAGCACCTCCCGAGCGGCTTGTGGATCGAAGGCACCTATCCAACAAGTGCCCAGTCCTGCATTGGCGGCCGCCAAGATCAGATGGTCCATGGCGATGGCCACATCGACATCATTATAGTTCTTGCCATCCCTGCGCACCCAGTTCTCGGACGGAACTCCACAAGCACAGATGACCAATGGCGGCTCCACGAACCAGTCGGGCTTGTATATACGTCCCAGTTCGGCCTCTCGCCCCTTCGTTTGCACGACGATGAACTGGATGGCCTGCCTGTTCGCCGCCGTCGGAGCCAGTCGTGCGGCGTCAAGCACCTTTTGCAGGTTGGCATCTTCCACCGGGTCCGCCTTATAGGCCCGCACGCTATATCGCTTTTCAATCAACTCAGAAAACTCCATGTCTTCTCTCCTACAACATCATCCTAGATTCTATTCCCTCGGCTCGTACTTCTGAGAATCCCCAAGAACGAGACTGCAGTAGCATAGTGCGGGAAGTTAGACTCCTGATGAGACTGACCGGCGCTCTTGACCAGGAGTCGCTGCAAGCTCCAAAGGCCCCCTGGATCGGGCGACTTCAAGCCTATGCTAGACGCTGAAGCGATTCACTCGATATCAGTTGTGGATAGTGCAGTCCCTTGACTTCCACTTCTCGAGCGGCTCCCTCGTCGAGCAAGGCCACAATCGTTCGCTCTAGCTCGGTCGAGGTCCATTTCATAACATGGAAAATCCGGCCGATCATCTTCCGATCTGCAGCAACCACGCTATCGAGGTACTGGGACACGAGGGTCCGCCTGGCCGCAGATCTTTTGATTCCAGCGGCCTGCTCGGGCAACTGGGGGGCGTGGCGTTGTAGAATCTCGTACGTGAAGGCATAGTTCCATGCGCCAGTCCTGGCTACACCCACGGGGATCACCTTGAGACCTACCTGCAACTCAACCAGCGCCCGGTCAAACCGTGATTTGGCCTTTCTGGCGCTCATCCCCGCTTCCCTGCGGAGCCGAATAGTGTCCAATGGTCCGTGCTCAAGAAGAGCTTCATATATCCATTTGGCTTCCGCTGTCATCATTCCCGCGCGGTACTCTTCCAGGTAGTCTTCCAAATCGCCCGTGTTGTCGCTGCAGGCATAGAAGACGGGAAGAAGGTCGAGGGAGATGAGGGTGGCGCGTCGTCGCAGCAGCTTCCCGTAGTACCACTGGCGCTTGTCCAGGGCAGCGTCTTTCCAACGCCAGCACCTCTCGATATCCGGGTCGTCGTGTTGCATCGGCACGGCACGGATGCACCCGGCGATGGCGTGGAACAGGTTGGGGAGTTCCGCACCTTTGGTCGGCCAGAAGTGACAGAAGCCGACCTCTTCCACGAAAGCGAGAGCTCCTTCGGGGGTTTGAATGCGACGATCGGGGCTGCGGCGATAAGTGTAGGCCCTTTGCTCGGCAATCCAGTTCTGAGTGACGGCGACGACCATGCGCTCTCTACTCTACGACCAAGCTGATGTCTGTGACCATGCTTTCATAGTCCCACCCGGAGGCGTAGACTAAGAGGGACTTGAGGCGCGCTGGTCGAGGGTAGATGGTCTCCAGAAGATTGTCGCTCTCGTAATTGTACCAGACGTCGTGGGGAATCCGTTCGCCATACATGGTAGGGTTGTTGTCTCTGTTCTGGTAGTAAAGGCCATGGGTCCAATGGCTTTCACTGCCGTAGACATCCTCGTACTCCAATCGGATCATGAGCGGGTACTCCGAACTGAGGTATCCGCCGCCTGACAGGCTTTGATTGATCAGTCTGACCTGGAGGTGTAGCCTGACGGAGGTGGCAAGATCGGAGATCTCTTCGTTCAAATCCTGGCTAATGACAGTCTCGCAATGGTTGCCTTCGCTGCCGGTACGGAAGAATCTGACCCCCCGGCCATCAGTGTCCGAAAGTTCTACCAGGGACACCTCGCCGTCTACTTCGCCGCCATCGCCACCCTGTTCGTTGTAGGCGTCCCAGCCAACTGATAGGTCCTTTTCGAAACTCCCGTTCACCACCAGGTTTTGGGCTGCTGCAACCGGTTCCTGCGGTTCCTGCCCTCTATTGACGGTTGTCCTCTCCCGCTGCTCCAAGGTTACCGTTCTTCCTTGTCCTGTGACCTCGGCCGTGCCCAGATGCAGGACGATGGCGCGGCTGCTGTCAGAGGTGACCTTCACGGAGTAGCTGCCTTCCGCCAGCGAGGCAACCATATGGGGAGACGTGGCCAGGAACTCCACCGGACGATCCACCGGCACGGCTACCCCGATGTTGACCTGCCCTGCTGCGATGTCCAAAACCAGGGAGTCAGGCTTGGGGCTAAACGCGAACCGAGGGCAGCGCATGGTCGCGAGCCTGGTCTCAGTGTCAAAGGAGAGGGTTGCAGTGCTGTTGTCGAAGAATGTCAGGAATGCACGCGACGAGGAATCGGTGCGGATTGTGCTTCCCTCTGGGACGCTCGTGGTGCCGGTCACGCCGATGGGGGTGTTCCCCTCGCGCTCGTATACCAGTACGGTGCCCGTGATTACCTCGAGCGTGGCTTCACGGCTGATTGTGGCATTGGTGAGATACCAACGGACTGTGAGCGGTATGCTGGTGACGAGTGCACAGTTGATGCCCAAAGCCACGAGCAGAACGACCCAAGCCATTCGCTGGGGGTCTCTGGTCATCTATAGCGCACCTCGAAGTGATCGAATTCGCCCGTATGATTGCTCCAACTGAAGTCTACCTTGTTCACCCGGGCGCCTGAAGGACCCATCCTCAGTCGTTCCAGTAGCTCCTCTAGCGCGTCCTGCTGTCCCTCGGCCACCACCTCCACCGTAGCATCGGGCAGGTTGCGCACGAAACCGGTGACTCCCAGCTCCCAAGCCTGCCTGCGCGTGAAGTCGCGGAAGAATACTCCTTGCACTCGGCCGTGCACGATGGCAGACAAGCGCATTGGTGCAGACATCTCTACCTGCTACCTGAGAAGCCAAGCCAAACGAGGTTTCCTCTCGTCGAGGCGGGTCAGTCCGGCTTCTTGTGCCAGTCTCACCGCCCCCTCAAGTTCCTCCATCGTGGGTCGACGATCGATCTCCGGGTATTCGTGCGCCTTGTACGTAGGCCGATATTGGGACATGACATTGAGATATGTCTCCGGAGAGATTTCCTCTGCGAGGAACCTCACGATTTCCGCCGTACCTGCCAGACCGTCGGGCAAAACCAGGTGGCGCACCAGAAGCCCGCGCTGAGCTATCCCTTGCTCGTCCATCACCAGGTCTCCCACCTGTCGGTGCATCTCCCTCACTGCGCTCTGGTTTACGCGGGGATATTCCTTCACCTTGGAGTACTTACGCCCCGCTTTCGCGTCGGCGTATTTCATGTCCGGCATGTATATGTCCACAATGCCGTCCAAGAGGCGCAATGCTTCCAAACTGTCATACCCGCCGGTGTTATGGACCAGTGGTACGCGCAACCCTTTCTCTGCTGCCATGAGTACCGCGGCCATGATCTGGGGAATCACGTGCGTGGGGCTAACTGAGTTGATGTTATGGCAGCCGCGACCTTGCAGATGCAGCATCATGGCTGTGATTTCTTCGGCGCTCACTTCCCGGCCTTCACCCAGTTGGCTGATCTCGTAGTTCTGGCAGAACTGGCACTTCAAGTTGCAGTTGGTAAAGAAGATCGTACCCGATCCGTGCTGGCCGACCAACGGATCCTCCTCGCCGAAATGGGCGTTGAAGCTTGAGACCACGGCCCTCTCGCCCGTACGGCAAGCGGCTCCTTTTGTGCTCTCCACCCGGTTGACGCGACACTCGCGACCGCACAGGCGACACTCCTCCAGCATGGCGCGGGCTTCTTCAACTCTCTCCTCTAGTTCTCCGGTACGGAACAATTCCAGATATGCCGCTTCGAACTCGGACATCTATGGTCCCTCTTCTGGGGTATTATACCAAACTCGGGATGGCTTGGCGATTGGCAGTCAGGTGAGAGGAGGTCATTCAGGCCCAGTTGACGAAGATTCTTTGCAGTCGACCCCTGCGATCCCAGTAGAGCAGATATCCGCGTTGACGGCCATACTCATACAGGTCTTTGGTCAGCTCAACGTCTTTCTGGCAGTATCGGATCAGCTTGTCCATTTGGCCCTGGCGGAACCATCGGACTGCCTGGAGCCCATCTGCCGACTTCCTGGCACCCAGTGTGGCCTCAGCGATGGCGTCAAGAGGGAGACGGAAGCCCAATGCCAGATGTACGTCTTGCAGAATGTCCGCAGTAGGTATGGACTGCAGTGGATAGTCAGTGTATGGTCTCAGGACCTCATAGTCAAATCGTTTGACGTTGAACCCCACCACCAGGTCCGCGCCCGCTAACTCCTCGACCAACTCATCGACTTCGTTCTCAGTGTAGGTGTGGTACTCGCCAGTGGATGAATCATAGGTGACCGCCACGGCCAGTCCCAGTCTGCTAAGATTGTGTCGCCCCCCAACCTCGTCGAAGGTCCGCTGGGTCTCCACATCGAAGAAGACAATCTTCGTAGCTTGATTCACGAAGCTCCCTCCCACCAACTAGGGAATGCGAGCCCGACTAGCCTATCCAGGCCACCAGCAGAGTCATCGTCGCCATGCTGGCGATCGTGGATGCGAAGATCACCCCGGTGACCAACTCCGGCTCGGTGCCGAACTCCGTGGCCAAGATGCTGGTCATCACCGCGGTTGGCGTGCTGTGTTCTACTATGCAGGCTTGCCTGGTTACCCCGGTGAGTCCCATGAGGGCCGCCAGAGCGAGTGCCACAACTGCGCCCCCGATGAGTCTGACCGGTACGGCCACGCCTATTAGGCGAACCTGCTTGCCCAGCGAAGTCCTTGCTAATTGCACACCCAGCAGCAATAACATGACAGGGATGGAGGCATTCCCGGCCATCTCCACGGGGCGAAAGATGGTCTGGGGTAGAGTGAAGTGGGCGGCCCTGACCACGAATGCGGCCGCAATGGCGTAGATCATCGGTATCCTGAAAATGTTGAGCAGTGCGGTCGTGGCTTGAGCCCTGCCTCTGGAAGCGATGAAGACGGCCAGAGTGTTTGTCAGGAAGGCACCAGTCACGAAGTAGATTAGGGCACGCTCCAGTCCTTCCTGTCCAAAGGCGAACAGAACCAGGGGCAGCCCATAGTTGCCGTGGTTCACGAAGGAGCAACTGAGCATGAACGCACTCTCAAGTGAACGGCCCAGGCGCAGCAACCTGGCTACTCCCCACGCGAGTAGCAGTACAATCAATGTCCCCACAACGGTGAAGACGACAATCTGTGCGACGCCAGTCGTTCCGATGGTTGTTAGCGACATCTTGGAGAAGGCGAGGGCGGGGGCGAGAACATACAGGGACACCCGGGATAGGGTTTGAGCGTCTAAAGATACCGCTCGGGCGAGGATGAATCCGGCGCCGATGATTACGAAGACAGGCAGGACGATGTTGATCAGTACGGTAAGAACGATCACCGTGCTTGGCCGCTACTCTTCGTCGTAGAGGGGGAAACCGAAGATGCCGCTGGTGAACTCCAGTTCGCTCAGAGCGTCATCCCCCGCGGTGGCAATGACTTCGTCGTCGCTTTCACAACACGCCTGTAGCACCCGGCGCGCCTCTTGGCCTCCTATCTTGCCCAGGGCAGAGATGGCTGCCTGCTGTACCTCCCTGTCCGGATCGGCGATCAGACTTATCAAGCTCGGTACCGCTTCCCATAGCTCCAACTCGCCGCTAGCCCTCGCGGCCTCATATCGCATCTCGGGGTTGACACTGCTAAGTTCGCTGATGACTGCAGAACCCCAGCTGGGGTCCGCGCTGCGGCCCATGGAGAAGATAGCACTCACACGCATCTTCTCCGACTGATGGCGATAGGCCTGCTGGATTGCTGCCCGTACTCGTTCCTCTCCACAGTAGCTGACGGCTTCCACGACCCGTCGTCGCACTCCCAGAGCCTCTTGGGGGTCTTCGAGTACTTGCCATAATGCCTCGACGATCATCCGGCCCAGTTGCTCGTCTAGTTCCCCGAGCTCGGCCAATAGGACGAAGCGGCCCAGACTTGTGGCGGCTGCGGCGCGTACGTTGATGGAGGGATCTGAGGAGAGCATTCTCAGGAGGGAGTCCACCAGGGCTGGGCTTTCTTCTTCCCAAAGCCCATCTATAGAGTAGGTTCGCACCTCCTCGTCGCTGTCATCCAGGCCAAGCCGAAAGATAGCATTGAAATCCACTGTGAAGTTAACCTCGTCAAGCTCAACGAGGGCGCTCATCACCTGGCGACGTCGCCTCGCACTGATGCTTGCCCATCCAGCAGCGAAGAGCTCCATCTCTTCCGGCCTGAGATCTGAGAGCATGTAGAGCCTGGGGTGTGATAGCGCTGTACTCTCGTCACGGATGTGATCCAGAATGTGATCTAAACTCATGTTGAAACCCCGAAGCCAAGGTATCACAGTCACAGCG
>CAZBJW010000187.1:0-9036 GCA_964492135.1 uncultured Anaerolineales bacterium
GGCCACGCTCTTGGTTGCCGTCACTGACGGTCTGGTCGCGCAGTTCACGATACACCGGGACTTGGCCGCCGACGAGAGGATGTGGGAGGCGTTGGAGATGTCAGCGCGCGCCCTGCTGGGGAACGGCGTGTGATTGGCTGGAGGAAGGGCAGCACGTAGTAGAAAGAAGGAGGCTGATACCCATGCTTGGCATCGCCATCATAGCTGCTTTGCTGGTCATCATCGGAATCTTGAACGGCTGGGGTGTACCCCTCCTGGTCAAGAGCGAGCGCCCGTACGGCCTGCTGGGCGATGTGCTGGCCAGCACGTTGACCATGTTGGTCGTCGGTCTGGCGGAGTGGATACTCATCCTGCCAGCGCTCGGTATCACGGGCTGGCTGGCAATCGTGGCTGCTATCGGCGACTCCTGGGGTGTGGGCCTCATCGTCCTGTGGCTCATGCGCCGGGTCAAGAGCTAACTAACCAGCGCCGTTGCGGCGAACCGACAATGGATCTGAGAAGAACTCTCTCCGTCATGCGCAAGGAGACGTGGCACATCCTGCGTGACCGGAGGACCTTCGTCCTGGTCACCGTCTCGCCCGTTTTCCTGCTTCTGGTGTTCGGCTACTCGATGTCGGTGCAGATCCGGAACGTAGCCGTCGCCGTAGTGGACTACGACCAAAGCGCCCTATCCCGTCGCTATCTTCACGGCCTGGTCAGTACAGGCGACATCCTGGTCCGGTACTGGTCACGGGACTACGCGCAATTGGAGAGTAGGTTGGAACGCCGCCAGGCGAAGGCGGGGATAGTCGTCCCTCCTGGGTTTGGGAGCGACCTCCTCGCTGGTCGCGAGGCGAGTGTGCAAGTGATCGTGGACGGCACCGACCCCAACACAGCCAACCACGCACTGACTCACATCAGTGGATACACTCAGGGCTTGGCCCTGGAGATACTCAGCGAAAACCTCCAACGCCAGGGGATTGACACAGGCGAGATGGCTGTCATAGACCTCCGGATGCGCACCCGGTACAACCCCACGTTGAAGCCGATCATCGGGTGGGTGCCTGGACTTATCGCCAGCGTGCTCGGCATGCCAGCGGTGGCCGCGACACTGGCCCTGACCGCCGAGAAGGAGAAGGGAACGCTCGAGGCGCTCATCGCCACCCCCGTGCGCCGCTCGGAACTACTGATAGGCAAGCTCATCCCCTACGTCCTTAGCGGCCTGGTGAGTGCAGTACTCTGCGCCCTGGTGGGTGTCTATTGGTTCGGAGCTCCCTTCCGGGGCAGTCCTGTGCTATACCTTATCCTGTCAGCCGATTTCTTCTTGGCGACTCTGAGCATAGGTCTGCTCATCTCAGTGTTCGTGCCTTCTCAGCAGGCAGCCATGGTCTGCGCCCTGCTGCTCTTCCTCTTCCCAGGCTTCTTCATGTCGGGGCTCTTCTACCCCATTGCCAGCATGCCACCCATAATGAAGATGGAATCCTACATGATGCCCACAACCCACTATGTGACCATCGCCAGGGGCCTGTTCCTCAAGGGGCTGGACATCCAGGCACTCTGGCCTTTCGCGTTGGCCCTCTTGGTGATGGGCGTACTGGTCATGAGCGCAGCTATCCTCACGTTCAAGAAAAGGCTCGCGTAGCCGATATGCTCCGCCGAATATGGTATCTGGTCGCGAAAGAACTCATCCACCTGCGCCGGGACGTCCTTCTCGTGTCGTTCCTCGTCCTCGGACCGGTCTCGGAGCTGGTGTTCATCGCCTGGTCTACCTCCGCACCCATCGAGCATCTGCCTACGGCCATCGTGGACCAGGATCGCACCGAGGCCAGTCGAGCCCTGGTGGTCGCTTTGGAGAACTCGGGCACTTTCAACGCCGAACACTACCCTGCCAGCGAGAGCGAGCTGTCCGCGCTCCTCGACGCCGGATCTGTTGCAGCGGGCGTTCTCATCCCCACAGGTTTTGCGGACGGGCTGTCCATGCCAGGATCCGGGCCACCCCAGATACAGGTCGTACTGGACGGTTCCGATCCTACTGCTGCCCAGGCGGCTGAGATGAGCGCCCGTGGGGTCATAGGCAGCTACGCACAGGACGTAGTCCTCCAGACATATGGTAGCGTTTCCGGTCAGCAGGGAGAGATCATCAGGACCGATGTGCGCGTGTGGTTCAACGAGGAGCTGTCAGAGGCCAATTACACGGTCCCGTCGGAGATGGGCTTCATGCTAGAGATGGTGGCCCTGATGATAGCGGCCATCAGCATTGCACGAGAACGCGAGTTGGGCACTTTCGAGCAACTGATGGTGACTCCAATTCGTACCTGGGAGTTGATTATCGGCAAAGCCCTTCCGGCCGTGGTAATCTCCTACTTCGATTTCCTGGTCATGCTGGGCATCACTGTTTTCATCTTCGGCGTGCCCATGAAGGGCTCCCTCCCTCTCCTGCTGGTGTTGGCCCTGCTCTATATCTTCGTCGAACTGGGTTGGGGCTTGCTCATCTCAGGCTTCTCTCGCACCCAACTCCAAGCCCTACTACTGGTCATGGTCGTGGCCATGGTGGGAATGGTCTTTTCCGGTTATGCCTTCCCCGTGGACACCATGCCCGCTCCGATGCAGCTACTGGCCAATCTGGTGCCCATCAAGCATTGGCTGCTGGTGATGCGAGACATCATGCTCAAGGGCGCAGGAATCGAGGTTTTCTGGAAGGACTTGGTTGCCCTGGCTATTCTGGGGGTGATCATCAACTCCGTAACCTTGACCATATTGAGAAGGCGACTGGACTGATGCCCTCCGAGACGAAGAGACTTTATGGACTCTGGTGAAGAAGATGAGTGAAATGCTGAAGCGCACCGCCTCTATCAGCGGTAAGGAGTTTATCCATATCCTCCGGGATCCAAGGACTTTTTTCCTGGTGTTCATATCGCCAGCTTTCACGCTGGTCATGCTATCCTACCTTTTCGCTTGGGATGTTGATCACTTTTCACTGGGGGTTCTTGACCTCGACAAGTCGTACCTTTCCCGAGAGTACATCTCTGCCCTCACTGAGGATGGCAGTATCGAACTCCGTTATGACGTCTCCAGTCGTGAAGAGCTTGACCGCCTGCTGCTCACTGGTCAGGTCGACGGCGTCGTGGTGGTTCCTCCCGATCTATTGGATCGACTCGACAGAGGAGAGCGAGCCACTTTGCAGGTCATCCTCGACGGCACCAATCTGCCCCTCACCATTCAGATGTTGAGCCAGCTTGGTGGCCGAACTGAAGCTTTGGTGTCCAGGTCGGGCTTTCTTGCCGCCGAGTTAGAGGGTCTGCAGGCACCCATAGACATTCGCACGCGAGTCTGCTACAACCCCAACCGGAAGGTGCTGCACAGCATGGTGCCCGGCCTCATCGCCGTAGTGATGTGCATGCCAGCCTTCTCCATAGCCACCTCCCTGACTCGTGAGAAAGAGATGGGGACCATGGAGGGACTTTTCGCCACACCCGTGCGAGGCTCGGAGGTGCTCCTGGGCAAGTTGGCCGCCTACGTGATCGCCGGCGTAGTCAGCGCTATTCCGGTGATCATGGTGGCGACCCTCTGGTTCCGCGTCCCTTTTCGTGGGAACGTGCTCTTGTTTCTGGTGTTGACAGCTGATTTCTTGCTGGGCGTCTTGGGCTTGAGCCTGCTGATCGGTAATTTCCTGTCCACTCAGCAGGCGGCCATGGTAGTGTTGTTTCTGGTGCTTTTCGTGCCCAGCATGTTCATCTCCGGCCTCATAGATCCGGTGGATAGAACATCGCTGGTCGCGCAGTTGCAGGCTGGCTTCCTGCCCACGACATACTACATTACCATCTCGCGCGGAATCCTGCTGAAGGGCGTAGGCTGGACAGCCCTTTGGCGCTCCAGCCTGGCCCTGGCAGCCATGGGGACAGCAAGCGTCCTGCTGGCTATGAGACTCTTCAAGAAGAAGCTCGGATAACGGGTATGTGGGGCCGCATCGCCAATCTAGTGCTCAAGGATCTGCAGCAGTTTCTTCGCGACCGGGTTCTGCTATCGTTCGTCCTGATAGGGCCCACGTTGCTACTGTTCATGTTAGCCCAAGGTACGGCAGCTGAGGCATCTCACCTGCCGATGGCGGCGGTGGATGAAGACCGGACAAGTGCCAGCAGACAACTGATCGTAGCCATGGACAACCTCGAAGAGCTGGATGCCTTGCATTACCCAGATAATGTTGAGGAAGCCGTTCAGCTACTGGATGGTGGACGGATCACCTTGGCCGTGGTGATTCCTCGAGGTTTCGGCGCGGCACTGGAGTCACCTCGCGAGACAGCATCCGTCCAACTCTTGGTGGACGGGTCCAATATCGTGGCTGCCTACGCGGCCCTTGGTGCCGCCGAGGGTACGATCAGCGACTTCGGGCAGGAAATTGCCGTGCAAAGAGGCGAACTACCCAACGGAGGGAACTCCTCCTTGGCACTGGTGGACTTGCGGACGACGACTCGTTTCAATCAGGCAATGAGGCACGGATACTATCTCCTTCCAGCCCAATTGAGTGTGGTCGTGCACATAGTCACACTCCTGGTCGCTTCGGCGGGAATTGTGAGAGAACGGGAGACCGGAACCTTGGAGCAGCTCATGGTCACTCCGCTGAGAAGGATGGAGTTCATCATCGGCAAGGCGGCGTTGCCCAGCATAGTGGCCTTCGTCGACTTTGTGGCCATGCTGGCCATCGTCGTGTGGGTCTTTGGCGTGCCAGTGAGAGGCTCTTTGGCCTTGCTGCTCGCCGTGACTTTGCTCTTCATCGTGGCGCAGCTGACCTGGGGACTGGTGATCTCGACGGTATCGGCGACACAGCAGCAGGCGGTACTATTGGTCTTCATGATCGGCATACTGAATGTGGGCTTCTCGGGGTATCTCGTCGCCGTGGAGAACATGCCCTTACTCATGCAATGGGCTTCAGCCTTCTTTCCCATCCGCCATTATCTCTCTGCAATGCGAAGCATCATGTTGAAAGGAGCTACGCTCAGCGTAATAACCCCACAGCTGTTTGCCCTCACGACGCTGGGCATCGCCAGCCTCGTTCTCAGCGTCCGCAGCTTCCGCAAGCGGTTGGACTGAGCAAGTAGACTAATAGAGGTAGAATGGATGCCGAACAGGGACAACTACGTGATAGAGACTCATAACCTGACCCGAAGCTTCAAGAACGTGGTGGCAGTTGACAAGCTCACTCTCAAGATAGAGCGCGGCGAGATCTTCGGCCTGGTGGGGCCCGACGGTGCGGGCAAGACCACGACCATCCGCCTGCTATGCGCCATCATGAACCCCACCGACGGCAGCGCAAGAGTCGCTGGCTTCGATGTGGTCAGAGAAGCCGAGGAGATAAAGAAACGCATCGGCTATATGGCCCAGCGATTCAACCTCTATGCCGATCTCTCCGTGTTGGAGAATCTCAACTTCTTCGCCGACATCTTCGCGGTCAGTGGGCAAGAGAGGAAAGACAAGATCGCTCAACTACTTGCTTTCGCCCGCCTAACGGAGTTTAAGGACCGGCGAGCAGCTCAGCTGTCCGGAGGTATGCAGAAGAAGCTGGCTCTGGCCTGCACCCTCATTCACGAGCCAGAGATCCTGTTTCTTGACGAGCCTACGACCGGGGTGGACCCCGTCTCACGGCGGGAGTTCTGGGATATCCTCTCTGACCTTCACCTTCGAGGGGTGACCCTCTTCGTCAGCACACCCTACATGGATGAGGCCGAGCGCTGTTCTCGAGTCGCTCTGATGTTCGAGGGCGACATCATCGTCTGCGACGAACCTGAGAAGGTCAAGGAGCTAATCCCTGCAGAGTTGATCGAACTAAGGCCCGACGACCTTAGGCGAGCCAGAGACGTCATCGCCAATATGGACGGGATCCTGGAGATACAGACGTATGGAGATTTGTTGCACGTATTCGTGGACAGTGTAGAACAGCGCATGCCCGAGTTAGGGGCGCGTCTGGAGAAAGAGGACTTGCAGATATCGGGGCTCCGCCAGACCAGGCCGAGGATGGAAGAGGCCTTTGTCTCCCTCATTCGCAAGAGAATAGCAGAGGGCCGGGCCAACAATCCCGTGACGGGTGCACTATCGAAGCCCACGGAATAGCCGTCCGGACCATCTTTCAATCATATCGTGAGCGGAAGGGTAGACCACATGCAAAATGAATACTCCGTCATGGCTGAGGATCTGACCAAGAAGTTCGGAGACTTCACTGCGGTGGATCACATCAACTTCGAAATCAGGACTGGCGAGATATTCGGCTTCTTGGGGCCCAACGGCTCCGGCAAGACCACCACTATCCGGATGCTGTTGGGTTTACTGCGCCCCACTGAAGGACGTGGTACAGTCCTCGGCTACGACATCATCAACGAAGCGGAGGAGATTCGCAAGCGAATAGGATACATGTCGCAGCAGTTCAGCCTCTACAACGACCTGACCGTTTCCGAGAATCTCAACTTCTACGGAGGCACCTATGGGGTCACCGGGAAGCGCCTTCGCGAGAGGAAAGAGTATATCTTGGAGATGGCGAACCTCAGAGGACGAGAACGGGAGATGACCAAGAACCTGTCGGGGGGCTGGAAGCAGCGCCTGGCCCTGGGCACCGCCATCATTCATGAACCCGAGATGCTGTTCCTCGACGAGCCAACCGCTGGCGTGGACCCGATCTCCCGGCGCGCGTTCTGGGACCTCCTCTACGAGTTGTCGGACCAAGGAACCACCATCTTTGTCACCACCCACTACATGGACGAGGCTGAGCATTGCCAGAGCCTGGCCTTTATTCACCTCGGGAGGATCGTGGCCCGGGGGACACCTGAGGAGATCAAACAGAAAGTGATGAAGGGCCAGGTCCTCGAAATAGACTGCACGGACCCCGATACGGCTCTCAGCGCCTTGAGGGACGCCTCCCTCTTCGACGAAGTAGCTCTCTACGGAGCGCTGATCCATGTGGTAGGCGAAAACCTGGAGTCGCACATACCAGAAATCGAACAGCTCTTGGGACAACAAGGAGTCGAGATAAGAAGTATGGGCATCATTGCTCCCTCGTTGGAGGACGTCTTCATCTCCAGCATCAAAGAGGAGGACAAGAGGCTGGCTTTCGGCGAGGGAAGTTAGCGCGAGTCCTCAACAACGCCCAGCAAGAGGAGAAAAGCAAATGAGACGGAGACTAGCGATTATTGCGGTACCGCTGCTGCTCCTTATCGTAGGTGCAGGAGGATGGTGGTACCTGAGCTCCCACCCCGATGTGCAGGCGCAGCTACTGGCCGAGTTGGGCCTGCAAAGCGAAGCGATGCCCGCGGGAGTCCTCGCGGCTTCTGGCATGATCGAGGCCGAGGAGGTATCGGTCACCACCGAGACAGGCGGTCGCGTGGCAGAAATCCTGGCCGGTGAGGGTGACCTGGTTGCCGAAGGCGAGATAGTGATTCGCCTGGATGACGCTATCCTGCAAACGCAGATCGCGCAGGCGGAGGGGGCGCGTGAGTCAGCCCAGGCCAGGCTAGCTCAGGTGAAGGCCGGGGTTCCAGAGGCAGAGATTCGCCAGGCCGAGGCGTTACTCACGCAGGCGGAGGTTGCTCGCGACGGAGCATTGCAGGCGCTGAGAGATGCGGAGGCAGCGCGCGCCGACCCCCAGGAGTTGGAGGCCCGCATAGACGGAGCGCGCACCCAGTTGGCCATCGCCGAGCTGACCGTGGAGCAGGCGATCGCCAACATGCGCGCTGCGGAGACAGAGCAGGAGTTCTTCAAGCGTACCTACCCCCAGCTGGAGGAAGGTTTTGACGTCGACATCCCCGTGCCTGGTCTTGACATAGTCCTCCACAGACACATCAAGGTCAAGGAACTGGTTCTGAGCGAGGTGCAAAGACAAGGAAACCTGGCAAACCAACAAGCATGGATGGCCTGGGAAGGCCTGTATGCAGCTGAGGCAGCTCTCGAAGGCGCCCGTCAACAACTCAACAACCTGTTGGCGATACGCGACAAACCGTTGGCGGCCAACGCCATGGTCAGCGCTGCCCAGACTCAGTACGAGATCGCCGAAGCCAACGTTGGCGTGGCGCAGGCGCAGGTAGATGCCCTCAAGACCGGCGCCTCAGAGGAAGACTTGAGTGTCGCAGAAGCGCAACTCGACCAGGCGGAGGCCGCCCTTGAGACCCTGAAGTTACGGGTGGAGAAGATGACCCTTCGGGCACCACGAACCGGTGTGATTCTGGAACGGATGGTCAACCTGGGAGAGATCGCACCGCCCAAGTTCTCCCTCCTGACCATCGCTGACCTGGACGTCGTCACTCTGAAAGTCTACATTCCGGAGAACCAGATAGGATTGGTCAAGGTGGGCCAAGCTGCGCACGTGAAGGTCGACTCCTTCCCCGACAGGTCCTTCGACGGGGAAGTGGTGCACATCGCTGCCCAGGCAGAGTTCACACCAAAGAACGTGCAGACCAAAGAGGAACGAGTGAGCTTGGTCTTTGCCGTCAAGATAGAGATACCGAACCCGGATCATGCTTTGAAACCCGGCATGCCCGCGGACGCCCAGATCGTGGTGGAGAAGTGAAGGGGGACCTACAATGCAATTCAACGTGAGGATGCCTGGCATAGCCCATCTCGTGATCATAGCTGCCCTCGTCGGTTTCCTCTGCTCCGCTTGCCAGGAAACGCAGGTCTCGGGAATCATCGAGGCGTCTGGAACCATTGAAGCAGAGGAGGTGAAGATCGCATCCGAGTTTGGCGGCACCGTCAAACAGGCTCTGGCTGACGAAGGTCAAGAAGTGGAGGCAGGGCAGATCTTGATACGTCTGGACACCGATCTCCTGGAGTCCCAGATTGGTGAGGCGGAAGCAGCCCTGACCGCAGCGCGTGCCAATCTGGTCCGCGTGGAGGCAGGTTCAAGGCCCAGCGAGATAGCCGTAGCAGAAGCTGCGCTGGAGCAAGCGGTTGCCGCGCGAGAGGGAGCAGACCGGACCTGGCAAGATACCTTGGCCTTGCGGAGCAACCCTCAGGAATTGAACGCGAAGATAGACGAGGCTCACACGCAGGTCGAACTTGCTGAGCGACAAGTGGAGC
>CAZBJW010000188.1:0-9035 GCA_964492135.1 uncultured Anaerolineales bacterium
GACTTCGACCATCTCTTCGTCCCGTTGCGCAACCACGTTCCTGACGTGACGACCTTCAAGTCCGAAGTGTAACACCCTGGTGCTGAGATGGATCTCGCCCCCGTCACCCTCGACCGCCTCCTTGAAGCGTTCCCCCATCATGCCTGGTTCCGGTCCGGCTTGCCTCTGGTCTTAACTAGCCTTCGCAGAGAACCTGTCGCTCCACAAAGTAGGCCGTGTGAGCGATGCCGTTGAATGACGCACAGCGGCACCATATGGAGTGGGAACAGACTCCCAGAGTTCTTGGATTGGCGGGCACGCCATATCGTCCCTCGTGGCTGATCGCCCCGACCAGGCTCACAGCCGGAATGGTGCCAGAAGCACTCTTACTCCAAAGAAGTCAGCGCAACACGCTCTGGTTGGGCAGGAAACGTGCTCCTGAGGCCCCAGTTGCTGGCGCGGGTCGGGATGCGCGACTAACTCCCGTGGAATGGATGGCGGCCGGGGTCCTGATCAGAAGCTCTGAGCTTGGGACCTGGGGCGTCGCCTCAGGAAGGCCGCTTGGGTCCGGTGTGTAGCCTGTGCTTTATCTTGGTGACCAGGCCAGTCGTACCCGCCATTGAAGGTCATTACTGTGGCGCATAACCGTGCGCCCGGTACCACTCCACAGCTTTGCGCAACGCCTCGTCCGCAGGACTCTGAGGGAGGCCAAGTTCCTGCCTTGCCTTCCCGGAGCCAAACCACTCGTACCTGCGCGACAGACGCACCTTGTCGGGTGTGGCGGTTGGTGTCCTGCCCGGGTTGAGCCGCGCCAGGCCCGTTTCCGCGTAGGCGAAGGTCAGCGCTACCCAGTGGGGGATGCGGAGGCGCACCGGCGGCCGACCGGACACGTCGGCCAGGATATCCAGAACCTGCTTGAGCGTCAGGTTCTCGCCACCCAGGATGTACCGCTGGCCCACGCGACCCCGCCGGGCGGCGAAGAGGTGGCCTGCGGCCACGACATCTACATCCACGATGTTCAGCCCGGTGTTGACGTAGCCGAACATGCGCCCATTGAGAAAGTCCACGATAATCTGTCCGGTCGGGGTGGGCTTGTGGTCGCCCACGCCGACCGGCGTGCTGGGATTGACGATTACGATGGGTAGCCCCTCCTGGGCAAAGCCGCGGGCCAGCTCCTCGGCCAGGAACTTGGAGCGCTGGTAGGGGCCGATCCTGTCTCCAAGGCTGCTGGGAGTATCTTCGGTGGCAGGGGTGCCGTCTTCGTTGACGCCCAGGACGGCGATGGAGCTGGTGTACACGATGCGCTCTACCTGCTCTTGGCGCGCGGCTTCCAGCACGTGGCGTGTGCCCTCGACGTTGGTCTGGTAGAAGTCCTCCCAGGGATGGCCCCAATAGCTGTACAGCGCCGCCACGTGGAAGACCCAATCGCAGGCGCACGCCCCTCTACGCAGGCTTTCGGGGTCTCTCAAGTCCCCTTCCAGCCGCTCCACTGGCAGACCGTCCAGCTGCTGGGTGTCGGATCCAGGGCGTACCAGGGCTCGCACCTCGTGCCCTTCCTGGAGCAGTCGTCGCACCACCGCTCCACCGATGAATCCTGTTCCTCCGGTCACGAAGGTGCGCATCATCCCTCCCATGCTTTGCGGTCCAATTCGTGCAGAAGGCCGGCCACGAACTCGACCGCTCGCTCCAGAACCTGTGGGCTGATGGTGTCGATGGTATCGTCGGGACGATGCCAGTGAGGCAGGGTCCCTGTGTCCGGGTCGCGCCCGGCGATGCAGATGGCGCGGTAGCCCTTTCGCCGCAACGTGCCCACTTCGTCCTCCATCGTCATCCAAGCTGCGTGCACACCCAGTTCGGGGTGCTGGTCGGCGACCTTTATGGCCAGAGCCAGCAGCTCCGGGTCAGGCGTGTAGTGAGAGCACACGCCTTGCCTCGTGAGGTAAACGATCCCGCCACTTCCCACGCCTTCCAGGCCAACGAACGCCGCCTGGCGCAGGACCCGGCCGTGCTGGCGTAGCATGGCATACAGTCCCGCGTGGTCGGTCTCCTCAGCGCCGGTGAAGGCCAGCCAGACTTCTGTGTTATGGAGCGGACGAGCGGCCAGGCGGCGGCCGATTTCAAGGGCCACGGCTACGCCAGCGGCGTTGTCGTGGGCACCGGGGGTGTATGGAGCGAGGTCGTCTTTCCACAGGGTGACGACGGTGCCAAGTACATATCCGGTCGGCAGAACCGAAACCCACCACACCCACCCTGGGCCTTTGAGCAACGCTCCCGCCAGGTACAGGAAACCCAGCGACGCCAGCATGGTCAGGGTCAGGTAGGTTAGCGGCTCCACGTATCGCACCGCCGATGATTGCCAGGCCAGCCGACAGCGGTTGGTGTCCAGGTGGGCCAGAATGACCGCGCGCTCGCGTACTTCTCCCTGAGGCTCTATGCGCGTTACGACGTTCCGGCTGGTAACGTGGGGCAGCAACGGATGCAGCGGGTTGCTGGAAGTGCGAATGGTCTGCCACAGCAACGGCGCCGTGCTCAGGGCCAGGGCGGCGCCGACCCAGCGGGCCACTGCTCCGTGCAGAGGGTAGATAACTACGGCCAGCAGTGCCAGCACGTCTATGGCCAGGGGAAAGGCGTTTTGACTCCCCACCGTGCGAAATGTCTGCCGCTCGATTGGTAGCGGCAGGACTGAGAGTTGTTCAGCCACGTAACGCGCTGCGGCCTCCTCGCCAGGGGTGCCGGTGCCGCGCGGGCCGATCTCGCGGGCCAGTACCTGCGCGTGACCGGGCATGAGGGTCACCTGGCCATGGCGTGTTTGATCAGTTGGCCACTTAGCCCCCACACGCGTCCCCGCACCCGGCCGGCCTCGGCCATCACGTCGTCGAAGGCCGCCACGATCATCTCCACCTCCTCGTCGGCGATGATCAGCGGCGGCAGCAGTTTGATGATGTTGACTTCGGGGCCGCCCACCTGGGTCAGGACATGGTGGTCGCGCATCAGGGCCATCACCACCAGTTGGGCGAAGAGCCCCTTCTGGGCCTTCTCAGCGGCTGCCCAGGCTGCCTTGAGCCTGAGCGAACTGGGTTGTCTGAACTCAATACCGATCATCAGCCCTTTGCCCCGCACGTCAGCGATCATGTCGTACCGGCCCTGCAAGGACGCCAGCCCGGACAGGAGCTTCTCTCCCATTGTGGTCGCGCGCTCGATCAAGCGCTCCTCGTCCATCACGTAAAGCGTGGCCAGCCCGGCCGCCATGGCCATCTCGTTCTGGCCGAAGGTGGTCGAATGGACCTGGCAACGGTCCAGGCTGCTGAAGGTCTTGTCGTGGATCTTGCGGCTGGTGATGCAGGCGCTCACAGGAATGTAGCCACCGCCCAGGGACTTGGACAACGTGACCATGTCGGGCTCCAGCCCCCAGTGCTCGCAGGAGAGAAAGCGTCCTGTGCGTCCCATGCCGGCCTGGACCTCGTCACAGATGAACAAGGTGCCGTGCTGGCGGCACAGCCGCTGCGCCTCAGGGAGGTAGCCGTCGTCGGGGATGTACACCCCCTTGCCCTGGATGGGCTCTACGACAAATGCGGCCACGTCCCTGTTACTCAATTCCCGCTCCAGGTCCTCGAGGTTGTTCATCCCTACCTTGTCGAAGCCAGGCATCAACGGCTCGAACTGCTCGCGGAACTGGTGTCCGCCGTTTAGTGATAGTGTCCCCAGCATCAAACCGTGAAAGGCGTGGTCCAGGTACAGCACGCGTGGCCGTCCGGTCGCCGCGCGAGCGAACTTGACCGCCGTGTCGACTGCGTCGGCTCCGGAGTTGGCGAAGAAGACCGCGTCCAGACCCGGCGGCATCCGTTTCGCCAGTTCCTCGGCCAGGAGGCCGGCCAGCAAGGGGCAGTCCATCTTCACCAAATTGGGCCGGTCTAGGGCCAGAACCTCCTGCATCACCTGCTTGATGACCGGGTGGCACCGTCCCAGGTTGAAGACGCTGTAGCCGGCCAGCAGATCCAGATAGCGGTCCCCCTCCACGTCCCACAGGTAGGCCCCTTCGCCGCGGGTCCAGATCTTGTCGAAGCCGATGATGCCCTGGACGCGGGCCAGACCGGCGTTGATATACTGTCGGTGCAGAGGGTACTGTTCGTCTTGTCGCTCTTCGATGAGTTCAGCCAGAGAGAATGTCATAGCCCTTTCCTCCGTCGCCTATGCCGTCTGAAAGTCAAAGACTGACTTGACAGCTCCGTGCCTGGCCTTGGAGTCCATGACCAGGAAAGCGCTCCTGTACTCCTCCAGGCGAAACCGGTGGGTGATCAGCGATGACAGGTCGAGGTTTCTCTCCTCCACGACCCGCAGATAGTGCTCTATGGAGTGAGCACGGAAACCACCATATTCCTCGATGCCGAAGGCGTTCGAGCCGATTAGTTCGACCTCCTTGAAGTAATGAGGCGTCCACTCGAACCGTTGCGGAAGTCCCACACCGGCGATGACGATCGGAGCCCGCGGCTTTACAATGCGCACTCCTACCTCCAGCGACTCTGCGGACCCCACCATGTCGTAGATCACGTCCACGCCGCGCAGGAGCCAGGGCAGCCCTCGCGGAGGATGGTGGACCTTGGTGTCGACCAACTCGGCTATGGCCTCGACGATCTCCGCCGGGTCGCGCGTGCGGATGACCTCCTCCGCGCCCAACTGACGCGCCAGCTCCTCTTGGTGGGGATACCGGGCGATGATCGCTACGCGGGCCAGCGGGAACAGGGCGCGCAAGGCCGCCACTGTGAGCAGTCCCAGCGCGCCTGCGCCGTAGACAAGGGCCAGCGCTCCCTCGGCTGGTGGAGATTTCAGAAGCGCGTGCATGCAGACTGAGAAGGGATCTGCAAGCACCGCCTGTTCGAAGCTTACGCCATCTGGAATCGGAAACAGTTGCGATTGATGGGCTCGCAGCAGCGGAGCGAAACCACCGGTCACGGCGGTACAGTTGCCAGCGTGCATGCCGGCTGGCAGGTTGCCGTCGGTGAAGTGCTCGCAGAGCGAGTAATCCCCGCTCTGACAGGCGTCGCACGGCGGCTCAATCCCCCGCGGCACACACGAGAGCCACGGGTTGAGGACCACGCGCTCCCCTACCTTGCGCGATTTGACTCCAGGACCAACGCGCTCGACCACTCCCACCACTTCATGTCCCAGAACGTGCGGGAAGGAAATGAGAGCTCTCAGCGGATTGTCGAAGTTGCCGTGGAGGAACACTTGCTTGACGTCGCTGCCGCAGATGCCGCAAAGCGCAGTCCGCACGACGATCCAGTCATCACCCAGGAGCGCAGGCTCCTCAACCTCCTGCAACTGCACTGGCGCCCCGAAGGCCACGTATGCGCGCGGTGAGAGCTTGCCAAAGGTCTTCGCGAAGGCCAGCCGCGGTAGGCTGTAGTGGAATACAAGTGCTTGCATGGTTATGAGAACTCCTTTCGTCTCGGCCGACAAATGCGCTGCTCTGCTCGACGCATCGGTGATCTCCCCATCGTACGAATCGGCCACGGGGCGAAACACCGGGAGCAGTTTCGCCAGAGTGCTTGCCATTGTACCCGGAGAGCCGGCTCGCAGCAAGGGTGAGGCGGAAGGATTCCTCATGGGGATCCCGGGGTGTCCGTTCTTCATCCCAGCTACCTCGTTGCCTGGCCCACCACCAAATATGCGGAGAAGGACCTGCCGCAATGACTGGTCAGCAGGGCAGGCCAGAGATAGGTCTCACGATGGGTGCGCAGGGAGGGAGTCTCTGCCGGGTGATACAGTGGAGCTGAGGCTAATGGTCGCGCCGGCCCGTTCGCTTTCCACTCTTCCGCCCCGTGTTCAGCTTGTTGCTCACCTCACGCACGACGTGTCTGGCGAGGACATCGCGGTTGGCCTCCAGATACGTCGCCACGCGACGGGGATGCTTCTTGCTCAGATCACGAAGTATCCAGGACACGGCCTTGGTCACCATCGGGTGCTGCTCTGCCTTGACCTGGTCCACCATTTCCAGAGTGAGGTCGGGGAAGCTCGCGTCCTGCAGTGCTCTGTTCATCCCTACGAGCGCCACCAAGCCCAGCCTCTGGCCCCACACGTCATCGTCTGCGATCAGGTCCCAGAGGTGCTGTAGTCTCTCGTCTGGGTCAACCGACACCCAGGCACCCAGTACGCCTACACCCAGGACGTCAGTGAGTTCCCAGTTGTCCAGCTCCCGGAGCCACCGGTCGAAGCGCGACCACGCCAGGCGGGTGATGCATCGGGGATAGTGCTGTAACAACTCCAGGGCGACCATTCGCTCCTCGCGCGATGGTCCGTCCCACAGCGCCTCCACCAGGGCCAGAAGTTCCTCACAGGCGACGTCTTTGTGAGTTCGACGCCACGCACGCACGATCTGCCGGATCTCAAACACGCGGAGGCCGTGCACGTTGAGTTTCGATGGAATCGACTTGCGGATCACCGCCTCGTACTTGGGGTCCGCGTGCTGCTTGATTTGAGCTAGGAAGTACCTTGTCTCGGTCTCCGTATCCATCTTTGGGGTGCCGGCCAATGTGGCTCACTCCGGAGATGCCCTTCGGTACTGGGCCGCCGCGGTGAGTGGGTCGGTTGGACCAGCCTGTGGAACCGATCGCCTAAACCACATGGGTCAAGCAAGCCCTGTCCGTGGCTCGCAGTCTCCCGAGTCGCTCGTCCGAGAAGAGCGCGCGACCGTACTGATTATACTGCCTGGCGCAGCAGCGAAACAAGCTCCCGAGCTGCCAATGAAGGTCTGGAGCGATGTAGGCGCGAACCGACCCCCAGTCGCAGTCTACTGCCATTGCTTGACCTCTGGCTTGATGGTAGAATGGTTCACGGCTCGTGACTCAACCGTGGGATCGTTACCGAAAAGCCGGCAGAAATGGTATCGACCGCTTGGTCAAACATCCGGGGCACCCTGAGTAGGCTGCACAATTTCACATGGGGCCTGTTCGCCGTGGCTCTGGCGATCACGGCGCAGCTGTGTCTAGCACGTGGTCACGTTTTCGGGGCCGGCATGCTTTACGTGGGCGCAGTGCTGGTCATCCTCTACTCACTCCGAAGACAGCCAGGCCCCATACTGAGAGCCACCCCCGTGGGAGCGGGTCACCAGCGAGCCCTTCGCCGTCGCTTCGGGCTGGTCATGATCGGGCTATCTGTCCTCTTGAGCGCTGCGGCCTTGTGGCAGTTCGCCTACCGGTCAGTTCCTCCCTCTGCCTGGATCTTGTATGTTGGGGGCCTGGTGCTTTTCGTGGCGGCTGTCTTGTTGATCGACACTGGGCAGACCGTGGCAGGCGGAATCCGCCGCTGGTCGCGCACGAAGGTCGTATGCCTGGCCTCCATCCTCGTTCTGGCAGCGCTTCTGCGCCTGTGGGACCTCGATCGACTGCCCTTTGGGACCTGGTACGACGAGGCGCAGAACGGACTGGAGGCCCTGCGTATTCTGCAAGACGCCACTGACCGCCCCGTCTACTTCCCGAGAGTCAATTCCACCGGCCACTATGTGTATCTCGTGGCTATGTCTTTTCGGAACTTCGGCGCCAGCACCGAAGCTCTGAGGATGGTCAGTGCACTGATGGGCGTGGGCGCTGTGGGAGCTGGTTATCTGACCGGGCGCGAGCTTTTCGGGCGACGCATGGGGTTCGTGCTTGCTTTCCTGCTCGCAGTCTCACGCTGGCATGTGAATTTCAGTCGCATCGGCATGTACAACGTGAGCACACCTCTGTTTGCGTTGCTGGCCATCGGCTTTCTACTACGGGGCTTGAGACGGCAACGCATGTCCCACTTCGCATTTTCGGGCTTGGCCGTGGGGTTGGGAATGGTCTCTTACACAGCTTTCCTGGCGTTCCCGCTTGTTATTCTCTTCTTCCTGTTGCACAGCTTCGTCGTGGACCGACGGTTGCTCGTCCGCTCCTGGCGGGGCCTGCTCGTGCTGGTGTTCGCAGCGGTGCTCACCGTGGCGCCGGTGGCCCAGTATGCGCTCCGAGAACCGAATGAATTCTGGGGCCGCACGCGAAAAGCCTCGATTTTCACCGGCAAGACTCTGGAGGAGACTTTCGAGGCTGTGAGTCAGAACGTAGGCAAGCATCTGTTGATGTTCAACTACCGGGGCGATCGATACGGGCGCCACAATTTGCCGAATGAGCCGATGCTGGATCCAGTGACCGGGGCTCTCATGGTCCTGGGTGTTGCCGTGTGCCTTTGGCGCGCGCGCCGACCCTGTTCCCTGCTGCTTCCGGTTTGGTTGGGCGTGATGTTATGTCCCGCGATCTTTTCTCTGGAGTGGGAGGCCCCTCACGCCTTGCGCGCCATAGGCAGCCTGCCGGCAGCGTATCTTCTGGCAGCGGTGCCCATCGACGGCCTGTGGCGGGAATGGGAGCGAGGGACGAGTCTTCGATACCGGAAGTACTTCGCCTTGCTTCTGCTGCTCCTGCTGGCTCAGATCGGCTACACCAACTACCACATCTACTTCCAGCGACAGGCCCAGGATTTCGACTCCTGGCGGGATTTCTCCACACCGGAGACCATCACCGCTCGAATCATGGCTCAACTGGGCGACAGTGTGGAGTTCTACGTTACGTCCTATTATCGTGACCACCCAACCGTCCGTTTCCTTGCTCCTGATGTGACGGGGTACCACGGCATCGAGACACACGACAGCCTGCCGCTGCCTCGCGTGGAGGATAAAGATGCAGTCTTGATTCTGGATACCGAGCGCCGGCACCTGTATACGGAGGCGCACCTTTACTGGCCGGGCGGTGATTTCCAGGAGTATCGTGCACCCCTGGACGGACCCACCGTGTTGTACGTGGTCCGTTTGACGCAAGACGACTTGGCGGGTTTGCGGGGTTTGTTAGGAGAGTATCGCCGTGGAACTGACTGGGAGGTGGCGCCTGCCTTCACGCGTCAGGACTCCCAACTCTACTTCGACTGGGGAGATGGGAACCCCTTGGCCCTGCCGTTCGTCGCGGAGTGGAAAGGCACACTGAATGCACTGGAGTATGGACCCTACCGCTTGATCCTCCGTACTCCAGGGAACGCCGAGTTGTATCTAGATGACG
>CAZBJW010000189.1:0-274 GCA_964492135.1 uncultured Anaerolineales bacterium
CCAACCGTTTCTCGCTGGAATCCTGATATACTCGGCGAAGGAACCAGGGCGGTCGACGCCGATGATGGACACGGTGTGGCAGATGTGGGCTTGACCCGTACGGCACCGGTCGCAGACACCGCACACGATATGGGTCTCGGCGGAAATATAGTCCCTCTCCTTGAGGGTAGTTACGCCTTGGCCGAGTTCGACCACCTCGCCAGCGAACTCGTGTCCGAAGACCATGGGTGGCTTGATCCGGCTTCGGGCCCATGGGTCCCACCGGTAGATGTGG
>CAZBJW010000189.1:284-8800 GCA_964492135.1 uncultured Anaerolineales bacterium
CCCCCGTACCGCAGATAGACGTGGCCTTCACCTTGACCAGGACCTCTCCCGGTCCTACCTCCGGCACATCGACCATCATCAATTGAGCCCCAGGCGCTGCCTCGGCCTTGACCACGGCCTTCATCTTCTCGGGCATTGTCATCCCCGGGTCCGTTGCTGTGTGCGGATCGCCGGAGACGATTATAACACGCTGCATGCTGACCGTCGAGGATCTTTGGGCTTGGTATGTGCCGTTGAACGTGGTAGAATCCAAGGAGACCCTGCTCCAGAAGTGGGGGAGAGACGTGGTCACGGGAATGGCGAAGAATCGAGTCGTCGTGGCGGTGGGCGCGGTTGCGGCGTGCTTGCTTCTGCTTCTAGGGCTGTGGGCTGCAGGCATGTTCGCCGCCAAAGAGCCTGTTGGACAGGGGGAGGTTGTTCCATCTCCGACCGTCGCTCCTGCCCCATCACCACCTCGTGCGTCCACGCCGGATCCCTACGCTGAGAAGAGGGAGCGCATGGTAGAATACGACATACGCTCCCGAGGTGTGACTGATTCCGACGTGCTGCGGGCCATGCAGACGGTGCCTCGCCACGAGTTCGTCCTCGACGACTATCTTGATATGGCCTACAGTGACCGCCCTTTGCCCATCGACTATGGGCAAACCATCTCACAACCCTATATCGTGGCCCTGATGACGGAATTGCTGGAGCTGAAGAGGGGTGACAAGGTCCTGGAGATAGGCACGGGCTCGGGATACCAGGCGGCCATCCTCGCTGAGATAACGGATCAGGTTTACACTGTCGAGATCATACCTGGATTGGCTGAGTCTGCCAGTGAGCGCCTGCTTCGGCTGGGGTACGACAACATACACACTTTGAATGCTGATGGCTACTATGGCTGGGAGGAGTACGCACCGTATGGTGCCATCATCGTCACTGCTGCGCCTGACCACGTACCGCAACCTCTCATCAACCAGTTGAAGGAAGGCGGTCGCATGGTCATCCCAGTAGGACCCGTAGGATGGTTACAGACGCTCTGGCTGGTGACCAAAGTGGGGGGAGAGATCGAGTTCCACAACAAGGGCGGCGTGACCTTTGTGCCCCTAACGGGCGAGCACTGATTCTCAGTTCCCGCGTGATACCTTGCCCGCACGCGAGGGCAGCATGGGTGGCTGGTGACTTCGCTCTTGTGCATATTCCATCCGGTTTCGCGTGAGTCAACAGCACGACTTGATGGCTGATCGAGCACAGACAGACAGTGGCGCTCTGAGCGAGGTTCTTGGGGCAGCTAACCTTTGCTGACCGGGTTGCGGCAGTTCTTGAGTCTGGGAGGTGACGGAACCAGCATGGCTGACAAGTACAGGTACTACTCTCCGGTCAAGGTCAGATACGTCGAGACCGATGCTCAGGGCCATGTCTTCTTCGGCCACTACTATACCTACTTCGATATAGCTATGATCGACTACATGAAGGCCATCGGGTACAGTTATCAGCACCTTCTGGACGAGGGGATGGATCTGCTCTATGTGGAGTCGCTGTGTCGCCATCACACCCCCTCATACTATGACGACGTGCTGAACGTGCATACCCGCATTGGCAACATTGGTGATAGCAGCCTTACGTGGGAATTCTCGATCTACAAGGAAGCTTCGGATCAACTCGTTGCTACAGGCCACATCGTAGCCGTGAATGTGGACAAGGACACGCGTCGGCCCATGAGGGTCCCCGATGCTCTGCGTCAGGCGGTGAAAGAACACGAGAAGGCACATTTCCCCCGTAGGTGACGGTGCCCGATCTGCTCTCCTTGCCTGCCCCTGTGGCGACTGCTATAATGAGACGTGCCTCGCCGTGACTCTACCGATGGGACTATGTCTGTGATGCGCGTGGGCGTAATCCTGGGAGGGGTCTCCTCAGAAAGGGAGGCTTCCCTAGCCAGCGGGCGGCAGGTGTGTGTGCACCTCGACCCCCAGAAGTATGCCGCCGTTCCTCTCTTCATGGACTTGCAGGGGCGGTTGTGGCACATCCCGCAGAAACTGCTGATTCAGAACACTACCGCGGACATCATCGCTCGACTGGAAGGTGAGGCAGCGTGCATCTGCTACGAGGATCTGTGCTCCCTTATCGATTTTGCGTTTATCGCTCTTCATGGCAAGTATGGCGATGATGGTTGCGTCCAGGGCGTCCTGGAGCTACTGGGCATCCCCTACACGGGCTCGGGGGTGCTGGCCTCGGCTGTGTGCATGGATAAGTACGTAGCACACAGGGTTCTGAAACAGGCAGGGGTCCAGGTGGCGCGCGAAGTGCTTGTGGAGGACTTAGATTGGGAAGAGGATTCCGATGCTGTTCGAAAAGAGATCCTGGAGAGTGTGGGGTTGCCGTGTGTGATCAAGCCCGACCGCGAGGGGTCCAGCATCGGCGTCTCGGTCGTGAACGAGGACAGCGAGATAGATGAAGCATTGGCAGAGGCCTTCTCCTGGGACAACCTGGCCTTGGTGGAGGAGTACCTTTCTGGCCTTGAATTCTCTTGCATTGTGCTGGGAAACGACGAGTTGCAGCCCATGGTGCCCACGGAGACGGCCACGGACAACGAGTACCTGACCTATGAAGACAAGTACATGCCCGGCCAGTCGCAAAAGATCACTCCGGCACGCGTAGGTGAGGACGTGCTGGCCAAGATTCAGCAAGAGGTCGTGAAGGCCTATAGAGCCTTAGGGATGAAGAACTACGGACGCATTGACGGCTTCCTGGTGGATGGCGACCGGGTACTGATCACCGATCCCAATTCATCCTCGGGCATGGCACCTTCTTCATTCCTCTTTCATCAGGCAGCGGACATCGGCCTCAATCCCACGATGCTCTTCGACCGTATGATAGAGCTGGCACTGGAGGCGCATGCTGCCAAGAAAGGGCCTCTCTAGAGGCAAGCTGAGAGGCGACGGGCAAATGACTGACAACAATGCGAGCAAGAAGCTGCGCGTGGGCGTGATTATGGGGGGGATGTCTTCCGAGAGGGAGATATCCTTGGAGAGCGGCCGCAATATCTACTTCAATCTGCATCCCCAGAAGTATGAAGGAGTACCGATCTTCTTCGACGGCGAGGGGAGGTTCTGGCAGATTCCTCTGCAACTCTTGGTGCAGAACACGACTATTGACATAGCCAACCGTCTGGAGCAGGAGGCTGTAAGAATCGCCTACGAGGAGTTGGCATCCGTTGCGGATTTCATCTACATTGGGCTTCATGGGAAGTACGGCGAGGACGGCTGTCTGCAAGGGCTGCTGGAGTTGCTGGGCATCCCTTATACGGGGTCGGGAGTAATGGCCTCGGCGCTAGGGATGGACAAACACCTACAGCGCAAACTCCTCGCTGCGGCGGGGATGAAGGTGCCGAAATTCCTGGCGGTCACCGAGCGAGAATGGACAGAGAATGGAGGGGAGATATCGGAGCAGGTGGAGGACTCGTTGGGCTATCCCTGCGTCGTCAAGCCCACGCGAGAGGGCTGCAGCACGGGCTTGAGCGTGGTCCGAGATCCAGGGCAGATGGGAGCGGCCCTTGACAACGCCTTTCGGTGGGACACCACCGCCCTGGTAGAGGAGCTTTTGGTTGGCACGGAGATCACCTGCACAGTGATCGGGAACCGGGAGTTGACTGTCCTGCCGCCCACGGAGACCATACGGAAGGGCGACTACCTGACAGTGGAGGAGAAATTCCTACCCGGGGAGGGGGAGAACATCACGCCAGCCAGGCTGCCCGAGGATCTGCTCAAGAAGATCCAGGAGGTAATGGTAGAGGCGTATAGAACCCTGGGGCTAAAGGTCTATGCTCGCATGGATGGTTTCGTGGTTGACGGCGAAGTAATCGTGACCGAGTCCAATACATTGCCCGGGATGACCCCGTCTACATGCATCTTTCACCAGGCCGCCGAAGCAGGGATGGCTCCCATGGAGTTTGTGGAAAAGGTCATCGAGCTCTCCCTGGAAGCCCATGCTCACAAGAAGGGGCCGTTGCCGTAGCTGCGCGGCACCTAGTGCGCGAAGGCCTGTCTCTGCAGCTTCAGCAGCTCCGCTATTCCCTTCTGGGCCAGCGTGAGAAGCTGGTCTATGACCTCTCGGGAGAAAACGCCGTGCTCGGCGGTGCCCTGAATCTCCACGTACCTGTCGGGGCCATTCATCACCACATTGAAGTCCACCTGGGCCTGGGAGTCCTCATCGTAGTTCAGGTCCAGTAGCACTTCCCCCTGGACGACGCCTACGCTGATCGCGGAGATAGGCGCACTGAGCACCTTTGGCGGCAGGAGACCTCCTTTGATGAGCTTTCGCAGGGCAATAGCGAGAGCGACGTAGCCCCCGGTGATGGAGGCGGTCCGTGTCCCCCCGTCAGCCTGGATCACATCGCAGTCGACGGTGACGGTCCGCTCTCCCAGCAGGTCCAAGTCGACGCCCGCCCTTAGCGAGCGGCCAATGAGGCGACGAATCTCCTGGGTACGATCTCGCGGGCCTCTCGTCTCCCTGGGGGCCCGTTGATGCGTGGCCCGCGGCAGCATGCCATACTCAGCGGTCACCCATCCTTGACCTTGATCTCGTAGCCACAGGGGGACCCTCTCCTCGATGGAGGCGGTACAGATGACCCAGGTGCGGCCCATCTCGATCAATGCCGAACCCTCGGGGTGGTCAAGGTATCCCGGGGTGATGACCACGGGACGCATCTCGTCGTTGGCCCGTCTGTCGAATCGCATGCCTTTGTCCCTCGCTCCCTTCCGGTTGCATTGTATTCCAGTTTCTGCGCTCCGACAATTGCACCACATCCGCGACACGCTAGGTCTGACGGGGCTCTGCCAGCCTGAAGGACATGACCAGGCTCGCCGTGATTCCCAGAGCTGCCGCGCCGTACAGAACGGGATAAGAGGTGGCTTGCAGCAGCCATCCTCCGAGAAGCGGAACGACGATTAGCAGCGAGCCTCCCAACGTGTTGTAGAGCCCCACATAGACGGGTCGCTCATCCGGAGGGGCCATCTCCAGCACAAGGTTCATGAAACCCTGCATGTAGCCGCTGTAGTTTGCCCCGATGAGGACGAACACGAGGGCATAGACGTAGGCTGCGATGTCACCTGGAGGAGGCCAGTAGTGTATGAGCAGGGCCAGCACTGGGATGCTGAGCGCGAACGCCACTGTCAGCTGGGTTACGATCTTGCTGCCCGATTTCTCATTCAGATACCCCATCGCGAAGCTCGCCACTATTCCTCCCAGCACCTGCGCCGAGACGAATAGGCCCACGTACTCATCCCCTATCCGGAGGACGTCGGTCGCATAGACAACGTAGAAAGGCAGCGCCAACGCCCCAAGCCCGGCCAGCAAACGTACAGTATTGATCAGCCTGAACTGCTCATCCCTACGAAGTAGCACCACCAGTCTGGGCAAGTAGGCGCGCCACGACTGCCGCTCCTCCTGGACTTCTTGCACCGGCTCCTTGACGAAACTGAAGGATCCCAGAGACATGAACAGGAAGATGACGCATGCGAGGAATAGAAGGGCGTAGTTGTCGGGGAAGGCTGGTCCGCTTGGGCCAAGAATGTACCTCACCGCCACGCCTGCGGCCATAGCGAGAATCCCGCCAACGATCTGAGCTGTGCTGAAGAGGCGTCCTCGCCGAGTCGGAGGAATACTCTTGCTCAGGATGTCGAACCAGGCAACACTGGACAGACCGTCCGTGGTTGAGAATATGGTCTCGGCAAGGAAGAAAGCGGCCAGCAACAACCATGCATCCGCTTCGCCCGTGAGAAAGATGGCCAAGGCCACCAGCAGATACATAGGCCGCCCCATCAGCGCGAGGGCGATGACGAATGGCTTCTTCCTCGCTCTGGCGGCCACGTAATTGGCAGCCAAGAGCTGGGGCAGCAGCCACGCACCGTTGGCAATCGTTGTCACCAGACCGATGAGGGGCGCGAAGTCGGTCAGTCGATTGATGAAGGAAGGTATGACGCTCGTGTAGCTCACGAAGGCCATACCAATGACGAAACACACCCAGTCGCCAGCGATGGAGGCGAAGTTGCGCTCGTAATTGGGGTAGTCCCCGCTCAAAGAGGTCCTGTCCATTGATATATCCGGAGATCGATGCGACCAGTTTCGTCGAAGATGATGCCCTCGTCCTCCAGCATGGCCCGCTGCTGGGCTTCACGGTGGCCTCCTGGCGAGGGGCTGATTTGCCCGCCAGAGTTGATCACGCGATGCCACGGGATGTTTTCGCCGCCAGGCATGGAGTGCAAGGCCCAGCCCACCGTACGGGCAGCGCGGGGGTTCCCGAGATAGGTGGCGATCTGGCCATAGGTCGCCACGCGCCCCGAAGGTATCATGCGGACTATGCGGTAGACGTCCTCAAAGAAGTTGGTGCTAATGGTGGGCCGAAGAAATGCCACGCAGCCTCCACACCGCTGGGGTGGCTCACGACTGGGCCTGAACAACGAGGCCATACTTCGTCTGTACCATGCCCCCGCCAAGATGTAGCGTCTTGCCTATGGACAACTTCTCCAAAAAGTCGCGATCGTGAGAGACCACGATCATAGTGCCGGCATAGTCAGCCAGGGACTCTGCCAGCCTATCCCTGGACCCGGCATCGAGGTTATTGGTTGGCTCATCAAGCAACAGAAGGTTCGCGCGACTCAAGGCGAACTGGACCAGGAATAGTCGCACCCTTTCTCCAGGCGATAACGACTGGATGTCGCTATGGACCTCGCCTTCAGTAAACAGATAGTGATGCAATTCTCTTCTCAAACTCGTCAAATCCATGGCCACATGGTGCCGAAAGTATTCCAGGAGCGTCATGTCCGGAAACCCCTCCTGTTCTTGGGGGAGATAGCCCATGATTACCCCCTTGCCCAGCGCGACTCGGCCTGCGTCTGGTTCCACCAATCCGGCAATGATCTTCAGCAGAGTAGTCTTGCCTGAAGCGTTCGGCCCCACGATGGCGAGATGATCCCCTCTCCTCACGACCAAGAACAGATCTTCGAACAGCGTCGCGGCGTAACCCTTGCACAATCCAGCGCTGGTCACTGCATTTCGCCCGCAGCGCGCCGGTCCAAGGGTGATCTTTAGTTGGGGAAGTCTGGGCCGCTCCGTGTTGGGTAACGCTGCCAGTCTCTTCTTCAGCGTCGCGGCTTGTTCCTGATGCTTCTGGGCCGCTCGGGCACTCTTGTGTTTGGCGGCCATCTTGTCCTTGTCTTTTCTTCTCTTCGGTCCCTGTTGGCTCCTTCTCGCCAGCTGGAACTGCTTCTGAATGGCGGCCCTCAGGCGGCGCCTTTCCCTTTCGATTCGCAGCCGCTCTCTCTCGTCCAGTTCGTCTTGTCTGGCCTTGGCGTCAAGATAGTTCGAATAGCTGCCAGCGTACGTATAGATCTTATGGTCCCTGTCAGAGAGTTCCAGAATCCTTTCGGCGATCTGATCGACGAACTCAATGCGGTGGCCCACCACCAGAACCGTACCTGGATACTGCATGATTTCTCCAGTGAGCCATTCTCTCCCTTCCCAGTCAAGGTTGTTGTCAGGTTCGTCAAGCAGCAACAGGTCTGGTTGGCTGGTCAGTGCCTGAAGCATGAAGAGCCGGGCCTTTTGCCCTCCGCTCAGCTTGCGCAGGGGCCTGTTTTCCTCCGAGGGCGCAAGACCTACGAATGAAGATAGACCGACCCTGGCTCTGTGAACCGATGCATAGATCTCGGCCTGGTCCCACTGTGACAGAAACTCCTCGAACTCGTCCATTAGTCCTGGCTCGGTCACGTGCTCATGATAGAACTCCAACTTCGCCAGTTTCCCTGCGACGCCGCTGGCTTCAAGAAGATAATCCAAGGCTCCTAGCGCTTCCTCTGCGACGGGGATGATCTGAGGCACATACTCAACAGTGTAGCGAGGATGGGAGGCGATTACCCTTCCTGCGGAGGCAGGCAGTTCTCTGGCCAGTATTCTGAGGAGAGTCGACTTGCCTGCTCCATTCTTGCCAACCAGGCAGCTTCTCCTGGTTTGATCCAGAGTGAAGGAGGCACAATCCAGGATGGTCTTCTCCCCATAGGAGAAGCTGAGGTTCTGTACCCTGATTGATACTCCGCTTGGACACCTCTCTGGTCGATCCTTCTGCATCCTTGCACCCTCTACCTCCGCGGTGGTCAGAGATCGCCGCCTTATGGCCACGCGGATTTCTTGGTAAGCCCCACCGTCAGGTTGAAGCGCAGCTTCGTATACGGCGGCTCCTGCCTGTCAGGGAAGGCAGTCTACCGTCACCGTCTCGGGCCGAAGCCTGGCGCCTGCTGATGGTCGGTGCCCTCGGCGATTATAGCATCTTGATGGAGGAGCAGCTAGGCTGGCACGCTCTGGCATCGCACGTTGAGTTCGGCCAGTAGATTGGCTAAAATGGGCTGATTATCCAGGCGCAGCCTGGCTACCGCCGCCGCCATGCCGATCCTGTCTGAAGTGGTAACTCAAAAGCGCACCTGAGAGCGGCAGGCAGCGAGGCGCGAGGCGGCCCGGACGATGGAGGGAGGGGGGCAGAGCGT
>CAZBJW010000190.1:0-8783 GCA_964492135.1 uncultured Anaerolineales bacterium
TTCAGTGCTGGGTTCGATGAGGCCAGCGGTGATGTAGTTGTGACGCTCGACGCTTACCTTCAGAACGATCCTGCGGATATTCCCCTTCTGCTGGCCAAGGTGGAAGAAGGGTATGACGTAGTTAGCGGCTGGAGAAAGAACCGGAAGGACCCATTGGTGACCAGGCGCTTTCCTTCTATGGTAGCCAATGCCTTGATCTCGCAGGTGACCGGAGTCAAGCTCCACGATTATGGCTGTTCGTTGAAAGCCTATCGTCGCGAGGTGGTGGATAACATCAATCTGTACGGTGACTTGCATCGGTTCATTCCAGCGCTGGCTAGCTGGATGGGCATCTCGTTGGCTGAAGTCCCTGTGGCTCACCATCCTCGACGATTTGGGACATCGAAATACGGTCTCTCTCGCACCATGAGGGTGATTCTTGACCTTCTGACGGTCCGCTTCCTGCTGAGCTACTCGACGAGGCCCATTCACATTTTTGGCTCACTAGGAATCCTCGCGGCCTTCGTGGGAGGCATCATAGTCGGTTACCTGGGCTACGTGAGGCTCATCCTGCAGCGTAGCATTGCGGAGCGGCCCCTTCTGCTCCTGGGCATACTGCTGCTCGTGGTGGGCGTGCAATTCATAACCATGGGCCTACTGGGCGAACTTGTGGTACGGACCTATCACGAGACGCGTAACAGGCCCATATACGTGGTGCGGGAGATCCTGAACCGGGACAATGTATAAGATCCTCATGATTGCGCCCACTCCCTTCTTCTCCCACAGGGGCTGCAGTGTGCGCGTGTACGAAGAGGCTCGGGCCCTAGAGAAGCTGGGCAATGAGGTGGTGATCTGCACGTACCACATCGGTGATGACGTTCCAGGGCTGGCCGTCCACCGTATCATCAATGTCCCATGGTACAAGAAACTGGAGGCGGGGCCTTCTTACCACAAACTGTACCTGGATGCGCTTCTGTGGTTCAGATCCCTGCGAGTCGCCCGCCAAATCAAGCCTGACGTAATCCACGGCCATCTCCACGAGGGGACGTTGCTGGGGTATATGGTCGGCCGAATCTTGAACTTGCCCCTGCTGAGCGACCTCCAGGGAAGCCTCACGGGCGAACTCAAGAGTCACGGATTTGTGAGGGGAGATGGCGTGTACTTCGGGCTGCTGGCAAGCCTGGAACGTGCGATTGACGCCTTGCCCCAGGTAACCGTTGCCTCTTCGAGCGCCGTCGCGGAGGAGTTGCGAAGTGAGTTTGGCGCGCGGCGGGTCTTCCTGGCCCTGGATGGAGTCGACAACGATGTATTCCATCCCTCCGTGCGGAAGGCCTCGCGGCCACAGTCAATTCCCCCTGATGTAAGCGTTGTGGTGTATCTGGGATTGCTCAGTGACTACCAGGGGATCGATTGCCTGCTGGAGGCGATACCTCACGTCCTGCGACTGAATGAGAAGGTACACTTCTTGATCATGGGCTATCCGAATGTGGAGCTATATCAAGAGAAAGCGCGGCGACTTTCTGTCCACGACCATGTGACCTTCACCGGGCGCATCCCCTACAGCGAGGCCCCATCCTATCTGGCCTTGGGGGATTTGGCCGTGTCTCCGAAGATAGCCGAGACAGAGTCCAATGGGAAACTGTACAACTACATGGCCTGTGGCCTTCCCACGATCGCCTTCGATACCCCTGTGAACCGGGAGATCCTCGGCGACCTGGGCCTTTATGCCCGCCTGGGCGACACTTCCTCGCTGGCCTCGGCGTTGCTGGGCGCCATTGGCGATGAGACACTAATGGCTGACCTGGGCAAGAAGCTGCGCGAGAGGGCAGTCACACTGTTCTCGTGGGAGAACACGGCCAGACAGGTGATGGACTGCTATGCCCTTGCTAAGGGCCAGCGAGGGCAGTGAGGAAGAGAGCTTCTATGGCTCGGGGCAGCAGTGTCTCTCGCCGTTCTCAGGCTATCTTCGTCGCGCTCTTGCTCCTCGTCTTGGTAGCTTTCGGGCTGCGGCTGGTCTATGCGAGCCAAATCAGCCTCTATATCGACGAGTTCACTTCCATCTGGGCCGGGAAACTGATCCTGCAACGCGGCCTTCCCCTAACTCCGGCAGGAGTCATCTATCACCGGGGCATCCTGTTTTCTTATGTCGAGGCTTTGGCCGGTCTTCTGTTTGGGTTCGGCGAGATGGCCAGTAGGATGCCTAGCGTCTTCATCTCCTGCGTTGCGGTTACGTGCCTGTATCTCGTTGGCAGGAGAATGCTGTCGGATAGCAGTGGCTTGCTAGCCGCGGCCTTTCTGACCTTCGTCCCCCTGGCCATGGTGTGGGGTGGGCGCGCGCGGATGTATTCTCTGTTGCAGCTGCTTTCCCTGCTCACGGTCTACTCGGCGTTTGAGGCTGTAATGGGTCGCCAGAGACGACGATATGAATACCTCTTCGTCCTCTCTTTCTTTGGCGCGGTTTTCTCGCAGGAACAGGCCGTGCTCCTATACCCAGCTCTGGTGGTGGCTATACTGGCTCTTGGTCAATGGCGCTGGTTCGTTCAGCGCAGGACTTTGATGGTGAACGCTCTTTGTTGGCTCACGATCCTCGGTCGGTATGTGCTTGATCAGGTCGGACGGCCCACGCAGTGGGAGCTTGTCCAGACAAGCGGCACTTCTTCGGCTCAGGCTGAGAGTCTAATAGGCGGGCTTCGTGCCTATCTGTCCTTCTTTCTACATCCTGACCAGGTCCTGCTGACGGCCCTCTGCATCGTAGCCTTCGCGCATGCGCTTTTGGCGATCGGCAGGGGCCGCAAGAACCTTGATCAGGCGCAAAAGCGATGGTTGAGAAGCGTGGGATTTCTCTACGTGGTCCTTGTAGTCATCGTTGCGGAAATGCTGGTTGCCGGGGGAGAGCGCTGGAGCGATGCGCGCTATTTCTTCATGGTGCTGCCTTTGTTCGTGCTGATAGCTTCCAGCGGGTTGGACAGGACAGTGGTATCAGTGCGGGGGCTCGCAGAGAGAGCCGGCTCTGGGAGGCTGAGCGGGGTTGCCTCAGGGCCGGTTCTGTATTCGCTGGTTGTGCTGGTAGGACTTGCCTACTTGCCGGGCATCCATGCTGTCCTATCACGGCAGATAGAGGGTCATGATCGGGCGATGCGATATCTGGCGGATCAGTGGCGTGAGGGAGACGTCATACTGATGGCTTCGCCGCCGGTGTGCGCCGTCTATCTCGATCATTGTGATTATTATGCTATGCAGAAAGGATATGAGGGATTCATTATTGACAGGGATGGAGAATCTGTCGATGTGTGGACTGGCACCCCCCTCCTGAATACAGTTGAGGGGCTGAGAGAGGTGCTGCGGGGGAATGAGCGGGTGTGGTTCGTCGTGGACGGCTGGCGACTGGCCACCCGCTACGAACTCGACTTTCTGCAGGTCGTTGCTGAGCAGTTGGACGTGGTGCACGAGGTCCAGGGAGTCAAGATCCTGCTGTCTCGCGGTTATACCGACGTCCCTGCGCCAGTTGTGCATAGCTCGCTGGCGGCGAACCTGGAGGATAGAGTCGCCCTTGTGGGCTACGATTTGGATGCGGTTTCGGTCGACCCTGGGGAGAAGTTGTGTCTGACCCTTTACTGGCGCGCAACAGCTCCTCTGGATGAGGAATACACGGTCTTCGTGCACCTGCTGAGCAGGGATGGTTCTGTAGTGGGACAGGATGATTCTGCTCCTGTCTCCGGACTCTATCCCACGATCTACTGGCAGGAGGGCCAGATTGTGGGCGACCGTCACTGCCTGGAAGTTCATCAGGGTCTTCACGAGGATCGCTATCTGCTGGAGACAGGTATGTATCAGCCTGGCACCCGGAAGCGGCTCGAGGTTGTCGACACGTCAGGCACCCCGGTTGACAACCGCATCGCAGTCGACTACGTACTGGTTGGCGACCCCCAGGGCCCTGCACCACAGCCTCAACATCACATAGGAGCCAATCTGGGCGGTGAGCTTCGTTTGCTCGGTTACGAAGTCGGCCGTGGACTCGCCGCCGGAGACGAGGGGGTGTTTCAGGTGGAGCCCCGGGGGATAATACCCGTCACTGTGTACTGGCAAGCCGTGGCCTCGATGGAGCGGGACTACACCGTGTTTCTGCACCTTGTTGACCCGCAAGGTAAGATCTGGGGGCAGGCTGACGGACAGCCCGACCGCGGTTTCTATCCCACTTCCTTCTGGGACATGGGCGAGGTTGTGCTGGACAGACACGAGGTTCCCGTAGATGCCTTGGCGCCGGCAGGAGACTATGCACTGATCGCAGGAGTCTACGCGTGGGACACGGGAGACAGGTTGCCGGTGGTGGATGAACTGGGTCAGATAGAAAATGACATGATAGTCTTGGGCGAGATTAGGGTGGAGAAGGGCTGGTGATACAGCCGCAGGCACGGCCGGGGCGATGAGGTCTACAGCACCAGCTACTGGACTCGAGAAGAGCGTGAGCCAGAGGTGGGAGTACTTGCCTCTGTCGATGCTAGTGTTCTTCCATGTGGTCAACAACTGGGTCTACTTGAAGACCAGAGTGACTATTCTGTGGTGGGATTGGCCCTCGCACCTCAACCGCACGTTGATGTACGACGAGATCCTGCGGCAGATCAACCTGCGTACGCTTTTCGAGGCCATGACCAGGACCTGGTATCGTCCACCTTTGCCCTGGCTGCCTTCGGTCCCGCTGACTCGCGTGTTGGGGCAGTCGGATGATGTCGCGATCATGGGTAATTCAGTGTTCATGGCGATCTTGATCCTTTCCGTGTATGGAATCGGTAAGAAGGCGCATAGCAGGAGGGCGGGTCTACTGGCGGCATTCGTTGTTTCCACTACTCCCATCCTTTTCAATCTCTCTCGCCTGCCTTATCCGGATTATGCCCTGACGGCCATGGTCGCGTGTGCCATCAACTGGCTGCTACGAGTGGATGGCTTCCGTCATCGAGGATATTCTCTGCTGTTCGGTCTGAGTCTCGGACTGGGTATGCTGACGAAGCAGCCGTTCACCATTTTTGTAGGGCCGCCCACGGCGTACGTGCTTCTCACGTCTGGTGCCACCGGGGAGATTCGGACTCGCCTGACGGCGCAGAGAAATCCAGATGCGCCCCTTGCCTATTTGCGTGACTCTCCGGCGGTTCACGTACTGATGGCTTTGGCGATAACTCTGGTGTGGTACATCCCGAACAAGGAGTATGTCACCCGGTTCTATCTTGGGCACAAACTGGTTCTCTGCTATTGGGTGCTGCTGAGCGCCACTTTCTACATACTATCGCGTCGACCGAGCCCGGTGACGAACTTTCTTAGCGCAGTGGCACTGGGTATTACCATAGCGTCCGTATGGTATTTGCCGAATATTCTCTCCTTTCGGCGCGTTTTGGTGGCCGGATATAGCGGCATCACCATATCCGAAGAACCCTTTAGCTTGTTAGACCCCCGCGCCTACATTCGGTATTCGAGGCTGATGTTTGAACAGCAACTCGGGCCCTCCTATTTCGCTGTCCTGGCATTCATCGTTCCGCATTTGGCCTATCAATGGCTGGGCCGGGCGCGTGGCAGTTCACCCAGGAGTTGGCTGAGTGATGATGTCTGGATAGTGACTCTGTGGTCGGTGGTCTCTTACTCGTTCTATACGTTGTCCTTGACCGATAATGTCCGCATGACCGCTCCGCTTCTGCCCGCAGCTGCTGTGATCATCTCGGTAGGGCTTTGCAGAATCGGACGCCGTGTCGTGCGCCTTGGCGTGGTGTCGTTGATCGCCGTGATAGGCACAGTCCAGTTCTTTGCACTGTCCTTTGACGGGCTAGCTGAGGTGCGCAAGCTGGCGATTGTCAGGGTTCCAGTGATCGGTGAAGTGAACGCTTTCGCTCACGGTAGCTACATCTTGTTGCCCAACTCCGGGCCCACCGACAGCGGCTACTTTGTGCTCCCTGACCTGCTTGATTCGGTGAAGACAGACTTGCTGCAGCAAGGGAAGACGCAGGCAGAAGTCGCGCTCCTGGTGGATGCTCCTTATTTGAACGCTCTGACCTTCGACTATCTGAGCCAGGCCGCTGGATACGATGGTATCAAACTGGTCAGCCTTTCAGAGAGACGGCCCGATCCCCCGCTCTACGATCGGGTCTTTGCCAGTGACTACGTAGCGGTGTGGGATACCTCGGCCGTGTCGAAGAGTGAGCGGGCTCAACTGTCCTCGGCCCTGTTACGCGAGACTCCTTCATTCTTCCGTGAGCGGTTCCATTTGTTGGCGGAGTACACGGTGCCTGATGGCGACACGATTCTGCTGTATGCGTCGCGCTGCCAACTGAGTAAGCAGCAGGATTGGGAAGTATATGCGGCTCTTGGCGACACCCTTCAGCGACTCTCACAGCCAGAAGATGCGATCATCCTTGATGCTTACGAACAGGTTGGGTTGCTCGGACCTTACTACACCGGGCAGGCGTGCCCGTACTGGTTTTCAGGAGAAGAGCGGCTGAATGAACTGCAGATCGAGGGGAGGCTGGAAGAAATGGCCACCAAGCATCGCAGGATCTTCGCCGTCTTCTCGCCGCAGGAAGAGGGTGGGCTCGCGTCCTTTATTGAGCGGTGGCTGAACCAACATCAATATCGCGCCCTGCATGAGTGGTACGACGGAACGAGACTGATAGTGTACGAGACATCCAAGAGGGAGGGCAGGCTGAGGACCAGTCGGTCCATTGGTGTCACCTTGGGACAAAGCATATCCTTGCTGGGGTGGCGCCTCGTTGACGGTAAGGCAAAGCCCGGCGATGTCGTACGACTGAGCCTGCGCTGGCGTGCGATGGCGGAGACGGAACAGAACAACAGAGTATTCGTACACCTCCTCGACCTTCAGAATGAACTGGTGGCCCAGCATGACAGTGAGCCCGTGGGGGGATCGAGGCCGACGAGCAGTTGGAGGGAGGGCGAGATCATCATCGATAATCATGCTGTTCTACTGCCGCGAGATATCCCGGCGGGAACGTATCGGCTTGTAGCGGGGATGTACCTGCCTTCCACGGGTGAGCGCATATCGATCATCGACATGAGCGGACAGAGTGTCGGCGATCATATCTTGCTAGGCACCATAGATATCGAGTCGTAACTCCCAACTGTGTAGAGGAGGGTCATGGGTACTTCAGGCGAGGGGGATGGCATCGACCTCAGCCCAGCTGAGAGGTCCAGGAAAGGCCGGGCATTCAGCGTTCTGTGCCTGGTGCTACTCTCGATCTTCCAGGTAGCCAACAACTGGATATACGTGTCGAACAGAGTGACCATACGGGGCTGGGATAGGCCCGCCCACTTGCTGCGGACCTTGATCTACAATGACATCCTGAAGGACATTGACGCCAGAAGCCTTTTCGAGGCCATGACTTGGTCCTGGAATCGCCCTCCCCTGCGGCATCTCACTGCTGTGCCCTTCTACCGGCTCTTTGGCGTCTCGACCGATGTCGCCTTGATGAGCAACGCCGTGTTCATGGTCATACTGTTGTTTTCGGTCTACGGCATTGGAAAGAGGATGTACAGCCGAAGCACCGGCTTGCTTGCCGCCTTCTTGGTATCCATGTATCCGGTCCTGTTTGGCATTTCTCGTCTGTCATATGTAGATTACGCCCTTACTGCCATGGTGTCGCTGATCATCTACTTCTTGGTGCGAACGGAGGGTTTCGTACATCGCCGATACTCGGTCTTTCTTGGCCTCAGCCTGGGGCTGGGGGCACTGACGAAATGGCCAGTGATGGCTTTCGTCACCGCCCCCATAGTCTATGTGGCGTTTAGATCAAGGGCAGTCTGGCGCATAAAAGGGGCCCTGTTGGCGAAGGCCGACGGGTCGTCACTGTGGGACCGGGTGCTGGCCTCCCCATTGACTCATGCTCTGGGAAGTCTGATCTTGAACGCTGCCTGGTACCTCCCGAACTGGGACAGGCTATCGAACTTTCGTCTCGGTGTCTGGATATTCGCGATTTCCTGGGTCCTGCTGGCGGCGACCTTCTATGTTCTCTCTCGCCCCCCTGGACGAGGGGCCAATCTGATGAGCGCCTTCCTGATAGGGGCGGCTGTGGCGTCGGTCTGGTCGCTGCCCAATATCGGCTTTCTGACCAGGTTCGTGGAGGTTGCATATGGGGGGCCCAACATCGATCAGACAGGCATCGCTGTTACCGAGCTGCAATTCTACACGCGATATCTCCGACCCTTTTACGGCAGCCAGTTGTCACCCTTGTACTTCCTGGCCTTTCTGCTGGCGATTTCCGTCCTGATCTACCAGCTACTGGCAAAACGATCGCTGAGGGAGGCCTTGGGTCAGGTAAGCGATCATGCCTGGGTGCTAGGTCTGTGGCTTGCGGTTCCGTTTGCAGTCTTCACCCTGTCTCTTACCTTGAATTCCCGTTTCGACCTGGGGATTCTACCCGCAGCTGCCTTGATCACCGCCCAGGGGATACTGAGTATTCGAACGAGGGCCTTGAGATGGACTTTGGTCACTACACTGGTCATCTGTGGTCTCGTCCAGTTCTTTGCTCTATCCTATGATGAGTTGGAATGGCTCCGCAAAGGGGCGGCCAGAGACCTGCCTTTCGTGGGAAAGGTCAACTTGCTTGCCGAGGGAATGTACATAGAGCTTCCCGGGAGTGGCGTCACCGACCCGCGATACTTCGTCCCACCAAGAGTACTGGAACAGGTCTCCACGCAGATGAAACTTGAGGGGAAGGAGACCGTGCAGCTTGGCAACGTGGTCAACCGCACGTATTCCAACAACGCCATCTTCAACTATCTGATGTACGACGCGTATCCGGGTATAGAGC
>CAZBJW010000191.1:0-8773 GCA_964492135.1 uncultured Anaerolineales bacterium
TCTTAGGCCTGCGGTGCGGGAGCCTTGGAAGGCGCCAGCAGCATGGCCAGGAAGGCCACAGCACCAATACCGACACCCAGCAACAGACTGGTCTGGTCGCTGAATTTGAGGAGCCATACGCACACGGCGTAGATCACGCCGGCTCAAATGACAGCTGAGATGAGATTTGTGATGACCTTCCGAAGACTCAGATTTGGCCTTGACATCGTTACCTCCGAATTGGACCTTGTACAACTTTCTCCATAGCCCAGCATATAGACCGGACGCACCGTCATCTATGCACAGCAGGATTCGGGCTTCGTTTGGCGTTTAGCTGACGTCATGTCATGCGGAACGCCGCACACTGGCCCGAAAGCAAGACCTATCATCGCTCCCGCGATGGTGCCTACGATCATCTTGGTGTCTCGCCTAGCCGATAGGTGTTAGTTCTCCGCGAGCTGCCTCGTTGTGCCGTTGCCTGATGTGGCCAATGCCTTGCAAGGCGGCCCAGCTGTGGCTGAAGTAAGGTGCGAATCGAACCGCGATATTCGCCTCCTCTGCCATTGTCCGCTGTGTTACCCCAATCGTCCGATTCTAGCACATCCTGGTCGCAAGACTGGTCACATAGGAGGTCACGACCAGTCGCAGAAAAGCCCCTGCGGTCGCAATTGGGATGGCAGCAGGCTACCTTTGTTCTGCTGGGGACCACCACGGTCGCGCATGGAAAGCGGTGAGCTAAGTGGAGGGAAGAGGGAAGACCGGGCTATGAGGCTCGAGCTTGGCTCTACGCCGTGTGCGGCAGACACCGAAGAAGGCTCGGGAAGGAGACAAGAGGGGACCTAATCGGACTGGAAAGTGTAACCTGTGCCAGGCACCGTCTCGATGTACCGAGGCTGGCTGGGGTCCGGCTCGATCTTGCGGCGGAGGCGGTACACAAGGTTCTTCAGGAGGACACTATCCCCCTCGCCGCTGTGGCCCCATACACGGGCAACAATGACGTCAGGCTCCAGCACCTGCCCTGGCTGGCTTATCAGAAGATGCAGTAGTCGGAACTCCAGGTTGGTGAGCTTCACGGCAGACCCATCTCCCCTCACCAGTTCTCGTTTTAGGGGATTGAGTCGCAAGTTAGCCGTCTGAAGGTCATTGAGGGCCTCCGCCGGAAGAGTCCAGGAGCGGCGCAGCCAGGCTTTGACCTTGGCCAGCAACAGGCGAGGACCAATCGGCTTCGCCACACACTCATCCACTCCGGCTTCGTAGGCTTGCAGAAGATGAGCTTCGTTGGCACTCGGCATCAGTAGCAGCAGGGGATTGACGACTTCGGTGCGGAGTGTACGGCACACGTCAATGCCGGCAAGTTCCACGGTATGATCATCCACTATGATCAGGTCGAATACCTCAGCTGACCAGCGCTCCAGGGCTTCCTCAGCTGAGGTGACCGAAACCACCTCCAGCCCTGCCTGACTCAGTGCATATGCCCATATCCGGCGTGTTTCAGGATCGTCACTCACGACCAGGAGTCTGCCATTCATCACTCAAACGCTCGCTTCACGATGGTCACGTCTTCCCGATATTTGGCGGCAAAAGCGGGCATGAGCAAGACAGCCACGTGCCACTGGCTGAGCGATTTCTACTGCTCGGGTCCTCTTGCAGGGATGAGGCCTACCCTGTGAGGTACAGATACCGTCTATCCAAGCAGTTGTCCCTCCGAGAGTTCCTGATCCACCGTCTCGCTGGCAGGTCATCGACACCTCTCTCAAACAGACCTGCTTTCTCGCGCGAACCGGCTCGGAACGGCTATGAGAGGATAGCGCCCCAGCACCGCGAGTCTCCGGCACATTGACGTGGTCAGTGTCTTAACTTGCGATTGATTATCGGTTGGATGTTGATAGGTGGCAAGTCGAGGCCTGTGGATCTCTCGTTTATAGAGACCGGGATTGTACGCTGTGCGCGATTCTGGTAGTATTGATGGCGCAGATGCACCACCATCGGCGACTAGAGCGGTGTCTGACCTGTCAGTTGACTGCACCACTTGGCAGCGCACGGACTCACACCGCAGGTTCGTCCATACACGGTTATTCGTCAGAAGGCTACTCATGGGTTACAGGCAGGCTGTGTCCATCGCGTTATTGACCGTCGTGACAGCTGCTTGCGGCACACAGGCGGTACCGACTGGGACTCCAGCGCCGACGGCCACGCCGGGCGCCTTGGTGACGGTTACGCCGACCCCAGCGGGGACGCTGATCCCTGGTATGACAGCAACGCTTGAGGCGCCCTCGGCTACGTCCTCACCCACAGTGTTGGTGGTCCGCATGGAGCCTACCTTTACCCCTCGGGCTGAGGACGATTCCACCAGTGTCGGGGATCTACCCATCGGGCAACCAGGTCACTACGTGAACGTAGCCTTCGGCTACTGGGTCCAGTACCCCTCAGATTGGTACACCGGGTTCGGCAACCGACCGCTACTTGCCAGCTTCAGCAATCTCGACCCGGGCACTCACAACCGGGAGAGCATGCGAGCGGAAGGTTGCCTCTTGGAGATCACTGCCTCGGTCAACGTCTACGGCATACCGCCTCATGAACTGGCAAGGCAATTGCCCAACGTTTTCCCCAACGCTGAAGACTTCGAGCTGGACGGAGAGGAGGGCATACGCGTCCCTTCCTTTGAGGAGAATCAAGAGGTCTTGAGCGAGATGGCAATGGTTGACCACGAAGGTCGTTTGCTGATTCTCACGTTTGACTACGCCAGAAGTGCAGCGGACACTTGTCGGCCTGCTTGGGAGAATGTCCTGAGCACGTGGCAGTGGTTTAGCCCGGACAAGGTCTTATACCGTAATGCCGAGTACGGGTACGCAGTCTCCCATCCCCGGCAGTGGTACCGATTCAACACGAGTGAGAGAGGCATCTACATCAGCAGCGTGGACCCCTCGGGGGTCACGCATCTGGTAGAAGTGATGCGGGAAGGGATGCTGGTCGAGACGAACGCGTTCGACAATCCTGACAACCTGCCTCTCAAAGAGTGGGTGGCATTGCAGGATTGGGATGTTGGCTTGACCAACGACGTCCCGCTCGATCATCTGATCGGGGTGCGTGTGCTCCGGGAGGGGCCTAGTCCCGATATCGAGGAGATGAGCGGGTACTTCGAGGGGCCGCTCGGCGGCATCTACGGGATAACGTGTTGGTATCCTGCCGAGCAGAAGTCGGGGTTCCTGCCTATTGCCAACGCCATCATCTACAGCTTCAGCTTCTAGGCAGCGCGCAGCGGTGGTGGGGGGGGAGCACCGCGTGGAGTGCGTAGGTTCATGATTGGTTCGCACCGCCCTGGGCGAGGTCCCTGATGGCCTGGCCGCTTTCCTACACCCGCTCCCGGATCGCTTGTGAGTACGACTCCTGATCTTTCGCCTGCCATTCAGGCATTTTCGCGTTAAGGCCACGATCGTGATAACAATGGCAGACGTTATGCCAGGATATGCGGGAGCATCAGTAGGTGATCGATGAATCTCGATTCATACCTAGTTAGGAGATTCGAGCCTGAGGATGCCGAGGTCTTGTTCAGCATCCGGGCTGATGCATTTGTACGGGAGTTCTGTAGCGAACTCGGACCGAAAGCTGTCGCAGCTGGCATCAAGGCCTACATGCCCTCTGACTACGTTCGCATGGGCCACACCATGTGCACCTTCGTGGCGGTCGAGGGCCAGGACCCAATCGGGTTCGTCACCGTGCGGCTCGTTAATCAGGCTACGTCGGAGATGCTGTTTTTGTATGTCAAGCTGGATCGGGCGAGGAGAGGCGTGGGCAGTGAACTTGTCCGGGTTGCGGAGCAGTGGGTGCGAAAGGAACATCCGCAAATCAGCCAAATGGTGGTGGATACCGTGGTTCCTCGTTACAACAAGAGCTTCTATGAGAAACTGGGCTACAAGCCCATCGGCGAGAGCGAATGTCCGTTTCCTGATGGCCCAGTGCCAGCCATTCGTCTGGGCAAGGATTTGAAAAAGACAGACAGTACGTGAGGGACCTACGAGAACCACGTGCGCCAGACACCGCACAAGGCGTTCCTGGTAACCCCAATCGCTAGACCCATCTTGCCGCGGTGCTTCTCGGCTTCACGCGGGAGCGGCGATCGAGGGGGCAGAGGGACGACTCCTTTGCAGATTTTGCTTGCGCCTGCCGTTGCTTGGGTTGGACCCTGCCCCCGGCCACAGGGTTGACAGCTCACTGGCCTCGTGGGTATACTCGCTCAACATCTTCTTCGCATCGTAAGTCCCTTCGCGGTTTTGCTGATTCACGAGGAGGTTGTCATGGGTGGTTTGTCATGGCCCTTGCCGGACGAGGCCTGGCGAGAACTCGCTCTTGCCGGGATCATTGTCGTCTCGGTAGCAGTGGCGGCCAGATTGCTGGTGCTCTTCATTGACCGCATCGTGGTGCGGATCACCGGCAGGACTAAGACGGCCCTGGACGACCTGATCATCAGAGCGGTTCGCACTCCACTCTTCCTGATTATGGTCCTGGTGGGCGTGTGGGTGGGTGTCAGCCAGCTCGCCTTTCTCGACGAGACGTGGAGTCAGGTCATCAACGGTATCACCTTCGTGAGTTTGGCCTTGGTAAGCTATGTCCTCCTCTCTCGCTTGATCGGCGATATCGTCGAGTGGTACACCAAAGACCTCGCTCTTGCAGGGGTCATCGATGCACAAGTGGTGGGCTTTTTGCGACGGCTCATACAGTTGACGCTGCTGGTTATCGCGGGGATCATGGTTCTGGATCACTTCGGCCTCAATATCAGCGCTCTGGTGGCCACCCTGGGTGTCGGCTCCTTGGCTTTCGCGTTGGCGGCCCAGGCCTTTCTGGGGGACACGATCGCTGGCTTCCTCATCATGATCGACCGCCCTTTCAGTGTGGGTGACCGCCTCCAGTTGCCCCAGGAAGTCCCGGGGGAATATGGGGACTGGGGGGATGTGCTGAACATTGGAGTGCGCAGCACCCGCATCCGCTCCACCGATGGGGTGGTACTGACTGTACCCAACTCCAAGCTCACCAACGAAGTGGTGGTGAATTTCAGCCACAGCGAGAGCCCCAATCTCAGGGTACGGGTACGCGTAGGCCTGGAACCCAATCTGGATAACGTGCGGAGAGCCGTGGCCGAGATCGAGAGGATTGCGACCGAGGATCCGGACATCTGTCACGAGCCAAGGCCTCCCGAAGTTGTGATCCGTGAGATCCAGGAGTACGACGTTCTCGTGGAACTTCGCTTCTACGTCGACGAGGCACGCAAGATGAGGCGCACCAAGTCGCGGGTGACGGAAGAGATCCTGCGGGCCTTTGAGGAGAATGGTATCGAGATCGCCACTCCCATGCAGGTGGTGCACGTGGTGCAGGAGGAGGGGGCCCTGGGCTAGACACAGTTGGGCGTTGCTGTCCGTGGAGCGCCTGGCTGGTGGACCTGCAGGCTCTACCCGTGAGGACCTCGTACCTGAGATGTCACTTGCGATCCAGCACCGACGTTGCAACCCGGTGGGAGACCTCTTCTCAGGGCTCTTGGCCGCTGAGGTCGATAGGATCTCTTGATGCCAGCACGGATGCGCAGAATAGCAGTCAGATCTACTTCAGGAAGTTAAGGCCGCTTCCGATGCCCGTGTCTGTCCGCAGGTTACTGTTCGGGGACGCGCTTCCCAGCGCCCACGAGATGTACCACCGTCTGACAAAGGTCCAGGCGCTGGCCGTCTTCTCTTCGGATGCACTATCGTCGGTAGCGTACGCCACGGAAGAGATACTGCTGGTGCTGGTGATGGCCGGGTCTTCGGCGCTTGGACTGTCGGTGCCCATAGCGCTGGCGATCGGAGTCTTGCTGGTGGTGGTAGGTACTTCATATTACCAGACCATTCACGGCTATCCCGCGGGAGGCGGTGCCTACATTGTTGCGCATGACAACTTGGGCGCCTGGCCTGGGCTGGTCGCCGCGGCGGCCCTGCTCATAGACTACGTCCTGACCGTAGCCGTGTCCGTGACTGCGGGCGTAGCTGCCCTTACTTCGGCTTTCGCCGTTCTACTGCCCTTTCGTGTGCTACTGTGCTTGTCGGCCATCGCGTTGATCGCCTGGGCCAATCTGAGGGGCGTGCGTGAGTCTGGCAGACTCTTCTCTATTCCGACCTATGGCTTTGTCTGCATCTTCCTCACCCTCATCGTCGTCGGCATGGCACGCGTGATAACTGGGCACCTCGCTCCGGTTCCATCGCAGACACAGGAGTCCACAGTCGGGGCCGGAGCAGTCCTCATGGCCGTTCTGATCCTCCGAGCTTTTGCCTCCGGGTGCACTGCCTTGACCGGCATCGAGGCCATCAGCAACGGGATTCCTGCCTTCCACAAGCCCGAGGCGGAGAATGCAGGCAAGACGCTTCTCGCGATGGTCGGTCTGTTACTGACCATGTTCTTGGGCATCACGGTACTGGCGGACCTCTCTGGGGTGGCTCCTAGCGAGCGGCAGACCGTTGTCTCTCAAGTCGGCAGGCTCGTCTTCGGGAGCGGGCCTCTTTATCTAGCCCTTCAGGCAGCAACTGCTCTGATTCTTGTCCTTGCAGCTAACACCTCCTTCGCGGATTTTCCTCGCTTATCGGCCATCTTGGCGAGGGATAGATATGTCCCGCGTCAGCTGGCGAACCTGGGCGACCGATTGGTGTTCAACAACGGTATTGTGGCCCTGGCTCTGCTGGCCTCAGCGCTAGTGGTGATCTTCGGTGGTCAGACCCATAGGCTGATCCCACTCTACGCCGTGGGTGTGTTTCTCGCCTTCACACTGTCGCAGGCGGGCATGGTTGTCCACTGGGGTAAGGAAGCGGGGTCGAACTGGCAGTGGAAGGCGGTGGTCAACGGACTGGGCGCTGTGGCTACAGGTCTAGTGTTGTTCGTGATTCTGGCGAGCAAACTCGTCCACGGTGCCTGGATTGTCACCCTCTTGATTCCGGCTCTGGCGTGGTTTTTCCACACCGTCAGACGCCACTATGAGAGCGTCGCAGAACAGTTGTCGCTGGACGGCCTTAGTCCTGAGAGATGGAGGGGCTTGGCATTGCGAAGAGGACACAAAGTCGTGGTGCCCGTTTCGGGCATGCATCGAGGAACGCTGGCCGCCTTGCGTTTTGCCCGCTCGCTGTCGAAGGATGTCACGGCCGTCGTGGTTGATGTGGAGCCAGATGTGACCTCTCGCGTGCGGAAGAAATGGCCATCGTGGGGCCATGACGTGCCGCTGGCCGTTCTCAAGTCTCCCTATCGGTCCACCCTTGGCCCTCTGTTGGAGTATCTCGATGAGGTGGACCAGCGGGACCCAGGGCGTGGGCTGGGTGTTGTGGTTCTGCCCGAGTTCGTTACGGCCACCTGGTGGCAGAATCTGCTGCACAATCAGACTGCTCAGCTCATCAAGACGGCGCTGGTCTACAGGCGAGGCCAGGCTGCCAAGGACCGCGTGATTATCGATGTGCCTTACCACTTGCGTCGGTGAGACCGTCGCATGAACAGTAACGCTCCCATACTCAACCAGTACTGGGGCCAAAGGCTGGATAGCTTGTTGACGACACTCCGCAGCACGCCCAACGGGCTGAGCACGGAGGAAGCCAGGCAACGCCTGGAGCAGCTTGGGCCCAACGTCGTGGAAGCGCGAGAGAAGGCGACCGCCGCGGGCCTTTTCCTGAAGCAGTTCAAGAGTCCCATCGTCCTGATCCTCCTCGTTGCCACAGGTGTGTCTGCTGTTGTGCTGGATTGGGTAGATGCCATCATTATCCTAGCCATCGTGTTGGGAAGCGCTGTCCTGAGCTTTGCGCAGGAGTACAATGCGAACAACGCCGCTGAGAAGTTGCGGGCTCGGGTAACGGTCAGATCCAGGGTGCTTCGGGACGGCCAGTCGCAGACCGTCCCTGCGGAGGAGGTGGTGCCTGGTGACGTCGTACTGCTCTCGGCAGGGAGCCTAGTGCCAGCCGACGGGGTCCTGTTGGAAGCGAGGGACTTCTATGTCAACCAGGCAGTGTTGACTGGGGAGACCTTCCCGGTGGAGAAGACGCCAGGCCCTGTTTCGCCTCAGGCCAGCCTAGTTGAGCGCACCAACTGTGTTTTCATGGGCACCAACGTGCGCAGCGGCAGCGGTCGTGCCCTTGTGGTGCAGACGGGGGTGTCTACGGCCTTCGGGCAGATCGCCGAGCGACTGAGCCTGCGCCCGCCTGAGACCGAGTTTGAGCGTGGCATCCGGGGCTTCGGCCACCTGCTCACTGAGGTGATGTTGGTGTTGGTGGTGGTCATCTTTGCGGCCAACGTTTTCTTCCACAAGCCTATCCTCGAGTCGTTGCTCTTCTCCATCGCCCTGGCTGTGGGACTTACGCCTGAGCTGTTGCCCGCGATAATCAGCATCAATCTTTCTAGGGGCTCTCAAGCCATGGCCAACAATGGTGTCATCGTACGACGCCTGGAATCCATCGAGAATTTCGCCAGTATGGACGTGCTATGTACTGACAAGACAGGCACTTTGACTGAGGGTGTCGTACGACTCGACGGAGCCCTGGATTTGCAGGATCGACCGTCGGACGAGGTCTTTCGCTACGCTTACCTGAATGCCCATTTCGAGACAGGGTTATCTAATCCTCTGGATGAAGCCATCACTGCCCGGGCTCAACCGGACATCGCCGGCATCACAAAAGTGGACGAGGTGCCCTACGATTTCACGCGCAAACGGCTTAGCGTAGTGGTACAAGACGGGAATGGACGAACGCTGATCACCAAAGGTGCCCTGGACAATGTGCTGGGGGTGTCTGCGCTGGTGGAG
>CAZBJW010000192.1:0-8772 GCA_964492135.1 uncultured Anaerolineales bacterium
CGCCCCACTCCTGTCTTTTCTCGAGAGTACAGGGCTCCAGAGATGGCAAACGCATAGAAGAGGCTACCTCCCAGGTCTCCCATGGGGATTCCCATGCGTACCGGAGGGCGACCAGGCTCACCAGTGATGCTCATCGCTCCGCTAACGGCCTGGATGGCTAGGTCAAAGGCTGGACGATCTCTGTGGGAGCCCGTCTCGCCAAAGCCAGTGAGGGAACAGTAGATGATAAGAGGATTGACTTTCTTGAGCGCCTCATAGCCACAACCCAGCCTCTCCATCGTGGCGGGCCGGAAGTTATTGAACACCACATCTGAGACCTTTACCAGGTCGTAGAGCACCTGGCGGCCCTCGCCTCTGCCCAGATCAAGAGTCACGCTGCGCTTGTTGCGATTGATGCTCATAAAATACGCGCTCTCACCCTCGACGAACGGCGGCCCTATGTGTCTTGTAGGATCTCCCCCTTGCGGCTCCTCGATCTTGATCACCTCTGCCCCAAGGTCGGCCAGCAACATAGAGCCATACGGCCCCGCGAGCATGTGGGTGAGATCAACTATGCGTACGTCTGACAGCAAGGAAGCTGCAGCCTCCTTTCTCGTCAACGGGCTATCGCCCCACAGAATCTACAACCCAACCGGTTCCTTGAACTCACCGAACACGTCCTTCAGCACCTGAGTCATTTCACCAACGGTGGCATAGGTCCGCACAGCTTCCATGATGTACGGCATGAGGTTCTGCTTCCCCTTGGCTGCACGGCGCAAGCCCTCCAGACTCTCAGCGACCTTGGCGCCATCACGCTGGGCCCTCAGGTCATTGAGTGTCTCAATCTTCTCCTCAGTCTGTTCAGCCTTGTACTCGTGCAGCTCAACATCCCGCTCCTCTTCGTCGATCCGATACTTGTTCACACCGACCTTGATGATTTCAGATTTCTGGACCCCCTGTTCATAGAGATAGGCCTGGCGAGCCACCTCGCGTTGGATGTGTCCCTCACCGATGGCCCTGACGATACCCCCCAGCTTCTCCACCTTCTCCAGCTCTTCGATGATCATCTGCTCCAGATCAGCTGTGAGGCGCTCGACGTAGTACGAGCCAGCGAGGGGATCCACCGTATCACAGAGTCCCATCTCCTCAACCAGGATCTGCATGGTACGCAGACCAATAAGGGCTGCCTTCTTCGTCGGAATGGTGTAGGCCTCGTCATACGTGCAGAGAGCCATGGTCTGGGTGCCACTAAGGGCGGAGATGAGTGCATAGTACGCGCCGCGCACGATATTGTTCTCTGGTTGCTCGATAGTCAGCCCGCCGCCACCACCACCGGCTATCATCTTCATCTGCATCGCCTTCGGATCACTGGCTCCGAACTTCTCCCGAACGATTCTCGCCCACAGGCGACGAGCCGCCCGGAACTTGGCTACCTGCTCGAAAATGTTGCCCCAGATGTCGAAATTGAAGGAAAGGCGCGCCACGAAGTCATCGACGTCCACGCCCCGGTCCCGCACATGTTCGATGTATGCTGAGGCGATGGCATAGGCGTAGGCGATTTCCTGCACTGGATTGGCTCCGGACTCACGGATGTGATATCCGCATACACTCACCGGGTAGTAGTACGGAACTTCGTTCGCGCAGAACTCGATGGTGTCGCCGATGAGGCGAATGGAAGGCTCCACTGGAAAGATCCACGTCCCCCGCCCGACGTACTCCTTCAAGATGTCATTCTGAGCTGTGCCTCGAAGCTCCTTTAGAGACACGCCCTCCTTCTCGGCCACCACGAAGTACATAGCCATCATGATGGAGGCCACACTGTTGATAGTGAGGCTGGTGCTGATCTTGTCGAGGGGGATGCCGTCGAAGGCCTCCTCCATGTCACGCAGGCTATCGACAGCCATGCCTACCCGGCCCACCTCGCCCCACGCCAGGGGATCGTCGGAGTCCAAGCCCATCTGAGAAGGCAGATCGAAGGCTACGTTGAGTGCGTTCTGGCCGTGGGAGATGAGGTACTTGAAGCGTTCGTTACTTTCTCGAGGCGTGCCGAAACCGGCGTACTGACGCATAGTCCAGGGCCGATAGCGGTACATGTACTCGTGGATACCCCGTGTGAACGGAAAAGCGCCGGGGTCGCCGATGTCTGCATCGTGGTCTATGTCGGCCACATCCTCGGGACCATAGACTGGCTTGACGCTGATGCCGGATTCCAGAACTACATCGCGTAGTTTCTTCCCTGTCATGATCAGGCCCCCTCCATCATCTGCGTCAGCTCCGCCCAACTACTCGGCTGATCGCGAACACCCACCCGACCTAGGGCTCTCGGTGCTTGATCCATGGCTTGAAGCAGCCTCCGCCGTGGCCCAACTGTTCAGGCTAGCCGTATCATCTCAGGGGTTGGAGTGGGATTCTCTGGCTGCGGCCCGAGCTTTGCGATTATAGAACATCGTTGCGCCCTAGTCAAGCACTGCCACCCTTGAACCGAGAGACTGCTTGTGGATCTTGTCTCTCCCCTCAATGAGCAGCTACCCCTGCTTCAATGGGGTCTCTGGCGGCAACCCAACCTGCCGCAGAAATGTGGCCAGATCAAAGTAGGTAGTGACTCGCTTGATCCTACCGGTGTCCACGTCCAGCTGGCCGATCACCGCGAGCGGCACCGAGAATCTCTTTCCCGTGGCAGGGAAGTTGTGATACTGGTTGGTCAGCGTGCCCATCATGATCCCCTCTATGGCGAACCTGTCGCCACCCAGGAAGACGGAGTTGACCTGCACTATCTCATCGGGGAAAGAATCCTTCGAGCTCTGGAAGAAGGCTCTCAGCTCTTCCTTGCCGCGGCAGACCATCGTTCCAGCCAACGTCTCATAGACGCTATCGTCGGCAAAGAAGGAGACCAGTTTCTCCACATCGCGTATGGCCGACCACGCCGCTGCATACTCTTCCACTACTCTCTGCAAATCACGCTCCATCTTGATACCTCCGCTGGTCAAGCATTGCGGAAAGGTCGCTTCGCTATTCGCTCAGCCCCAGTTCTTGGAGCTTCTCCCTCGTCGGCAGGCCGGTCTCCACTTGCCAACCCCGGGCGCGATAGTATTCGTCCAGCATGGGCTCCAGCTCCAAGACCGAACCGGTGCTCGGGCCGCTTCCCTCGGGTAGGGGTTCTTCCAAGAAACGTCTGGGCAGCGTGTCGTCCTTGCGCGTGATGCCTTCGCGGGCGATGAACAACCGTTCCAGGTTCACGATGCGCTCCCCGATCTGCTGTACCTCCTGGCCGGTGATTTCCCAGCCGGTGGCGGCCCGGAGTAACTCCGCCGTCTCGTCCCAGGAGAGCACCTCCATGTTGTTGTAGGTGTTCTTGCAGACCCCGATGGCGTCGGAAATGGCTGCCATCTCCTCGAAGTGCTTGACCACCAGGCCTTTGCCCTTATGCTCCAGGGGGAAAGCGGTCTCGCGAATGCCGAAGCGGCGAACGCCCTCCTCTGCATCGTGGGAGAACTCAAACCAGGGCTCTGAGCGCAGGTGATCCGCTCCACGGCTGGCCACGGCGTTGCCCAGGCCGTAGGCTTTGGCGCTCCGCGGGTCGGCCTGGAAGACCTCCAGGCCCTTACCCTCCATGGCCAGCCCCTCTGAGCCTCGCCCCAGACGCTCTGCCGCCTTCTTGACCCCGTCGGCCAGGAGATCACCGAAACCTTCTCGGTGCGCTACCTTGTGGATCAGGGCCAGGATGGTCTCGCCATTGCCCCAGCTGAGGTCCAGCCCATCGGCCTCGTCGGCGTGAAGAAGGCCCCGCTGGTAGCACTCCATGGCCCAAGAGACGACCTCGCTCAAGGTAATGGCGTCTATGCCGTACCGGTTGGCCAGGTCAACGCATTTCAGGGCCAGAGCCAGGTCGCTGTTGCCGACGCGGGCGCTGAACCCCGCCAGAGGCTCGTACTCCGGGCCCTCCAGGCGCAGGCCGGGGAAGCGAGGATCGTCGACGAGCAGGAAGCGGCTACAGGCGATGGTACAGGCGAAGCAGGCTTTGCTCTTGACCTTGTATAGTTCCTCAATCGCCTCACCACTCACTGCATCGGCGTGTTCAAAGCGACCACACTGGAAATGGCGAGTGGGCAGGCCGCCGATGCTGTTGAGGCCTGTGATGAGCTTTGTCGTGCCCAACCGGCAGCGAATCTCGTACTCGCGGTGATTATAGATCACCTCATCCAGGCGTTCGATAATCTCGTTGAACCGGTCCATGTCAGCAACAGGGAAGAGTCTGGTGCCGCGCACCGCCACAGCCTTGAGGTTCTTGGAAGCCATGACCGAGCCCATGCCCGTGCGCGCCGCCGGGCGGTTCAGGTTGACGAAGATACCTGCGAAACACACCCCGTTCTCGGCCCCCTGGCCAATGGTAGCTACCTGGACGTCAGGGTCAACCAACTCCTGCTGGATGGCCACGGTGGTGTCCCACACGTCCTGGCCCCACAACTCTCGCGCATCCCGCAGCTCCACCTCGTCATCCTTGATCCACAGGTACACGGGATGGTCAGCCCGGCCCTGGATGATCACCTGATCGTAGCCAGCGAACTTGAGCTCGGGGCCGAAGAAGCCGCCAGCATTCGAGTCGCCCAGAATCCCGGTCTGGGGGGATATGCCGCTGACGTTGAACCGTGAGCCTCCAGGAAAGAGCGTTCCTACCAGGGGCCCAACCCCGAAGATCAGCACATTCTCCGGCGACAGCCCATCGGTGTGGGCCGGCAGTTCGTCCCACAGGCGTTTCACATTGAGACCTCGCCCGCCAAGAAAAGCGCGGGCCAAATGCTCCTCGGTGTGGTGACGGCGGATTGTGCCATCGGTCAGGTTGACACGTAAGATCGTACCCCCGCAGCTGTACATCCCTTTGCTCCCTAGAGGCTATCCGAGAGATGATGATTACACTATGATAGGTTCATGCACATCTTTGACATCGCAGAAACCCATCAGACCGCAGACGAGTTGTGGGCCCGGATTGAGCGGATGCTGTCTTCGCCGTCGGTGTATGCAATCGCGCCTGTAGCGCAGCGCTTCACGCAGGCGGGGTCACCGCCGCACAGGTCGCAAATGAGGGCCAGTCCGCTCTCCGGGTGTAGACCCACCATGCCAAAGGGGCACGCATCCACGCACGCCGAGCAACCGTTGCAGTCGTCAGTTTGCAGGAGGACAGCCCCCGTGCTCTCATCCTTGTACAAGGCTTCAGCGTGACAATTGGCCACGCATGGCGGCCGTCCGCACAGACGGCAGACATGGGGCTCATCCAGGCCCTGGGCTTCCACCTTTGTGATCCGCATGCGCGCTGAGGATGTGCCGAAACGCCCGTCGTGCCTGGCAACGCAGGCCACTATACAGGCGCGACAGCCACTGCACAGATCCTTGCGCACCGTAATCCTTTTCACTATCTCTCCCTTCCCCGTACACCCGGATTTCCAGGTATGCCTTCTGCACGATCTCACTTGCAGCAAGCTAACCAGCACAGGGTGGCTTCTTCAGTAGCCGGCCGATAGTCGAGCAACCGCGGATTCCCCCACTTGTACGTGGGACGGTAGGCAACCCAACCTAGTCTGTCACAAAACGGGCGCCAGCGGGCACCACTTATCCCGCGGCAGTTCTAGCCCGAAACGGCGTAAGAGCCAACCCGGAGCACGTACATGTGCACCGGCCCTGACCTGGCTGGCACCTGACACCGCTGGGGAATCCCCAGACGGGCGAGGTCAATATCAAAGCACGGCCAAGTCCTCGATTCTTCTATCACTGATGAGCATATGGCCAGCAAGGTGCGTGATCATTAGCCTCGGTTTGGCGCGCAATGCAACTTCCTGCGGAGTAACACCGCATCCCCAGAATACAGGCACCTCGTCAGCATCGACCCGCGTCGCCGGACTTGGTGCACCATAATCTAGCTTCTCCAGGTCGAGTATCCCAATCTGCGCTGGATCACCGATATGTACGGGTGCCCCGTGGACTGCAGGGTACCTCGAAGTGATTTGAACTGCTCGCACGATCTCGTCTCGGCGAATGGGACGCATCGACACAACCATAGGACCGTGGAACACGCCCGCGGTGTTGCAGGGTATGGATGAAACGTAGGCACGCCCTGTACTCCCTGGTTCCAGCCACTTGGCCCTTATACCTGCCTTGTCAAGGACCCAGTCGAAGGACAGGCCGCACCCCAGCAGAAACGCCACTAAGTTGTCTTCCCAATAGTCAGCGATATTTTCCACCTCGGCGATGCATTCTCCTTCCTCGAACACCCTGTATTTCCCCAGATCGGTCCGCAGATCCACTCCTTGAGCCAGGTATGTCAAGTCCGTTATTCCAGGTTCGGTAACTTCAAGAACCGGGCATGGCCGAGGATTCCTCTGGCAGAAAGTGAAGAATTGGAGAGCGAGTTCCTCCGGCACGACCGCCAGATTTGCCTGCACATATCCCTCAGCAACCCCCGCGGTCTGTTCCCGCCACTTCCCCTCTCTGATCAGCCGGCGGATGTCTTTCGGGTGGGCGTGTCTCAGTTCTTCTCTCTCCATGTCCCCCTTTATGTTTTCTCTTTCTTGGAGCTATTCTACATGCGCTTCTGCTGCGTATCCAAGTCCAGGGTTCAGTCCCAATTCATGTCGTGGATGGGCAGCCGTGCGTGATGTGATGATCTGTGAGCCCCTGGCGCTGACTGTAACCGACGAGTAAGTACAGGGCCGCTGCTCATCGGCGGGCAGGACCACATGCAAGGGATCCCTATTTGCCTATTAGCTTCGGATCAAGCGCATCCCGCAGGCCATCGCCAAATACGTTGAAGGCCAGTACGACCATCATCATGGCCAGCCCCGGCCAGACCGAGGGCCAAGGTGAGGCCCGCATCACGTCCCTTCCCTGTTTGAGCATCATCCCCCAAGAGGGCATGGGTGGCTGTGTCCCCAACCCCAGGTAGCTCAGCGCGGCCTCGATGAGTATCGCATGTGACATGAACAGTGTGGCATTCACAATGGTCGGCGCCAACACGTTGGGTAGAATGTGTCTGCGGATCACCCTGAAGTTGCTGGCACCGACCATCCGAGCGGCCTCCACGTACACTTTGCCGCGCTCAGTAAGGACGGAGCCCCTGCACACTCGGGCGAAGGCCGGCGTGTAGATAATGCCTAGAGCAATCATCGCTTTCTCAATGCCTGCGCCCATGATGGCTATGATGAGCAGTGTCAAGAGGAGCGCAGGAAAGGCGTAGAGGAGATCCATAGCCCGGGAGATGACCGTGTCCAGCAGACCCAGGTAGTACCCCGACACCAGTCCCAACGTGGTGCCGAGGAATAGGGCGATGCTCACCGAAATGATCCCCACCGCCAGCGAGGTACGGGAGCCGAAGATGACTCGACTCAGAAGGTCCCGGCCGTACTGGTCGGTGCCCATGACATGTTCCCGAGTTGGCGCCTGAAGGGCATTACCGGGATCCATCTCCACGGGGTCGTAGGGAGCAAGCCATGGCGACGCCAGCGCCGCGAAGACGAGCAATCCGATTACACCCACGCCAACCATCGCCAGCCTGTGACGCAGCAACCTTCGAAAGGCCAGGCCCGTGAGCGTTCTCTGTCTGAGGTTACGTGGGGTACTGTCGGAAGCCCCTAAAGCGTTGTCAAAGGAATTCATAGCATCTCTGTCTTCACTCGTAGCGGATCCGCGGATCGAGCCAGGCGTAGGCCAGGTCCATCCCGATACTCACGACGACCACCGCCAGCGAGTAGACCAACACACATCCCTGAAGGACGGTATAGTCCCGTTTGAAGATCGCCCCCACGGTAGCTATGCCCAGCCCGGGCAGTGAGAAGATGGACTCAATGATGAAGGAACCACCCAGCATCCAGGTGATCTGCAGGCCCCCTACGGTCACCACCGGGATGAGGGCGTTTTTGAGGGCGTGGATGACAACCGCCCTGCGCTCGGTGACGCCCTTGCTGTAAGCTGTCATCATGTAGTCTGAACGGATGACCTCCAGCATGGAAGAGCGCGTCATGCGGAAGTAAACGGCGGCTGAGGGAAGTCCCATCGAGAGAGCGGGCATGACCATCCGTTTCAAGTTGGCCGACAGGTCCTCGGAAACCCTCGGTAACACACCTCCCGGTGGAAGCAGGCGCCACGTGATGGAGAAGGCCAGAATGAGCAACGTGCCTAGCCAGAAGTTGGGTAGCGCGAGCCCAACCAGGGACAGTGCCGTCGACACCTGATCAGCTATCGAGTACTGTCTCACAGCGGCTATGATACCAGCAGGCACGCCAATCACCACTGCACTGAGCGTTGCCAGCACAGCCAATTCTATGGTGACGGGGAAGCGCTGGCGTATCATGTCCGCGACCGGCTCCTCCGTGATCAAGGATTGCCCGAGGTCCCCGCGCAGGACGCCGGCGAGCCATCCAATGTACCGCTGTATTGGCGGCTGGTCCAGGCCCAACCGGTGCCTGAGGGCCATTGCTGCTTCAGGCGTCCTGCCCATGCCCAGCATGATGTCTACCGCGTCCGCAGGGATGAGCTGCATTGACGCGAAAACCGCCGCTGAGACCGCGAAAACGAGGAGCATGCCTACCAAGAGACGTCTCGCCAGGTACTGCTGCACGATGCATACCCCCGGGTGTTGAAGGGGCAAGGGCGATAGTCTGCACAGCGCCCCTGCCCCTGTCGTCGCCTACTTATCCAGCCATACTTCGGCCAGCGTTGAAAACGCATAGTTGGGTGGATGCTGGAAGTCCTTCACGTACTTGTACATGGCCTGCCATATGTCGTGCCAGTACACGAATGCGATCG
>CAZBJW010000193.1:0-8758 GCA_964492135.1 uncultured Anaerolineales bacterium
AGCCGAGCCAGCCTTGCGCGCCGCGAGTCAGCCGAGTGATCAATGACCCAGGACACATGTTGGCTGGACAGGCCTATGCTTGTGCCGAATTTGTAGAAGTGGCTCGAAGAACCGATCGTCGTCGATCCCCCGAGGTGAGAGAATGGATGGCAAAGTAGGTCACAAACCTCTCAAGGAGTTCGTCGAGCTCGTCTTCGTGAAGATGGGGGTGCCGAAGGAGGACGCAGAGGTGACGGCCGATGTCCTGGTGGCTGCCAATCTTCGAGGCATCGATTCCCACGGCGTGGCCCGGACGAGAAGATATATACAGGGGCTGCGCGACTGCGTTATGGTGGCCAAACCTGAGATCCGCATTGTACAACAGACCCCGGTGGCCGCGCTTGTTGATGGAGGAGCTGGGCTGGGCCAGGTTGTAGGGGTCAAGGGAATGCAACTTGCCATCGAAAAAGCGCTGCAGGCGGGTGTGGGCTTCGTGGCCGTGCGTAACAGTAACCATTACGGCATTGCCGGCTACTATGCGATGATGGCTCTGGAGCAAGGGCTGATGGGCATCTCTATGACGAACGCGGCGACCCTGGTGGTGCCTACGTTCGGCAGGGATGCAGTGTTGGGCACCAACCCGTTGAGTGTCGCCGTGCCCACGGGCGAAGAAAGGCCCTTCGTTTTGGACATGGCGACGAGCGTGGTGACCAGAGGGAAGCTGGAGGAGTATGACCGGATGGAGAAGCCGCTCCTCCCAGGTTGGGCTACTGATGCGAAAGGTGTCCCCACAGACGATCCTGGGGAGGTGCTGATCAACCTGCGAGATCGCCTCGGAGGAGGAATACTGCCGCTGGGTGGTGCCGGCGAGGAACTGAGCGGGCACAAAGGATACGGCCTGGCCTTGCTGGTAGACATCTTGTGCGCGGTGTTGTCGGGAGCAGGCTACGCCAGCTACGTGTACCCGAAGGACCCTGGCGGCAAACCGCTGCCTGCCAATATCGGTCACTTCTTCGGCGCGTTGCGGGTGGACGCTTTCCGGCCGCTGGAGGAGTTCAAGGCCTCGATGGATGATATCATTCGCATCCTGAGGAACTCGGCCAAGGCCGAAGGCCAGGAACGGATATTCGTCCACGGGGAGAAGGAGTTCGAGATGGCCGAGCAAAGGATGCGCGAGGGCATCCCTCTCCATCCCAAGGTGGTGGGGGATCTGCAAGCGATCGCGAAGGAGCTCGCAGTACACTTCGAACTCTAAATGCTCCCTGAACAGGCATCAGAGCCGATTAGTCATAGACCTTTGATAACTTTCCGGATCCTTGACTTGAGACCATTCCAGGTGTATAATGATTATAAAGACCGAGTTAGTCCGAATTTCGATGTCAGCGATGGGAAGTCTTCGAGGGTGACTCGAAGACGACCGGGGCCTGTCGGCAGGAGGCGTGATGAGAGAGGTATACTTTGACTGTGGTGCCGCCACCCCTCTGCGTCCTGAGGTGGTGGAGGCTATGATCCCGTATTTGAAGGAGCACTTCGGAAACCCGCTGAGCTTGCACCGTTTTGGAGACTTACCTCGTGAGGCCGTGGAAGGGGCGCGAGAGAAGGTTGCTGCGCTCATCGGGGCGAGAAGCAACGAGGTATACTTCACGGCAAGCGGTAGCGAGGCCAATAACATGGCCGTCAAGGGTATCGCTCTCATGAATCGCAAGCGAGGCGAGCATTTGGTCGTCTCTTCCATCGAGCATTTCTCAGTGATAAACGCGGCCCAGACCATGGAGAAGCTGGGTTTCGAGGTCACGCGGGTGCCCGTGGACGAGTACGGCTTGGTGCATCCTTCCGATGTAGCTGAAGCTGTTCGTGAGGACACGACACTGGTCTCCGTGATGCATGCCAACAGCGAGATAGGCACTATTCAGCCCGTCGCGGAGATTGCCCAGGTGGTCAAGGAGAAGAGCAAAGCATACTTCCATACGGACGCAGTCGCTACAGCGGGCACGCTTCCTGTGAACGTCAAGGAGATGGGTGTGGATCTGTTGAGCCTGGCCGGGAATCAGTTCTATGGTCCCAAGGGAGCTGGGGCTCTCTACATCAAGCGGGCGACACGCATCATGCCCCTGATCGATGGGGGCATCCAGGAGAGTGGTCGCCGTGCAGGGACGGAAAACGTACCGGCGATCGCTGGGCTCGGAGTGGCAGCGGAATTGGCCGCCAAGGAGATGGAGGAGCGAAAGGAGCGCCTTTTGCCGCTGCGAGACCGGCTCATCGAGCGCCTGACGGGGGAGATCGAAAACGTATACCTGACCGGTCATCCAACTGGCCGGCTTCCTGGCCACGTGAGCGTCGTCGTAGAGTACATAGAGGGCGAGGCGATGCTGCTGCTGCTCAATACGCAGGGAGTGGCGGCAGCCAGCGGCTCGACCTGTACTTCTCGGGCGCTGAAAGCGTCCCACGTGCTGACGGCTATCGGCATCGAGCCTGGTCTGGCAAATGGTTCCCTGCTTCTCACGCTGGGCAGCGAGAACACGATGGAAGATGTGGACTACTTTATGGAGGTGTTTCCACCCATAGTTGACAGGCTGCGCCAGATGTCACCTCTTTACGAGGGGGCACGTCAAACGTAATGTCAGCCTGGACGGGTCGGGACAGAAGGAGGTCAGGATGCCTACCTATAGCGAAAAAGTGATGGATCACTTCATGAACCCGCGCAACGTCGGGGAGATTCCAGATGCCGACGGTGTAGGCAGCGTGGGAAACCCGGTGTGCGGGGACTTGATGACTTTCTACATTAGCGTGGACGATGACCACTTGAGCGATGTCAAGTTCAAGACTTTCGGCTGCGGTGCGGCCATTGCGGTATCCAGCATGATTAGCGAAATGGCCAAGGGAAAGACGTTGGGGGAGGCCAAGCAGATCACCAATGCGGACGTAGCCGACGAATTGGAGGGCTTGCCCCAGAACAAGATGCACTGCTCCAACCTTGGGGCGGATGCCTTGCACAAGGCTATCGAGGACTACGAGAGCAGGGCAAAGGAGGCTTAGATGGCAGGAGAAGAGGTTGCCAGGACCACCGAGGGAGCGCCCACGTGCTTCTGCCCCTACTGCGAAGGTGTGGTGGAGATGGACGCCCCCTGGTGTGAAGTCTGCGCAGTCGAAATACGCTATTGTGTGGCCTGTGAGGAGCCCTTGCCCCGCGATGCCACCGTTTGCCCTAATTGCGGAGAGGAACACGAGGAGTAGGAAGTCATCCTGGTTCGAGCTTCCTGGCGGCCGGTCGGGCTCGTAACCGTCTGTGACGGGGCGAGCACAGGAAAGGCACACGAAGCAGGGTACCTGTCTCCGAGGAAATGACCCATGAAGGCAGACACATCGCTGGATTGCGTTGGGCTATACTGCCCAATGCCCATCATCAAGACCAGGGAGAAGATGAAGGAGTTAAAGGTCGGGCAAGTGCTCGAGGTGATTGCAGACGACAAGGGCATCAAGGCCGACATGCCAGCGTGGTGTAAGAGCACGGGGAACGAGTTCCTTGGCGTGGAGGAAGAAGGCGAAGAATACCGGGTGTACGTCAGAAAGCTCAAGGACTAGGGCGTAGCGAAAACGACTTGCGACTATTGAGGCGGCGGGCGTCCTGACGACGGTCTGCCGCTTGGCTGTTCATGATGGGTTCAAAGAGTCGAGGGGCCGCAGCCTAGTCGGCTTTCACTTCCTCTAGCATGGAAGACAAGAGAGCGAGGAGAACCTTGCGTACGCTCGACCTATCGGTCGCCTGGCAGGGTAGGATCTTCACAGAGGGACCCAGCTTCAGCGCCGTGCGCAGCTCGTCGGTGGAAACGGCAGCCTTTTGATCCTGTTTGTTGGCAGCAATGACGCGAGGAACGCGGGCGAAGTTGTCGAAGACCCTCAGTATGTCTCGAGCCTCGTCGAAGCTAGAGGGATCGGTGCTGTCCACCATGATCACGAATCCCCACATGCCTCTGGAAAGGATGTCGAACATGAAGTCGAAACGCCTCTGACCGGGCGTGCCATACAGTTCCAGGGCGACATCTTTCTTGATCATGATCCGCCCATAGTCCATGGCCACCGTGGTTTCTTCCTTTGATTTCCTCTGTTCCGGCAGAGTGATTCTGCGCTCTGTCGTGACCACATCGATCTCGCTGATGGTGTTGATGAACTGGGTCTTGCCCGCACCGAAAGGGCCCGTGACAACTACCTTAATCTGCTCCATTGCGAAATGATACCTCCCTTAGCCCGTCTTCACGTCTCTCTGTCTGCTCAGATTCCAACATCTCTGATCTCATTCCAGGTCCTGAAACAACTGGTCGGCGTACTTGAGTAATATCCGGCTTCGCTCGGATGGCACTTGCGTGACCTCGAGGTACGTCTCCAGAATCTCACGAGGCGTCATCTCTTCGTAATTGCGGGTGCCCAGCCTGAGGCGGACGGGGCGTTCTACGTTCTTGTTGATTGCAGCCAAGTGGAAGGCCCCCTCCAGGGCCTGAAAGATGTCAGGGTCCCTCAGCAGGGGTTCCTTTTCCGCCGTGGTGCGCACGATCAGGCGAACCACTTTGTCTCGAATATCATGAGCCTTGATAGCGTCAAGGACTTCGGCTGTCGGGTTCTCCCCTCTTGCCTCCACATCTATGGTGAGGAATGGGCGGGCCTCAAGTGGGACGAACTGGAACTGGGCGCTGCCCTTCTCCACTTGCACAAGTACAAATCCCTTCTCCTCGCCCTCTTCCCCGAAATCTATGCGTTCCACGCTTCCCGAGTAGACTGCTGGCGGATCGGCGTCCCGCACGACCTGATGTTTGTGCATGTGCCCCAGGGCCACATAGTCGAAGGCAGGGTTGGCCACCACGCTACTGGGGATGATCACCTCTTGACCCAGTAGCACACTCCTCTCTGAGCCGTAGGTCGCACCGAATACGGTGCCGTGTGCGGCCAACACCGTTGGTAGGGTTGGGTCCAGTCTTGCTATCTCTTGGCTGACAAGATCGTCTATGGCATCGGCAAGGCGAGCGTTGATCTCGGCGAGCTTCAGCCCCTTGAATTCGTCCCTGGTTGCCAGATGACTCTTGATAGGCCACGGCACAGCCACAATCTGGAGCGGTCCGCTGGTGGTTTCGAGAGCGTGGGTGCCCAGCTTGTTGGCTACCGTGACGTCGTCTACATCGAGCGTGTGGAAGATCTCCAACGTGTGGGCTTTGCCCACAGCCAGGGGCAGGTCGTGATTGCCAGCCAGGAGGAAGGTGGGTATGCCAGCTCGGGATAGGCGGCGGATGCGTTTGGCGAACTCCCGCTGGTATGTGGGGGTTGGGTCCCGCGTCTTGTAGGCATCGCCGCAAAACAGCACCAGGTCGATGTTGTCGCCTAGCGCAAGATCCACGACGGCGTCGAAAGAGCGCAGGAAATCCTGGAGACGGCTGCTCAGCCCGGTCTGAGGGTCGAGCCGTCCGTAGTTCTCTATCCCCAGGTGCAGGTCAGAGAAGTGCAGTAGTCTGATCATTCTGCGGTTGGCCCATTGTAGCACCGTCCTTCATCCCAGTCAATTCTGACTTGCCCGGAGGTTTGAAAGCGTTTCCGTCGGTGTGATAGAATCTCATTGCCTGAACTGATGAGGGGAAGCAGGAGGGGAGCGAAGTTGTCTTTCTGGTTTGACAGGCGAGGGATTCTGGACATACTGCGCCAGTTGCTGGCCGAGCGTTCGGTCGAGGGCTATCTCGTAGGAGGATACGTGCGCGACCGCCTGCTGGGCAGGGGCACTCACGACCTCGATCTGGCCGTGGGAGGAAAGGCCATAGAGCTGGCGAAGCAGACGGCGAATCGTCTGGGTGGAGCCTTCGTTCTGCTGGATGAAGAGCGGCAGACGGCTCGCGTGGTCCTGCGCGATCGACATGAACGGTACTATGTGGATTTCGCCAGTTTACGGGGCGACAATGTGCAGACGGACCTCGCGGGGCGCGATTTCACCATTAACGCTATGGCTATCAACCTCCAGGACAGGCGACCTCGACCTCAACTGATAGACCCTCACGGGGGCGAGCAGGACTTGGAGAGCAGGGTGGTGCGAGCAGTCTCGGATAGCATCTTCCTTGATGATCCCGTTCGGCTCCTGCGGGCCATCCGTCTGGAGACAGAACTGGAGATGCGGGTTGAGCCCCGTACTGCACAACTGATGGCACGGGACGCGTCCCGCGTCACAGAAAGCTCTGCCGAGCGGGCGAGGGATGAGCTGTGCAAGATGCTGGCCACACCACGAGCTGAAGCGGGTCTGCGCCACCTGGAGGAGTTTGGTATCCTCTGTCTGCTGATTCCCGAACTGGAGGTTCTGCGAGGCGTCGAGCAACCTCCCCCTCATCATGAGGATGCCTTTGAGCATTCGTTATCCACAGTTGGGGGGCTGGACAGCGTATTCGAGGCCATAGAGTGTTTGGTCGAAGGCGGGCGGCAGCCGGCGGCTGGGGATGCCACGTGCGAGCGGGAGGTGTGGGCCGATTTCGGGGCCAGGCTGGGCCCATTTGTACCGCACTTGCTGGCTCACCTGAGGGAGAGGGTTGTGGATGAGCGCAGCCGGTCGATGCTGTTGAAGCTGGCTGGGCTACTACACGATTCGGGCAAGGGAACCGCCGGCAAGGTGGATGAGGAGGGCCGCATCCGCTTCTTCGGCCACGCCGTGGAAGGAGCAGCGCTGGCAGCTCGTGTCATGCGACGGCTGCGCTTCGGGAACCGTGAGGTGAGATTGGTGCAGACGGTGATCAGGCATCACATGCGCCCCCTACATCTTGCCAAGCAGGAAAGTATCACTCCCCGGGCGACTCATCGCTTCTTCAGAGACACGCGAGGCGCGGGCGTGGATGTACTCCTCCATTCGCTGGGCGACAACCTCGTGATCCGGCACCGCGGCGAGCAGGTGGGAGAGTGGGCAAGGGCGTGTGACACGGTGGGGCAGCTGTTGCAGCGGTACTACGAGGAGTACGATGAGGTGATCAGACCACCATCGCTGATCACAGGGGATGATCTGCTAAGCCGTCTCGGTATGGAGCCGGGTCCGGTTGTTGGTCGGCTGCTACGGGCCATTCAGGAGGCGCAGGTTACTGGCGAAGTTTCGACCAAGGACGAGGCGCTGCGTTTGGCAGAGAGTATCTTAGCGGGGGAGAAGCACTAGGCTGAGGTTCTTGAGCCGAGGCGCACAGCTACCTGTGGCAGCGGTCGGCTCAAGAACTACTCGGCGCTAAGGCGCCAAACACCTTCTGCTTGGCCCTTTCCGCGGCCGATCTGATGCCGCGGTAGACCTGCCAGCGGGCATGACGCGCAAGGATGGTCTCTAGCTGGTTCCCAGGCTATTTCCAGGGCATGGGTGGCACCTGAGCCGGCTCAGAGTAGGGGCCGGTGCGGAAGTCATCCCAGTAGCCATTGCTCTCCACGAGCGAGTAAGCGAAGATGGCCTGGCCTTGGGCGCCGGCCTGGCGCGCTATGTCTATGCGCGTCTGGATCTCGGAGAAGGAATCGTAGCCGGCATGAATGCCAGCGTATATATGGCGTCCGTAAGATTCGTCCACGAAGTCGTCCGCGAGGATCTCGAAGCGATCGAGATAGTCCTGCACGGCGGTCCCATAGAGCATCGGGGCCAAGGCATCCACAGTGCCCAGGTCCAGCCACCCTCGTGAATCCTGAAAGTACCCATCGTACCCGTCGTATTTGACGTCCCCGTAGCTGACCCAGCCCCACTTGTCCTGATAGATGGGCCAGGCCGCCACGGTGAGCGCCGCGTCGGGTCTTAGCTCCTTGACCTCGTCGTGAAGACGACTCACAAGCTCGGTGATCTGGGCGCGCTGCCAGTCTGCCCAGGCGATGGGCTGAGCGTCTTGGAACCGCTGCTGGCTGACTGGATCGTGGGAGTAGTACGAGCTGGAGTACCGCAGATAGTCCAAGTGCAAGCCGTCAACATCGTAGTTCTGGAGGATATCACGACAGACGGCAACGATGTGGTCCGCCACCGCCGGGTGGCCAGGGCTCGCCGTCAGATAGGAGGAATTGAGCCCCATGGGCGTACCATCCTGATGCCATTGCACCCATGCGTTCCCGTACAGTGCATTGAAGTGATGATACATGTGTTGGGGCACGCTATCAGCTCTGGGAGGTGCGGTCCCCAGCCAGACCGTATAGACGTTGACGTAGGCGTGCAGTTGTAGTCCTGCGGCGTGGGCCTCCCCAATGGCCGCCTCGAGCGGATCCCAGCCGGGATCCTGTCCCAGAGTGCCCGACAGCCGATCGGCCCAGGGTTCGTACTGGGACTGATAGTAGGCGTCGGCTTGACCCCGGACCTGGAAGAACAGCATGTTGAAGTTGGCCTGTGCCGCCTTGGCCACGATAGCTTTGACATCTGCCTCATTTCTGTACGACCACCGAGGCACCCATAGAGCGCGCGCCTCGACCATGGGTGTGGGGACCGGTTGGTAGTGGTTGGAGAGGGCCAGCGGGAAATAGGTGTGGTGGGACGTGTTGGGATCGACTACTGTCACTGGGATAGTAACAGCTGGGCTGTCCTGCTCTGAGAACCAGCCCACGCCTCGATGAAGCAGGTCCACCTCGAGGAGATACTGTCCTGGCTCACCAGGAGCTTGTATGGCAGCATTATGTACCTCCACTCCGTGCCCGTAGGCCACATCGTGGGGCAGCGGGGTCTCCACAGATCCCGGAATGACTCCGCCTTGTTCGTCGCGCCAACGATAGCCGAGCGCCACCGCGCTCGTCCCCTCAGCCAGCCAGGTCAGTGTGCCTA
>CAZBJW010000194.1:0-8727 GCA_964492135.1 uncultured Anaerolineales bacterium
GTCCTTCGCCGCGACCCTGGGATTGATCCTCCTCGTCCGCCCCATGGAGCAAGGGTTCCGTGCTCTACTGTCACGCCTGCGGTCAGAGGAGCAGGCAGCGTTCGTCGTGCGTCTCCTAAGCGAGCCGCTTTTCGTCACCGCGGGTGCCCAGCTGGCCGTATGGCCCATCACCATCTACTACTTCCACCGCCTGTCCCTCATCTCTCCAGTAGCGAACTTCCTCATCATCCCCGCCCAACCTGCGGTGATGATGTGGGGAGGCTTGGCCACCATCCTGGGTGCTCTGCACCCGTACCTCGGACAGCCTGTGGCCTGGGTGGCCTGGCTGTTCCTGGCCTACACGATCAGGGTGGTGGAATTGACCGCTCGCATCCCCTTCGCCAACTTCGAGCTGGGAGGCTTCAGCGCGGGAGTGATGTGGATGTACTACGGGCTCTTCGCCCTTGCGGTGGTGGCGGCACGCGTGAATCGCGCTCGCTTCCGAGAGATGTGGCGGCAAGTCAGCCGCGGTCTGAGCGGCAAATTGGCCGTCGGCGCCTTGGCGCTGCTGGTCATCCTGGCCTGGATCACCGCCCAGCAGATGCCCGACGGGCGGCTACACGTCCACTTCTTCGACGTGGGCCAGGGAGACGCCATCTTCATCCAGTGTCCCGACGGGCAGCAGATCCTGGTGGACGGCGGCCCCATGCCCTCCGCAGTTCTCTCGCAGCTGGGGCGCCACATGCCCTTCTGGGACCGCAGCCTCGATCTGGTGGTGCTGACCCACCCGCAGGATGACCACCTCACGGGTCTGGTCGATGTCCTCGCGCGCTATGACGTTGGACAGGTGCTGGTATCCGGGCAGCGGTGCGACACGGCCACCTGTGAAGCGTGGAGAAGACTGATCGAGGAGAAGGAGATACCCTGCCGCCGGGCCGCGGCCGGGCTGAGGATAAACGTCGGCGAAGCGGTGCGGCTCCATGTCCTCCACCCACCGGCGACCCTGCTCACGGACACGTCGTCGGACGCCAACAATAACTCGATAGTGCTACGCCTGGAGTACGGACGGTTTTCAGCGCTGCTGACAGGGGATATCGAGCAGGAAGCAGAAGAGACCTTGCTCGCCTCAGGCCAGCCGGTGGATAGCCTGGTGCTGAAAGTACCCCACCACGGCGGCGACAGCGCCCTTTCACTCCCGTTCGTGCAGGCGGTCAACCCCCAATTGGCGATCATCTCGGTTGGCTCAGACAATCGCTTCGGTCACCCCGGTGAGCTCACTCTGGAGAAGCTGCAGGACGTCCCTACCTACCGCACCGATCAGCACGGTAGCGTCGATCTGGTTACAGATGGGCTGAGGTACTGGATCTCAACCAGGGGATGACCATGTCTCCCTTGATCAGCCAGGACTGCATCAGGCGGTTGGGCCGTGTCTTTCGAAGCACAGATGCCCGGCGTCGGCCATCGTGTTCAAGACCAGTTGGTCGCCCTCAAAGACGCAGGTGCGCGCCCATTCGAGGATCTCCAGATACTCATCGTACAGGGACCGCCGTTCCGATTCAGCGAGATTCGTCGGATCCAACCCCAGCGTGAGACCCGCCGACCCGGCCAACGTGTAGGCGCCACTGGCGCCGTTGAAGCCCTCTTGGATGCGCAACTGCCCGTCTGGCATCAACTCCAGTGTGCACTTGCCCGGATCGTCGACGCTAATGCTGGTGCCCTCCCCGCGCAGGAACTTCACCCCCTTCCACACCACGCCGACGATCTCCGATCCGCATGGGGCACTGAGCACTTCCTCAGAGGTCCGCGCCACGTCAGTCCCTCGGAGTTCGCAGGTCTGTACCACCTGCTGGGCGGGGCAGCACACGCGAATCAGCCAAGCCGTCAGCGGAGTGTAGGGTGCGCTTCGTAGGAGTCCCAGGGCGAGCCATTGTCCATCGGTGAATGCAGGGATCGCGCCCCTCTGAGATGGCCAGGGCAAGCTCCGCTGAGAAGTCTTTTCTCAGTGTCTCCCTATCGAGATCTTAATCAGCCAGGGCCACGAACGGATCCAGATTGCCGGATGTACCATTCGCATAGACATAGAGCGTCTGGCCACGCTGGAGTTCAGATATCACCTCAATGAGGCCACGCCCCGGTTCGACGTGTCCGGTCAGCATCTCAATCCGACCACTGTCCTGGCCCCACAGGGATGGTGTTACAAGGGAGAGCGCCATCATCAGGCAGCCGACCAGGGCGGCCATCCATCCCATGCGCAAGAGACCAAATCTCAGCCGCTGTCCGGTGCCAGTACGTGTGAATTCGATACCCTGGTGAGAGTCCATACAAACCTCGTCGTACGTCTCTCTGACGTTTCTTTTCACCTATGCCGCGCGATTCTGCCGTTCGGGAGCAGCAGGCCCTTCCCGCTTCATTTAGAATCGAGCCTGATCGACTCGGCCGGCGGGTTATTCCACCTAGTCTATCAGGCAAACTCGCAGCGACTCATCTGATCCTGTGGACCAGGCGAGCCTCCGCGATCCGACGCCGGGCATGTTCCTATTCGACGCCGAAGGTCTCCTTCAGCTTGGCCTCGTCCTCCGGAGAGAGCGAGGTCTGCAGGATCTTGCCTTTGTACTGCTTCAGCTCGTCCACCATCTTCTCGGGTGTGGCCTGTCGGACCAATAGGAATAGGGCAGAGTGGCCCGGTTCTATGGTCTCACCCACTTCCTTGATGAATCCCTCATCCACCCCTATGTCGGAGAAGTGACCTGCAACCGCGCCCGACAGCGCGCCGATGGCAGCGCCCAGCCAAGGCATCCAGAAGATGATGCCGATCAACATGCCCCAGAAGACACCGCCGAGCGCTCCCTGACCCACGAGGTCCGTCGCCTGCTTGACTTTGACTTTGCCATCTTCCTTCCGGACGACGACCGCAGCATCCTCGAGGGTCACCAGGTGCCGCTTCTGCATCCCCACCAGTGCATCGCGCATCTGCTCTGCACTGGTCTCGTCGTCAAAGGCAACGACTATTAGATCACTCATTTTTGCGCCTTTCTATGTCTCTACCAGTTTCTTTGTCGGATGGACCAGAACTGCGGGGATGATTCTTGCTGCAGCCATGGCCTCTTCTAGTCATCCTTGAGGACCATAGAGAGTACGAAGGACACAATGCTGACCACAATCCCTCCGAACAAGGCCGGCAGGAAGCCGTTCACGTAGAACCCGATGTTCAGGAAGTTGACCGAGATCCACGAGGATAGCCACAATGTGAACGCATTGATCACCAGCATGAAGAGGCCCATGGTTAGCACGATGAGCCCGCAGGACAGTAGAGCCAGGATGGGTCGGATGATGGCGTTGACCAGTCCCAGGACAATAGCCATCACGGCGACGGCGACCCAGGCCTTGGTGTCCTGTACGGTGATGCCGGGGATCAGCCAGACGGCAGCTCCCAATGAGACGGCGACGATGAACCAGCGGATGAGCAGTTTTGCGAGCATAGTCTTCTATCTCCTTTCCCTCGTCGACTTACGCTAGACGACCTCTCTGTCTCCGACGTGTAGCAGCCCACCTTTCAGATCGACGTCATACCTAGGGTAGGGCATCTCGATACCGGCTTGGGTCAAGGCCTCGACGACAGCTGTGTTGAGCTTGTCCTCGACCCTGTGAGCCTCCTCCAAGGTTTGATACCCTCGCTCCTGCCCTGGACGAGCTTGTGGTCAACTGCGATCTCCATCATCCCACCGACGACACTGCCAAGGAGACCGGCCATGGGGAAGAGTACGCTGCCCAGCAAGAGACCCAAGACGCGGCCGCCCACGGGCCCCACCAGCATCCTTCGGTCGGTTTGACTCTTATACCTGGATCTTGCCTTCCTCATCTCTCAAGACAACCGCCGAGTCATCCAGTCTCAGGTACTCCTGCTGTCTGAGCAACTCCTCCCGAACCTCACTTACTCCTCGTTGGCGAAGGTTATCACCACCAGCTTCGCCATTTCCATCTCCCTTTGATACAGAGGGTCTATTCCTCCGCCTTGCTCGCTTGAAGCAGCTCCTCCACCGTCTTATCGGTGAGCGCCTGCTGGAAGATCCACCCTTCTTCTCCGGCCAGAGCCTTCGATAGTCTGGCAACCGAGTCGTGCTCGCCAAGCACCACGAGCGCTGAAGTCCCAGGCTGGAGTCGCGCCCTTAGCCCGGCCAGGAAGTCACCAGAGAAGCCCATGTCGAGCCAATCTGCAGCCAGGTCTCCAGTTCCGGCCCCCGCCAGAGCGCCGACCGCCGCGCTTGCGGGACCACACACTAACCCGATCAGGCCACCGGTAATGGCTCCGAACAGACGCCCGTTCCCGAAGTTCGGGTCGACAGTCTCCTTCAAGGAAGTCTTACCGTCGTCGTCCCTGACCAGAGCGCCAGCGTTGAGAATGTTGATTCTCCTCGCGCGCTGCAACCAGGCCACAAAGTCTAATTCTCCTATCGCCCTCCGGCGGTCGTGGTAGACTTGGACCACCAGCTCGACCTCTCGCCACGGCCACCAGAATTGGTAGTCGCGTTTCATCGGGATGGAGGGCAACGACTCGATTCCCTTCTTGTCGAGTTTCAGGTAGACCGTATCATCCTGGATGCGATCGATGGCCGAAAGGGGCAACGTGACCTCCATCCTGCCCCAGAAATGACCTTCCTGTAGAACCAGGTGCGTAATCCGTCCGTTGACGCGATCCACCAGGAACTCCCCCACCTTGCCGACGTAGCCATCCGTAGCCTCCACCAGGGTCCCCCGGCGTACGGCGATCTCCCCCGGCAGGACGCGGTCCACCTCCACAGGAGTGGCGACGATTTGCGTCGGCGAGGCATAGGGCAGCACGTACACACCGTGGTCCACACGGTAATCAGGATTGGGCTGTACTTGCTTGATGAAGTGCCTCTCAAGGAAGGGCTCCATCTTTGCAACTTCCTCTTTGCTGCAGCTCAGATGGATCGAGTCCGGGGTGGTCTCTACCACTTGGTCGATTGATACGATGCGCTGCACCAAATTCCCATCGTCCACCACGAAGTGTGTCACCTTTCTGGCCACGGGATCGACGATGACCGTGACGGACTCACCGCACTCGCCGTCGGCACACTCAACCCTCGCCTTGAGGGGGATGTCTATCATCTTCACCTCCCAACTCACATCAGCCGCGTTCCCAGCACAGAGATCAGGAAGCGGCTCGAGCGCTGCACTATCACACGGTGGGCTCTACGCCTCACTGTACCTATCATAGCGGAAATGCCTCTCGTCCACATCGGGCATTCGTTCAGTATTTATCCTGTACGATTGTCTAGTTTTCCCATCGGGCCATCCGCATAGCCACCATGTACGCCAGACACGGCCCTATTTCATCATGCTGAGTGGCGAGAAACGGAGTCGAGCGCGTATCGAAGGAGACGGGGCGAGCGAAGGTAGGTTCTGATACCAACTCAGAGCGTCTATGCCGGTGGCTGAAATGTGCTGCCCTTCACAACGAGGTGGGCCGGGGGTCCGACCTCGGTCCCACGCCCTCTCATCGCCCGACCTGCGAGAGTCCTCGCGCGCGCTTCGTCGGACGTCAACAGCAACCCGGTAGTCGTGCGCCTGGAGTACGAACGGTTTTCAGCGCTGTTGACAGGGGATATCGAGCCGGAAGGAGAAGAGGCCGCGCTGAGGTTGTCCACCATGGTCGGGACAGGTCCCGAGGGGTGTCCACGCGGCCTCTACCGTGTATTCTAGCGGAGAATGGGGTTGCTTGGCAAGCGGTATGGCCGTCAGGCCGTGAGGGGCGACGGGAGTGGGGACCGTCGCGCTGGTCTGTGGGTTCGGGTGGGCGGTGACGTAGGCGAAGCGAGGCAGAAAGGCGGGCCCCTGGCGGTGGAAAACAGCACCCCCTCACGCGATCATCTCGGTCCGGTCAGACAACCGCTTCGGTCGCCCCGGTGAGCCAACCCTGGAGAAGCTGCAGGACATCTTCACCTGCGGCGCCGATCAGCAGGGCACGCTAGAGATGATGACCGATGGGGAGCAGTCCCAGTGCCGACCCGTCGGCTCTCATCTCCCGGGCTATTCGCACCTTGCCAGCAGGGCATGCATATGCCTGTCGACCTGCTGCTGAATCTCTTCGATATCGCGCTCTGAAAGATGGCGGAACCTGCCCTGCACTTTGAGATAGTCAGCAACCGGCCTTGGCTCAGCTACTTTCACCGTGATCCTCGTGCGCCCCTTCTCGATTTCATACAGCGGCCAGGCACCCGATTGAACAGCAGCTCTGGCGATGTCTATGGTTCTTGCGGCATCATAGAACCAACCAGTTGGGCAGGGGGTATGGATATGGATATACGACGGCCCAACGTTGCTCTTCGCCTTCTCGACCTTTCTCCTGAGATCCTTTACATAGCCCACGGAGGCGGAGGCCGCATAGGGTACCTGGTGCGCCGCTGCGATAGCCAGCATATCCTTGCGAGGTGTGGCCTTTCCAGATGGGGTTGTCGTCGTCCAGGCCCCACGCGGGGTCGACCCACTCCCTTGGATGCCGGTGTTCATATATGCCTCGTTGTCATAACAGACGTAGAGCACTCTGTCTCCCCTTTCGAACATCCCCGACAGAGCTTGCAGTCCAATGTCCACAGTAGCGCCATCGCCAGCCAGCGCCAATACGGTGACATCGTCTCTGCCCTGGGCATCAAGACCCGCTCTGATCCCTGCGGCGTAGGCCGCCGAACTTCCCAGGTTTCCTTGAATGCCAGGGATTCTCAAAGCTGTCTCCTTGCCAAAGCCCGAGAACAAGGCGGCACATCCAGGTGGGATGACGATGACTGTATTCTCCCCCAGCACATCCAGTATGTGTCTGATGGCCAGCTCGAGCCCACAGCCAGCACAGGTGCTGACTCCATGTGACACCAGGGTCTTTGCCTCAGTGCTCATTTCCTGCCCTTGCCTCAATGGTCCGGATACGCATCGCCTCGGGTCGAGTATCGATCCAGGACTTGACCGGGCCAGCTATACTGCCATCCCTGATCTCTAACAATTCGCCGAATATCGTCTCTACGGTCATCTCAGTGATGTCCCTGCCACCCAGGCCGGCAGTGTAGCCATAGACCTGGGCCTCGCTGTCAGAGAGTGCAGTGCTTATCTCCAGGGATAGCGGCCCCCCTTGTGCGCCCAAACCCGCGCTCCTATCCAAAACGCCAACGACCCGCTTTCCGCCCAGGGCCTTCCGGATCCGCTCGACAGGGAAAGGTCTGAAGACCCCGAGCTTGACCACACCGGCACGATGGTTGTCCTCCCTGAGTCTCCTGGCGACATGCTTCGCAGTGCCAGACATCGAGCCCAGGGTCACCAATACGACGTCGGCGTCGTCACAGAGGTAGGTCTCGACCATCTCATACTGCCTTCCGAACTGCTCTCGAAAGGCTCGCTGCACTTCAGGGATGATTTTCAACGCGTTCTCCAGGCCGATCCTCTGTTGGTATCTCATCTCCGAGAAATCCTCAGGGGGAACGAGACCATTGACGAACATGGGGCTTCTCGGGTCGAGATAGAGATTAGATGGCCGATAGGTAGGCAAGAAGGCATCCACCGTTTCTTGATCGGGCACCACGACCAACTGGGGTGCATGCGAGACGAAGAAGCCATCGAAACAGACCATGGCTGGCGTTAGCACCTCTTCGTGCTCTGCTACCCTGTAGCCCATAAGCAAGGTATCCAATACCTCTTGTGCGTTCTCAACGTAGAACTGGAGCCAACCAGAATCTCGCTCAGCCATCGAATCCTGGTGGTCACACCACAGACTCCACGGGCTCACCAGTGCTCTGTTGACAACCGGCATCACGAGGGGCACCCTGCAGCCTGAGGCAACGCCCAGAACCTCGTGCATCAATGCCAGCCCGACGGAAGAGGTGGCGGTGGCTGCCCTGACGCCTGTCAATTGCGCCCCTATGACGCATGACATGGCCGAGTGTTCGGATTCGATCCGAATGTATTTGGCTTCCAACGTAGCATCAGCCACGTATGCAGACAGTTTCTCGACAACCGGGCTCTGGGGGGTGACGGGATAGGCAGCGACCACTTGAACTCTAGCCAATTTGAGGGCTTCCGCGGCGGCGGCATTCCCATCGAGCACACGTCTAGCGGGCATCTTCACCCCTTTCTTCAACCATCTTGATACACTCCTGGGGACAAACACTCGCACAGATGCCACAACCTTTGCAGGTCTCCCATCCTATTACAACACACTCCAGCTCGTCCTCCTGTATTTCAACGACGCCGACCGGACAATAGGTGCCACACACCCGGCATTTGACACATGAGGAGAAGTCAACTTCCGGTCTGAGTATTCGCCAGCTACCCGTGTCAGCAGTGGCGAAGACCGTGGCCACAGGGCCCAGGAGCGTCTTAGATCTTCCTGGTTTGATGGTAGGCTTCCTTGGCGGCTCTGACATTGTCTTCGCTCCGCTCTCTTCCAAAGGCTTCCACCAAAGAATGGCACACAGATTCTAGACTGACTATTCTGGTCTTGGCGCACGCCCCCAGCATGGCACTGTTGGGAATGTTGCTGCCAATAGTGTGCAGAGCGATCCTCGTGGCATTCACATAGTAGATCATCTTCCAGGGCAGGCCCTCACGGAACCACGCCAGTATGGCTGAATCGTCGCTGTTGAGGACAAGCACCGTCTGTGCGCTGAGGCCTTGGCCGATGTCTACACCTTTGTCAACCACCGATGGATCGAAGACTAGTACATAGTCCGGCTTATAGACAAA
>CAZBJW010000195.1:0-6612 GCA_964492135.1 uncultured Anaerolineales bacterium
CCAGGAGGTTGGGCAAAGACAAGACCATCGTGGTCATCTTGACCGACAGCAGGGACCGTTACCTCACCACCGAGAGGTACATTACCTAGACAGTGCGCAGCGATCCCCCCATCCCCTGGGTCGCCATACCGGCCTTCACCGAGGTGCTACTGCGTCCTTCGATCGGCGCATATCCAGCCCATCCAGGTCCAGTCCTTGACCCTGCTTGACAAGCCCCGGTACATGCTCTACCATTCGGCAGATACCCCCAGCTTGACAAAGGAGAAGCAATGGCCAAAGGAGAATCACTGGCCACGGGACTGCGATGCTTGTCGTGTGGTGAGACCTACCCCCTCGAGCCGACGCTCTTCGTAGGCTGTCCTGCCTGCATGACCGAAGATTTCCAGGCACCGCTGGAAGTCACCTACGAGTATCCTGAGAACCCGGATGACCTTCTGCCGGAGGCGCCTCTTCCGGGTCTGGCCCGGTATGCACCGCTGCTTCCTCCCCTGGTCGAGGGGATTTCCCTGGAAGAGGGGGGCACGCCACTGGTCTATGCGCGACAACTGGCCAGGTGGGCTGGGGTGAGGGGGGAACTGTACATCAAGGACGAGTCGCGCAACCCCACCTGGTCCCACAAGGATCGCTTTGCGTTTCTGGTGATCGGTGGGGCTATGCAGGTCAAGGCCTCAGCCGTGGTCGTCAGTTCTACGGGAAATCACGGCGCGGCGACGGCCGCCTACGCGGCCAGGGCAGGCCTCCCCTGTATCGTCCTGGCTCCACCCCATTGTCCGCCCGCTGTCCAGTCCTTCCTGCTAAGCTATGGGGCCGCTGTGCTGATCGTCCAACGCCGGGCGGCCTGGACGATCATCGGGGAGGGAGCGCAGCTCGGCCGCTGGTACCCGGCGAGCACTTTCACTCCCACCCCTACCGGCCCGCCCTACGGCCCCGAGGGATACAAGACCATCGCCTACGAGATCTGTTTGCAGCTCGACGGGCGGGTCCCTCGGTCGGTATTCGTGCCTACGGGATATGGCGAACTGCTTTATGGCGTCTGGAAGGGGTTCCGCGAGCTGCGCGATCTGGGCCTGGCAGATTCTGCTCCAGTGATGGTCACCTGCGAACCGGCGGCCCGGGCGCCGCTAAGGCAGGCGCTGGCTGACGGCGTAGTGACCGCCACGGTGCCTCCAGAGCCGACGATAGCCTATGCCATCGCGGCGACCGTGAACGGCTATCGCGCCATAGCAGCCCTCGACGAATCCTCTGGAATTGCCATCGCGGTCACCGACGATCAGATCGCTGAAGCCCAAACTCAGCTGGCGCAGGCTGGAATTTGGGCTGAGGCGTCGGCGGCGACATCGGTGGCAGGCCTTAAGGAAGCCGTGAGCCATGGCATGCAGACCGAGGGCCCGGTGGTCTGCATCAGCACCTCGAGCGGCTTCAAGGACCTGAGCCTGGGCGAAACGTCTGCTCCTCAGGCAGAACCTACCCGCGAGGACGTCGAAGAGGCGCTGATGAGAAACTACGGGATTGTGCTATAAGGAGATGGCGAGCAGGAGGTCCATGAGCTCACTTCAAGCCCCGACTCTGCAAGACGTGCTGGCCGCCCAGAAGCGTATCCGACCCTATCTCCGCCCGACTCCACTGTACAATTATCCTCTCCTCGGCGAACTTGTGGGGACGGACATCTGGGTGAAACATGAGAACCACCAGCCCATGGGCGCCTTCAAGGTGCGTGGCGGGATAAACCTCGTATCTCAACTCACCCCCGAGGAGAAAGAGAAGGGCGTGATCACCGCCTCCACCGGCAACCACGGCCAGTCCATTGCCTATGCTGCTCGCCTCTTCGGCGTGCGAGCCATCATCGGCATGCCCGAGGGGTCCAATCCGGGTAAGGTGGCAGCGATCCGCAATCTGGGAGCCGAGGTTCTGTTCCACGGGAAGGATTTCGACGATGCCAGGCAGCAAGTGGAGGAACTGGCCCAAGAAGAGGGCTACCGGTATGTAAGCTCGGGCGATGAGCCTCACCTCATCGCTGGCGTGGGCACCTACGCTCTGGAGATGCTCGAGCAACTGCCGGAGGCGGAAGTGCTCATCGTCCCGGTCGGTGGCGGCAGCGGCGCCTCGGGAACGTGCATCGTGGCCAAGTCCGTTGACCCCGCCATTGAGGTCATCGGAGTCCAGGCGGAGAAGGCGCCCTCAGCCTGCCTCACCTGGAAAGCCAGGGAACGCGTGGAGGCCAGGATGGAGACCTTCGCCGAGGGCCTGGCGACTCGAGCCCCCTTCATGTTACCCCAATCCATCCTCTGGAAGCATCTGGACGACTTCATCCTGGTCAGCGATGAAGAGCTCCTCCGGTCTATCGTGCACTTTCTGGAGAGAACCCACAACCTGGCCGAGGGTGCAGCGGCTGCCTCGCTGGCCGGGGCACTGAAGATCAAAGATCGCTTGGCCGGAAAGAAGGTGGCGCTGATCATGACCGGAGGCAATCTCTCCCTGGCGAACCTGCATCGGGCCCTGGACCTCGCGGCGTAGAGGAGGGCTGCGGCCTTCGATACGCCGCTCCGCGGCTTCTCAGGGCGGGCAGCAGCGTCTCGAAGCACCATCGACCTTCACCCCAGCCATCCGGTGTCAAGGCGGAGAAAGGTTGGTTCCCTTCGTCTCGAACACTTGCAGACGGGTGTTCTGCCAAGGTGCGGTACTAAAGAGCCATTGTTGCAAATCGGTAATGCAGGTATAATGGTTAAATGGGTAAATCATGAGCCTGATTCGGACCGAGAGACTAACCAAGAACTTCGGCGAGTTCGTCGCCGTGAATAAGGTCACCCTCTCGGTAGAGGCCGGGGAGATACTGGCCCTGCTAGGGCCTAACGGAGCTGGGAAGACTACCACCGTCCGTATGTTGGCGTCCATCCTCAAGCCAACGTCTGGCGAGGCCACCATCGCGGGCTACGACGTGGTGGATGATGAGAGGACGGTGCGCAGCGTGGTCGGCCTGCTCACTGAATTCCCCGGCTTGTATCACCGCATGCCTGCCCTCGACTACCTCCACTTCTTCGGCGAGTTGCAGGGCTTGCCCCGGCCGGAGCGGGAAGAGCGGATCGAGAGATTGATGGTCCGCTTCGGGATGTGGGAAGCGCGCCGGCAGCGCTTGGGGGAGTACTCCAAGGGGATGCGGCAGAAGATCGCTCTGATCAGAGCTTTGATTCATGATCCGCAGGTGCTGTTCCTCGATGAGCCGACCTCGGCTATGGACCCCCACAGCGCCAAGATGGTTCGCGATGCCATCATCGACCTGCGGTCGTCCCATCGGGCCATCATCCTGTGTACACACAATCTGGTGGAGGCCGAGACTCTCGCCGACCGCATAGCCATCATTAAAGAGGGCGCTATCATCGCTCTGGGAACACCGCTGGAGTTGAAGCTAAGGCTCCTTGGAAACCCCACGCTCGAAATGCAACTCGCCGGACCGCTTGACGGCCTCTTGCCGGCCATAGAGAGCTTGGTCGCTATCGAAGAGAGGGGAGAGACCTGGTTTCGGTATCGTACAGACACGCCCCGGGAGATCAATCCCCTGCTTGTGCAGCGTCTGACGGACGAAGGTGCCCATATCATCATGTTGAGTGAGGTCCCCAGGAGTCTGGAGGACGTCTATCTTCGTATCGTGGAGGAATGAGTGTGCTTGGCAACGCGCTGATCATCACCCGCCGCGAGATCCGAGACAGCTTGCGAGACTGGCGTATCATCACTCCCATTCTCCTGTTGACTCTGATCTTCCCGTGGCTAATGACGGTGACCTCCAGACTGGGCACTACCATTGCGGTGACCTGGGGGGTCGGCCAGAACGCAGAGACGATCATGAACCGTTTGGTTCCCTTTTCCTTGATGATCGTGGGCTTCTTCCCCATTTCCTTTTCCTTGGTCATCGCATTGGAGAGCTTCGTGGGCGAGCGAGAACGCCGCAGTATAGAGCCACTTCTCTCCATGCCCATCTCCGACACTGAGTTGTACATCGGAAAGCTCCTGTCTTCCATGACGCTGCCCTTATCGGCCAGCTACCTGGGCCTGGCGATGTACTCTGTGGGGTTGATCGTCTCCACTCGCTATGTGATTTCACCCAGCTTGTTGCTGCTGATCGTCGTGCTCACCACCATGGAGGCCGTGATCATGGTCACCGGCGCCGTGGTCGCGTCCAGCCAGACCACGAGCGTCCGGGCCGCCAACCTTCTGGCCAGCTTCATCATCATCCCCATGGCTTTTCTGCTCCAGGGGGAGGCTGTGCTTCTGTTCTGGGGTCGCGAGGAGGTTCTGTGGGCCTTCGCCCTGGTGCTGGTGATGGTGAATCTGATGCTGGTGAGGACGGGCATGCGCATCTTCAATCGGGAGGAGTTGCTGTCGCGGGAGTTCGACGAGATCAATCTGCCGGTCCTGTGGCGAACCTTCAGGCATCTCTTCGCGTGCTTGCCAGAATCGGTGCACTTGCCCCGGGACGGACCAGCATCTGCGTTGAGCCTGAGGCGGTTGTACCGGCACGATATCCCACAGCTGTTGCGGCTACAGAAGCTACCTCTGATCGTGGCCTTCGCGATCTTGGTGGTTGGAATGCTCGGTGGATGGCTGATTGCACTGCGCTATCCTTTGCCCGCTGATCTCATTCAGGTGCACGGGCTTGCCAATGCTGACTTCAGCCAGGGTCTGCCCGAGATCCCGTTGCTGCCCGGCTTCGACGTGCGGAGCATTTTCGAGCACAACCTGAGAGTGCTCGTCATCGGGCTGGCGGCAGCGCCGGTCTCCTTCGGCGCGGTTCCACTGTTGCTGCTCATGGCGTCGATGTTGATCGTGGGTTTCTTCGCTGGCGAGATGGCATTCCTGGGGATTAGCCCGCTGGTTTTCTTCCTGGCCTTCATTGTCCCCCACGGGATCGTGGAGTTGCCGGCGGTCGTGTTGTCCACTGCCTTCAGCCTGCGCATCGCCGCCTCAATCATGTCGCCACCTCCGGGTTTCGCCATCAGTGAGAGCTTGCTCCTTTCAGTCGCCGATTTCATCAAGGTCTTCGTTCTCTTAGTGATCCCCATGCTCATGGTCGCCGCCGTCCTCGAGGTGTATGTCACGCCGCTGGTCGTGGTGCACTTCTTTGGTGGGTGAGCCTCGCTGACTGCTACCTTCAGGCCCTGACACCGCCTGGCGGCGGATGCTAGCTGTCTCGCCATTGAGGAAAAACGCAAGAGATGCTATAATCGCCTGAGAGGCTGCCGTCTCTCCAGCTCAGTGGGAACTTTGGGCCCGTGGGGCGAGGGGCTGAGGTGGCGTATGGGTGCACAGGACGAGCCTGCACAACGCATCGAGAATCTGCGAAAGCTGATCAACTACCACGCCTACCGGTACTACGTGCTCGACGACCCCGAAATCTCGGATGCCGAGTATGACGCCCTGATGCAGGAACTAAAGGAGCTGGAGGCGGCCCACCCCGAGCTTGTGACACCCGATTCCCCCACGCAGAGGGTAGGCGCCGAACCGCTGCCGCAGTTCGAGAAAGTCGAACATCGACGCCCTCTCCTCAGTCTGGACAATGCCTTCGATGAGGAGGAGGTGAGGGCCTGGGAGAGGCGCATACGAAGGCTTCTGGGTGATGGAGCTGATCTCCAGTATACGGTGGAGCCCAAGATTGACGGGCTCGCCGTTGCCCTCAGCTATGAGGAAGGCCGGCTGGCGCAGGGAGCGACCCGCGGCAACGGCTTTGTAGGCGAAGATGTTACCCAGAACCTGAGAACCGTACCTGCCATCCCCTTGAGGATCCCACTGGTGGGCGACGAGCCTTCTCCTCCGTATCTGGAAGTGCGTGGCGAGGTCTACATGCCCCGGGACCGCTTCGAGGAAATGAACAAGCAGCGGGAAACTGCAGGGGAGAAACCGTTCGCCAATCCGCGCAACGCCGCCGCCGGCTCCGTGCGGCAGCTGGACCCGTCGATAACTGCTACGCGTCCCCTCAGCATCTTCGTGTACGCCGTGGGGGAGACGGAAGGGGTGACCTTGGACACGCAGTGGGCTGCTCTGGCCTACCTGCAGCACATGGGTTTCCCCACGGCGGAGAACATTGCGCGTTGCGAGGATCTGGGCGAGGTGCTGCTGCACTATCAGCAGTGGCTTGAGCAGAGGGAAGAACTGAACTATGACGCCGACGGAGTGGTCATCAAAGTCGATAGCTTCGCCCAACAGGACGTGCTGGGCGAGGTGTCGCATGCGCCCCGGTGGGCCGTCGCCTACAAGTTCCCAGCCCATGAGGCGGTCACGAAGCTCCTGCGCATCGGCATCAACGTGGGGCGCACTGGCACTCTCAACCCCTACGCGGAGCTGGAGCCCGTCGAGATAGGGGGGGTAACCATTCGGCACGCTACTTTACATAACGAAGATTACATCCATGGTAAGGACATCCGCGAGGGCGATGCGGTGATTGTGAAGCGGGCGGGAGACGTGATCCCTCAGGTGGTAGGCCCTGTTAAGGAACTGCGTACCGGTGATGAGAAGGTCTTCGAGATGGTCAAGTCCTGCCCCGTGTGTGGTGAACGGGTGGTCAGGCCTGAGGACGAAGTGATGTACTATTGTTTCAATGCATCGTGTCCCGCTCAGTTGGTG
>CAZBJW010000195.1:6622-8715 GCA_964492135.1 uncultured Anaerolineales bacterium
GTTGGTGGGGCGAGTGGAGCACTTCGCTTCTCGGGGCGCGATGGACATCGAGGGCTTTGGCGAGAAGCTTGCTCAGACCTTCGTGGAGAAGGGCCTGTTGCGGAGCGTGGCCGATTTTTACTACCTGAAGCCTGAAGATCTCCTGGCCATGGAAGGTTTTGCGGAAAAGAGTGTGGAGAACTTGCTGCAAGCCATTGATGACTCCAAGGAGCGGCCTCTGTGGCGACTCATCACCGGCCTGGGCATCCGAGGGGTGGGGGCGACCGTGGCACAGCTCCTCGCTCGGCACTTTGCCTCGCTGCAGGAGTTGATGAAGGCCAGCCAGGAGCAGTTGGAGGCCATAGAGGGGCTGGGACCTCACACGTCCCAGAGCATCGCCGATTTTTTCGGCCAGGAGCGGAATCGGCAGGTGGTAGAGAAGTTGCGCCGGGCCAGCGTGCGCATGACGCGCCTGCCGGAAGAGGCAGCTGCAGAGGAAGGGCCGTTGAGCGGCTTGACCTTTGTCATCACGGGCACCCTGCCCACCATGAGTCGAGATCAAGCCGCCGAGTTAATCGAAGCGAGAGGAGCGCGAGTCACCTCCAGTGTCAGTCGCAATACAAGCTATCTCCTGATCGGTGATCGCCCGGGCGGCGCCAAGGTCAGGAGGGCGCAGGAACTCGGAGTTCGTCCTATCGATGAGGAGGGACTGCGCGAATTGCTGGATTCCGGCTAGCCACAGGTTAAAGCGACCGTGCTCCACGCGCAGGGAGCACACGGGCGCAGGACGAGAACAGAGGAGGGCGGAGGATGGAGGAGCGGCATTACCCGTCAGTGGTGGAAGTTGAGGTCTTCACTACAGATCACCACCTTCTTGGAAGTCTGTCGACCCTCGGCAGACGTTTCTCCACCTGGCTGAACCTGGAAGATGCACCGACGCTAACCCTCGATAGCGTGACGGTGCGCTCTCTGCAGCATCCAGAGATCCCTGAACTATCGGTGAGCTACGTTCTGGTGAACAGGGAGTCTATCTTGGCGGTCATCCCTCGAGAGGCGCCTACAGTGGTGCCTGCTTCGGAGCTTGAGCTAAGACCCCTGGAGTACGTGGAGAAGTCGCGACACGAAGTCGTGGTGAGCCTCACTCCATTTGTCTTGAAGGGCTGCGTACATGTGGCCAGGGCGGCCGATGTACGCCACGCACTCACCACTTTTTCCGATTCCTTCATGCCCGTCACCGAAGTGAGGGTGGTGTACACGCCTAATCCCACGCTGCTTTGGGAGGGGGATGTAGCGCTCTTCAATCGGGCCAAGGCGCAGTTATACTGGCCTGCTCCTGCAGCGCAGAAGGAGAGATGATGTGTGCCGAGACGAGCAGGGACATTGAGATAGAGGTGTACACGGACACACATGTTATCACGGGGCGCCTTCGTACGAGACAGGGTCGGCTGTCCGATACCTTGAACTATGAACTGCCCCATCTGCTCGTGCTCACCGAGGCTACGAGCAGGCCTCTGGGGAAAGCTGAGGAGCCTGCTTTGTCGGGCGGCTTCGTCCACATCGACACTATGTCCATCGCCTTCACCGTGCCGCTTGGCCCCGAGCCTCCCCTGGAGGAGCGCCGCCGATTCTGCAGCTTTGAGTACGTCGAAAAGGAACCTCATAGGGCAGTAGTGCGGGTGCCGCCCTTCAGTTTCCAAGGTTGTCTACATCTGCCCAAGGGCAATGACGTGGAGCGCTCCCTGTGGGAGCTCACGCCGTCCTTCGTCCCCCTTAGTGACGCCGAGGTCAAGCTCAAGAACCATCCGGAGGTGAGCTGGCACAAGGATGTAGTCATTCTCAACCGGCGCAAGGCACAGATCATCCTGCCGGATGATGGCACGGATGTCTGCGATCGATGAAGCTGGAGCAGCCCTTGCTGGACGGTGCTTTCATTGCCCGAGAGAATAGGTTTCGCGCCCGAGTGCGGCTGGCAGGCGAGGAAGTTGCCGCCCACGTCCCCAACTCCGGTCGGTTGACGGAGTTGCTGTCCCCTGACCATCCCATGCTGCTGGCGGAAGCCAGAAGCCCACATCGGGTCACGGACTATGATCTGCTGATGGTGTCCTTACCACACA
>CAZBJW010000196.1:0-8634 GCA_964492135.1 uncultured Anaerolineales bacterium
CCACTATAGAGTCCCCGTTGCTGCCGGCCATGGCAAAAGGAGAATGGGAGACACCGTAGATCTGATATAGAGAGGTCTCCAACTCGGGAACGGCCCTTCCCTGTGCATCCGCATCCACAAAGGGTACCCCTTCCAGCGCAGCCACATAAAGGGGCACCATGGTGTTGAACCCTCCCAGTTCGCCAGCCATAAGGTGGGTGATCTTCTTATGGGATTGAGCCGCTACCTTTCGCATCAACGTGAATGACGTGACCGTCTCTGGGAAGGACTTCGCTTCCATGAAAGCTATTGGCGACCCGAATTCAGCCACCATCGCTGCGGAGTCGTCTTTCCCCATCTCCTTGTAGGAGATGAGCGTTACCTCGGCTTTGTTGAGAGACACCAGTTCATCCAAGAGCCTGAGGCCATCTTTGGGCGAGCCGCCGCCCCCTGATCCCAGAAAGGCGGCCCCTGTGATGATATCCCTCAACTCCTGCTCCCTGATGGTCATCGGCATGGGCATCCCCCTCTTTCTACGGGAAAGACTTCCACCTCTCCCAAGAACACCAGCGGTTGCTGGCTTTGATACCGCGCAACATTGGCCCTTGTCAGGCCTCCAACTCCGCCCATCGGTCCTCTATGGGGACGTAGTCGAAGTCAAACCCGAAATGTCGCGGGCCCAACAGCTCAATCCCCCTGGGCGTGCGGTACATCCTGTGGGCTCTGCGGCCCACCACAGCCACCTGGTCCCCCACTGAGAAGTCGTAGCTGGTACCCGGTTCACCAGTCTCCGAGTGTACCATGATGAGCGAGTCTGGGCTAGTGACGAAAGGTTCCCCGTCCAGCCAGCCAATGTGGTACTCGTTCTTGTACCAGATCTTGAAGGTGTGGCCCTGGCGGTCACCCAAGCCGTTCAATTCGTGACTGCCCAGCCCAAAGGCATACGACTGTTCGTCAGCTATCTCGGAGGAAGCTACCTCGCCCTCAAAAAGGAGCCACCCATCTACGACTCTTGCTGCCTCCGCCACAGGGTCACCATTCTGCTCGCGAGCCTTTCTGATCGCCTGGCCCACCTCTAGCGCCTTGGTCAGCGTCCCCGCGGCCAGTAGCTCCCTAGCATCCTTGACCTGCAAGAGGTAGCAGGAAACCCCCATCCCGCCGTAGACGGCGACGATGATCATGCGCCCAATACGATCTGCCATCGCTGTACTGACCGTGTCTTTGAGGATCAGTACGTCGCCCCACCGGGTGACAAAAGAGGCAGGGCACACAGACACCCCTTGGATCTCCGGTATGGTCTGCGGGACTTCGGGAATAGCCCTGCCACCAGCATAGTCGCCATCCACCGGGGGAACCCCTAGCTCCAGCGCCGCCGCGACGGGGGCCGGAACATTGCTCGCCCCGATCTCCACGGGCACGATGGCCTCCACCTTCACCCCGGCGTAATCTTCCAGCGCGCGCACGGCACCCACCATGCGCCCCAGGGGGCCATGCTTCTCTTGCGCGCAGCCAAGCTGGAGTAACTCTTCCTCCGTGCCACCCGTGCCGCCCCTGCCTCCCATGCCCGCCACGGTGGCCGTCCACGCGTCATCGGGAAGGCTGTCTATGTCCACCCATTCGATCTTCCGACCGGCCTCCAGCTGGTCCAGAAGGAGTTTCAAACCCAATTTCGGTGGCCCTCCCCCGCCAGCCCCCATGAAGCACAGCCCTCGCACAAAATCCTCGCATTCCTGCTTTGTACGTAACACTACGCTCGCCATTGTATCCTCCTTTCAGACTCTGCGGAACGTTGAGAATACTGGTGCAGCCTGAGCACGTCTCGCCTCAGAGGCCAAGCTCTTTCACCCTGTCTTCGATGGGCACATAGTCGATGTCAAATCCGAAATGCCGGGGGCCGAGGGCCTGAATACCCTTCTTGGTGCGGTGAGCTCTGTGAGCCTGGCGTCCAATGACCGCTACGTGGTCACCCAACGAGAAGTCATAACTGATGGCTGGCTCGGCCGTCTTGAAGTCTACGATGATCATCGAGTCAGGGCTGGTGACAAAAGGCTTGTCGTCCATCCAGCTCACATGGTACTCATTCTTGTACCAGATGCTGAAGGTGTGGCCTTCGTGGCTGCCGAGACCCTTCAACCTGTGAGTGCCGAGGCCGAAGGCGTATGCCTGTTCATCCGCTACCTCGGTGGCCGTGATCTCCCCCTCGAAGAGAAGCCAGCCATCGACCGCCTTGGTCGCCTCGACTACCGGATCAGCATCCTTCTCGCGAGCCTCTCGGATCACCTTTCCTAGGTTAAGGGCCTTGCTTAGCGTGTCTCTGGCCACCACGCCCTTGACCTGGTTAGCCTGGAGGAGGTACCAGGAGAACCCTATGCCCCCATACGAGGCCAGGGTTATCATGCGCCCGATGCGGTCAGCCATGGCCGTACTGACCGTTTCCTTCAGGATTACCACGTCGCCCCAGCGCGTGACGAATGACATGGGGCAGAGCGGGATTCCGCCAAGTTCGGGCAACGCCTGGGGCACTTCCGGGATCGCCCTGCCGCCTGCGTAGTCGGCATCTGCAACAGGCACGCCGAGTTCCAGCGCCGCGCAGATGGCTGCCGGAACCGCGCTGCCCCCGGTCTCTCCAGGGACGATGGCTTCCACCCTGGCGCCCTCGCTCTCTTCCAGGGCCCGCACGGCTGCGACGGCCAGTCCCAAGCCGTCGTATTTTTCCTTTACACATCCCAACGCAGCCAGCTCCTCCTCGCTGCCACCCTCTCTGGCTCTTCCGCCCATGCCAGCCACGGTCACCGTCCAGGCCTGGTCGGGGAGGCTATCCAGGTCCACCCATTCGATCTCTCGACCGGCGTCCAGTTGACGTTGAAGTAGCTCGAGACCGCGAGCGGGGCTGCCGCCACCTCCTGTACCCCTGAAGCATAGCCCGCGCGCCAAGTCCTCGCATTCCTGTCGAGTCCGCAATATAGTACTGCCCATTTCTCCCTCCTCGATCGAACGTGATCTCTCCAACCAATGCACAACAAAATCAAAGGGCCGCCCAGATCTCACCAGATCCAGTCGACGGCCCTAGCCATACCCAGTATTCCTGTGCAGCGAACGCCTTGTCATCCAGTCGCGAGTAGACTCCCTTGTACACTCAATTATAGCAGAACTCGTCTTGGTGTTCAAGGCAGAACGCAGCAGTGGTCCAGGAGATCGCTGCGGCCTCCAAGTGGATGCCTCACAGGGCCGACACGTACCTACTCAGCACTACTCAGGGCTACCCTTGGACAAGCTCAGGACGGCGCTCAGCGTGCGGGGCCACTCTTGGCAAACGTTCCCCCTTGTGTTAAGATCGGCTCGAGTACAGACACCAAAGTGTAAGAACGGAGGTCTCATTGGGTCTGCCCAGAGAGCATCGTTCGGTGAAACTAATCGTGGGCATGTTCACAGCTCAGGAGGCGCTGCTCGATACCGCCCGCTCCGAACTTGCCAGGGCCTATGGCCCGGTGGACCACGTCAGCCCGATATGGCCTTTCGACTTCACTACCTACTACGCCGAGGAATTCGGTGACGACCTCCTGAGGCAGTTCATCACTTTCTCAGAGTTGATTGATCCCTCCACACTGCCCGAGATCAAGCTCCTCACCAACGGGCTGGAGCAGAGCTTCGCCTTGCAGGGCAAGCGGCGGATAAACCTGGATCCCGGCTACATCGATCTGTCCAAACTGGTCTTGGCTACCACCAAGAACCATCAGCACCGCATCTACCTGGGTCAGGGTATCTATGGCGAGGTGACCCTGCGTTTCACCAGCCAGAGTTTCCGCCCGTGGGAGTGGACCTATCCCGACTACCGCACTGAGCACTACATCCAGTTCTTCAACCAGGCCCGGCAAACCTACCTGGCACAGTTGAGGAAGACCGAGGAAGAGCGCCTCTAATAGCCCTCTTCGAGCAGTGGAGATGCCACGGGGATCGCACCGCAGGCTGAAGCCTATCTCGCGCTGGGCAGCACGCTGTAAGTAGTCAGTCCTCGTCAAGAGTGAGGTGGGAGATGAAGAAGCTGACCAGACGCCAGTTCTTGCGCCTTGCCGCAGCGCACAGTGGCGGACTCATGGCTGCTGGGGCCCTGACCGGCTGCACCATGTCCAGCCCACCACCGCAGCCGCAGTCTGTCCAGCAAGGTGGTGAAGGCCAGATATCCCTGCCTTCGCCCAGGTTGGAGGGTCAGATATCTCTGGAGGCAGCGATCGCAACCCGCCGTTCGGTACGCGAATTCACTGCTGAGGCCTTGTCTCTGGGAGAGATCTCCCAACTACTGTGGGCTGCCCAGGGGATTACGGATCCAAGAGGACTCAGGGCAGCGCCTTCAGCTGGCGCCTTGTATCCTCTCGAGTTGTATGTATCGACACCCGACGGCGCTTATCACTATCTGCCGCATCAGCACTCCCTTGAGGTGGTGGGGGAAGAGGATCGTCGCAGCCACCTATGGGACGCGGGTTTGCGCCAAGGAGCTCTGCAACAGCCGCCGGCGATCTTCGTCGTCACGGCAGTGTACCAACGCACGGAGGCCAAGTACGGAGACCGAGCTGAGCGATATGTGAGACTGGAGGCTGGCCACGCGGCGGAGAACATCCTCCTGCAAGCGGTGGCCCTGGAGCTGGGAGCGGTGCCCATCGGGGCCTTTTACGATGATCAGATCCAGGTTGCCCTGGATCTGCCCGCCGACCATCGGCCCCTCTATCTCATCCCCGTGGGACACGCTGAGGGATAGATCACGCCTTGAGGTCTACTCCCACTCGATGGTTGAGGGAGGCTTGCCGGTCACATCGTAGACCACCCTGTTTACGCCCGGCACCTCATTCACGATGCGGCTGGATATGCGGCCGAGGACCTCAGCGGGCAGGGTGGCCCAGTCGGCGGTCATGCCGTCCTCGCTGGTGACCGCGCGCACCGCTACCACGTACTCATAGGTGCGCTTGTCCCCCATCACGCCTACGCTTCTCATGGGAGTGAGGACGGCAAAGCACTGCCACACGTCTCGGTATAGGCACGCCTCTTCGATCTCGTGCACCACGATCTCATCGGCAGCGCGGAGAATAGCCAGGCGCTCTTCGGTCACCTGTCCCAGTATTCTCACAGCCAGGCCGGGGCCGGGAAAGGGGTGCCGATACACGACTTCCTCGGGCAAGCCCAACTCCAACCCCACCTGCCGCACCTCGTCCTTGAAGAGATAGCGGAGTGGTTCGATCAGGGAGAAGGCCATCTGTGCTGGCAGCCCGCCCACGTTGTGATGGGTCTTGATGCGCGCTGCGCTCTGCGTACTGACGCCTGCGCTCTCGATCACGTCGGGATAGAGGGTGCCCTGGGCAAGGTAGTCAATGGGGCCGAGTCTCGTCGCCTCTTCCTCGAAAACCCGGATGAACTCCTCACCGATGATCCGTCGCTTCTCCTCCGGGTCTACCACATCCCTCAACCGCTGCAGGAACCTTCGCCTTGCATTCACATGCCGTACCGACAGTCCTAGATGCCGATCGAACAAGTGCCTGTTGCGTTCTACCTCGCCAGCCCGAAGGAGGCCATGATCCACGAAGACGCAGCTCAGGCGGTCGCCGATGGCCTTGTGCACCAGCGCCGCGGTCACCGTGGAGTCGACACCGCCAGAGAGGGCACAGAGCACTCTTCCCGACCGTACTCGCGCTCGAATGTCCGCGACAGTCTCCTCGATGAAGGATCGTGGCGTCCAGGTCTCTTTGCAGCCGCAGACGCGATGCACAAAGTTGGCGAGGATGGCTGCACCGTGAGGAGTATGTGAGACCTCGGGATGGAACTGGAGACCATAGAACTGGCGTTCGTCATCGCCCATGGCGGCGAAGGGCGAGTTGGGGGTGTAGGCCAGGGCTCTAAAACCAGGAGGTAGCTCCTCTATTCTGTCGCCATGGCTCATCCACACCGATTGCGAGAAGGGTAGCGCAGCAAATAGCGGAGAGGAGAGGTCGCCCATCTGCAACTCGGCGAGGCCATACTCCCGCCTGTCCGCGCTGGCTACGGTGCCGCCCAGCTCGTGGGCCAGAAGTTGCATGCCGTAGCAGATGCCCAGCACCGGCAGTCCACTGTCCAAAACATAGCTAGGCAAGGAGGGCGCAGCATCGTCGTAGACGCTAGCTGGGCCTCCTGACAGCACAAGGCCCTTGGGGTCGAGTCTCTGCACCTGTGCCAGGGAGGCATCATGTGGAATCAACTCACAGTAGACATGGGCTTCCCGTATACGTCGCAATATGAGCTGGCTGTACTGGGAACCGAAATCGATGACTGCTATCGAGTCGTGCATTGCACTCGCCATCTTCCCTACTTATCTGATGACTATCTTATCATCCTCCATGCTCTCGATGATGACGACAGACTCGATGGGCACGCCAAGGCGCGCCAGGTACTCCCGCCCGCCCTCGAAGGCCTTCTCGATAACCGCGCCGATACCCACCAGCTGGGCTCCGCTCTCCTCCACGATGCCCACGAGCCCTTCTATCGTCCGTCCCGTGGCCAGGAAGTCGTCGATGATGAGCACCCGATCTTCCTCGTTCAGGAAGTCTGGTGACACGATGAGCTGAGCCATGCCTCCTTTGGTGTGCGAGGGGACCATGCGCTCATAGGAGTCCGGCGGCATGGTGACAGACCACACCTTGCGGGCGAATACGACAGGGACTTCCAAGGCAATACCCACTTCCAGAGCTGGCGCGATGCCCGAGATCTCAGCCGTCAGGATCTTGGTGATGTTGTCAGAAGCGAACCTGGTGGCCAACTCCTTGCCAATGAGGAGCATCAACTGGCAATCTACTTGATGATTCAAGAAGCTGTTAACGTTGAGGATCCCTCCCCCCAGATTCTTCCCCTCGGCCAGAATCCTGTCCTTCAATTCCTTCATTCTCGCTCCTCCTTCGTCGCTTCGACGCGCGCCGGCGCGCTGTCCCGGCTGGGCTGGATCATCGCCGATGATCCGCATTTTATCACCGAGGACCGTGCTCTTCTTCCACCTACCTGTGGCATACCTTTTCACACCAAGACGTACTTCAGCCCAAAGGTACTACTCAGGCCCGTGGTTGAAAATCTCCATGCGATAGCGCTCCTTCGGACAGTCTCACCGTCTTGGAAGACGACACGCGCCTCTCCCCCTGAGCGTGGTTCGACCCTCAAGTGCGCAAGGACCTGATTCCAACCTGGATCAAGTATGGTCTCAGTCCAGTTGCTCAGACCCTTGCGGTCTGGACTGTACTTAGCAGATATGCCAGTAATGATGGAAACGTGGGAAATGATGTGCGGTGAGTCTCACCAAAGTGCGGGTTGACAAACTGGGCCCAAAGCCGTTTCTGGGCCCACAGGATTTCGATATCGGAATCCTCGCGGCCAACGCCTACGACCACGCTGTCAGTATGCCTGTTGGCCATGGCAGTCGAAGTTTCGAAACTTCGTGTGGCAGGAGCCACGCTTAAGCGGTGATCAGTCTGTTGGCCCTCGCTGACCAGACTCAGGGCAGCACAGTCACCCTGTCAAGAGGCCGTTTTCCTCCGTCCCTGGCGCTTCCCCGTGCTGGGAGGGGGTGGCTTCATCAGGGCAACCGGCAATACTTGGTCCATCCTATCCACAAAGATGAATTCGAGGTCCTTTCTTACCTTCTTGGGTATCTCTCGCAAGTCCTTCTGGTTCTTCTTTGGCAGGAGAACCTTCTTGAGACCCGCGCGATGGGCCGCCAGTACCTTCTCCTTGAGACCACCGATAGGCAGAATCCGCCCTCTCAGTGTTATCTCCCCTGTCATCCCGACCTCACGATGGACGGGCCGACTGGACAGAGCAGAGACCAGCGCCGTGGCGATGGGAACCCCTGCTGAGGGGCCGTCCTTGGGAATCGCACCCTCAGGCACATGGATATGAATGTCCAGTTTGTCGAACTGTCTCTTGCTGATGCCCAGGCCAGTAGCATGGGATCTGGTGTAGCTCAACGCGGCCTGCGCCGACTCTTGCATCACATCTCCCAGCTGACCGGTGAGGATGAGGTTGCCCTTGCCGTCCATCAAGGTCACCTCCACCGCCATTGTATCCCCGCCGCCGGGTGTCCAAGCGATGCCCATGGCCAGACCGACTTCATCCTCCTCCTCCATCAGTCCGTAGGAGTACTGGGGAGGACCGAGGTATCTGACCAGTGACAGCGGAGAGATCTTTCGAGGGACTCTCTTACCCTCAGCTTTGGCCCGGGCGACCTTCCGACAGATGGAGGCAATGGCCCGCTCCAGGTTGCGCACCCCTGCCTCATAGGAATACTCACGGATCATCTTGCGCAAGGCCTGGTCGGTGAACCTGAGGTCTGTGAGGCCATGCTCCTCGAGCTGGCGCGGGATCAGGAATCTCTTGGCGATCTCCAGCTTCTCCTGTTCGATATAGCCAGGGAACTCAATGACTTCCATCCGATCCTCCAACGCCGGGGGGACGGGATCCAGGATGTTGGCCGTCGTGATGAACATCACCTTGGACAGGTCATAATCGACGTCCAGGTAGTGGTCGGAGAAAGCGTGGTTCTGTTCGGGGTCCAGGACTTCCAGCAGGGCGGCAGAAGGATCGCCCCGGAAGTCCGCCCCCACCTTATCGATCTCATCAAGCATGAACACAGGGTTGACACTCTTGGCT
>CAZBJW010000197.1:0-8617 GCA_964492135.1 uncultured Anaerolineales bacterium
TCCGCAGGTTCCATGCGGCAGTGAGTAGAATCGATCGCTGTCATCCCAACCTCGATGGCCACATGTAGTACAGCTGCAAAGGTCCGGTTTGCCAAGCACAGCCACACGCCTTTCCCCACGAGTCGCAGCAATCTGGAACAACTTTGGCCCACACTGATGGCTTATCAAGCACGTAAGCGCGCGCCCAACGGGGGTGGAGTCATCAGCAAAGCCCGAGTCCGCTCCACAAAATATGCCTATCATACTGCCCCGGCCTGCGAATACCACAAAGCCCCGACCAGCACTATCCAAGCAGTGATGTCGAGCCAGACGCGTCGACCCTCAGCTCGCTCTCGGCCGTGTTAGGCACACGCATCTGGGAGGCGATACAACACCCGATACAAAACAAGACAGACAGATCTATCTGCTCTCTCAACTGTACCTTCTGCCACAGAGGCGTACCCTGGTCAGGTCAGCACCTTCAGACGAGTGGCAGCGACCTTCCGGTAGACCTCCGCTGGTCGGAGCCGCTGGTCATCTACCGTCAACAACTCCTCTATGGTAATGCCAAAGAGTCCTTCGTTTTCCCGCAAATAGGGGTGAATGAGTCCCCAGTCTGCCTGGGTGAACGAAACAAAGTGACCACCGTTGAGTTGTATTTCGTCCACAAGATGATGTGGGTCGCGTAGATAAATCCCTCCACCAGAGGCCAGAGAGAATAGGTTCCCGCCCGGGTAGGGCGTAGGCAGCTCGATCATACGTCCATGCTCGTCGAACGAGATACCATTGAGGATGACGAAACCGCCCCCATGCAACGGATCACCGGCCATGAAGGACTCGGCCAGGTAGTCCAGGCAGGTACCATTGATCACCGCCCGTGGGTGGCCAACAGCGTTGATGAGCGGCCGGCCTGCGGCATTGCCGCGAATGTAAGCCTCTCCGCCCTTGGCCCCGTACATGAACGTCTGCCCCACGTCGCCGTGGATGACTAAGCTGCCGGCTTTGAGGATCTGGCCTACTTGGTCTTGGGCTGTGCCGTGGACGTGGATCTCCGCCCCGTCGAGCCCGGAGCCCAGGTAATCACCGCTGGAGCCGTAGACATCTATGCGCAGCCCTGTGCTCCTAGGGCCCAGACCACAGCCGCAGAACCGCTGCCCCCGCCAGCCGTAGGTGATGAGGTGTTGCCAGCCTTCTCGGTAGGCGGCGACGAGGAACTGGCTGCCGCCTTCTTCCCCTTCAGCGGGGAAAGCGGAGAGATCCACTACCAAGGTCTCCTCTTCGCCCCGGGGAGGCCGCAGCCGCGCTCGACTGGCCCAAGTGAGACGGCGGAAGCGCCCCGTAGTGTCTGCGTCCAGGAGCGGCACGGCCGCCAACAGTTTCTCCAGGGCTTCATCCACTAAGCCCAGGATGGAAGCTCGGCGTTTGGCCCCCGGATCGTAGGCTCGATCGCGCAGGCCCGTAAGGATGGCCAGTGCAAAGACCTGCCTCTTATCGCCTTGGTTGCCTGATTCCACCAAGCGACCGCAGTACCAGGCGAGCTCTTGGTAGTTCCAGCCGGCGATCTCTGTGGCCACGCTGCGCCAAGGGTCTTCTACGCTCTCCAGCCCGGCCATGATCCACTTCTCCTGATCGAAGATGCGGGCGGTTGGTCCCGCGGGAGGTGCCAGCATGGCCGTGGTGGGGTTATTGTGAAGTTGGTCCTGCGGGGTCGTCACCAACCGTCCAAATTTGTCAGTGCAGGTCAGCGAATAGCAGCCCTCATCCCCTGCCTCTTCCCTGGTCACGGTGAACACAAAGGCTCCTCCATCTGTATAGCTGCCACCGCGGGCGTTCCAGTAGCGGTCGGCTACGGGGCAGAAGCGTGGCTGTTCTTGGTGGAGGCTGCGGAGTGTGGCATCGATGGCTTGCTTCTCGGAGGCGATGAGGCCGATCTGAAATGACGGATTCTGATTGGTCATCGATTCCGACAGAGCGAAGACCTGGGGGCGCAACATGGAGGTGTCGGTGATGCCCAGGAGTTGCCACTCTCGTTGATCTGGCTTGCTGCGGGCTATGATGAAGAACCAGGGGCCATCAGGGGAGGCATGTATGTGTGTGGCTTGGATGGCTCGATAGAGATCCTGCTTCTCCGGGGAAAGCAGGGCAAAGTCGCGCTCCGTGGTAGGGGCCAGGGCCTCGATGATCACCTCCAGCGGATACCCATATACCCGATCCCACAGATCGAACAGGAGCACAGTGACCTCAGTATCGGTCAAGAACAGGGGTACGATGTTGCGCTGGCGCAGGTAGGTGCAGACGGCATAGTAGTTAGCGAAGTCGCCGTTATGGACTAATGCCTCGTTCAGGCCGATGAAGGGGTGTGCCCCTCCTGGATGCCACACTCGCCCCTTGGTCGGGTAGCGCTGGTGGGCAATCCAAACATGTGCTTCCAGGTCTTCCAGTTGGTAGTAAGCGGCTGCGTGTTCAGCGTAGCCTACAATCTTGAAAACCAAGAGATCGCGGCCATGACAGAGCACGAAAGCCCGCTTCTCCCCCAGGCTGGCATAGAAGCGACGATTCAGGAGGAAGCTGTTCTGATAGATAAACTCATCTTCGATCTGACGAGGTGGTAGATGACCCAGGCCATTTTCCTCAGCGAAGCGTGCCAGAGCCTCAGCCGTGGGACGGAGAAAGTAGCGCCATACCTTTGGCGGCTCGACCTCCAAGGCCGGCACCTGACGGTAGTCGTCTAGGGAAGGGACGGGGTAGCCCTGGAGGATGTCGAAAGCGGGAACCAGGCAAGTGCCTTCCACCTCCGCCTGGACCGTGGGGTCCAGATAGGCGATTTGCAGCAAGGTCGCCTCTCTCAACACCTCAGGGGAAACACGCATTTGCGCCGGCGAAAGCCCTGCAGCGGCTAATCCGCCCCCCTTGCCGTTGCCGCGGTTGTGCATCTGCATCGCTGCGGGGATGAGGTGACGACCGGCTACAGGGAAGGTGGCAGCCAAGCCAACCACACCGCATCCCCCCTCGGCCTCGGCCTTGTGCACAGCGGGAAGAGGCAGTCCCCTAACTAGCCTTCTCCGCGAAGAGATGATCTCGTGTGCAGATACGAGCGAAGCCATCGGTGCAACCTTTAGGAGATAGTCTGCAAGACGACCTCATAGAGGTCCGCTGGATCCACCAGGCGCACGCGGTTTGCTACCTCACCCAGGACTCGTTTGGCTTCCTCGTGATCGAACTTCTCGGCTATGAGCAGAACCGGAATCTCATGGGTGAAGCACGCGAAAAGAAGATCCCGAGGACTGAGAGTCATACCCGGCGTCGGCAACACCTTGTGCAGATATCCGATGACCACGGAAATGCCATCGTGACTGGTGAGGTGATTGACATATTCGCCGTGGTTATCAAACCCATTGCTCAGGGGTGCAGTACCGATGTCTTTAACGGCCAGCTTCGTGAGGACCAGGGGGTCCGTTCCTTCCATATACCCGACGGTAGCCATTTCATCCTCCTTGTCTTTCGTAATGCATAGCAGAGATCACACACTTAACAATCGAGATACACAAGTAGATCCGCCCTCCCTCGCAGTGCTCGTATGCTCTGTAGTCCCAGGCGACGCAAGATATCGGCCAACTGGATGCGCCACGAAGCGTACAGGTTGCTGATGCGCCGGGCCCCTTCTTCGGGATCTATCAGCTTGCACAACTCGGCGTCCGTGGTGGCAATGCCCAAGGGACAGCCTTTACCTTTCTCACAGGTGCCCTGACGCATGCACCCCAACGCGACCAGCTCTGCCGTGCCGATAACGCAACCATCAGCCCCCAGAGCGATGGCCTTGCCGATGTCGTAGGCTGTGCGTACGCCTCCAGAGGCCATGAGCACAATCTCATCGCGGATGCCCTCGGCCTCCAGGAAGGCATGTACCTTGGTGATAGCGTACTCGATGGGCATGGCGATGTTCTTCTTGGCAATCTCCGGCGCCGCACCGGTGCCACCATAGGCTCCATCCAAATGGAAGATGTGGGTCCCGGCGTAGTAAGAACCTACCGCCACCATGTCCACATCTGTAGGCGTAGATACTTTGACCGAGATAAGGGCTCGCGGGTTGATAGTCTGGATCCAATCTATGTGTTTCTTGTGATCTTCCACCGAGTAGACGCTATGGAAAGGAAACGGGGAGAAGAGGCTGCAGCCTTGTACAGCCTCGCGCATAGACGCCACCGGCGCGGTGACCTTGCTGCCCAGGAGATGTCCGCCCAGCCCGGGTTTGGCCCCCTGAGCGTACTTGAACTCGACCAACCGCGCCCGCTCGATGGTCTCTTCGCGCACTCCAAAGAGCCCGGTCGCGATCTGAGTGATGATATGGTCAGCGTAGGAGACCAGTTCATCGGGGTATCCACCCTCGCCCGTCGACGTGAAGGAATCCCACATCGCCGCGGCCTTGGCCCGGGCGAGCATGGTGTTCAGGCTGACCGAGCCGAAGGACATCCCCGCACCGTACCAAGGATGGGGGATGCGGATCCTAGGCCGGTTATCGTCCCGGCGATTCAGCTCCAGTGAGAGGTCAACATCTTTGATCTCGCATTCTCGTCCATCTTCTTCCGCAGCTCCCTCTAGTTCAAAGGCGAACGATAGTCGGTCGAAACCGCCACCGGAGCGTCCCACACGAGATGTGACATCTGGCATTGGTGCCTTGCTCGTTCGGGCTTGTTCCACGGTGGCTCGCAATAAATCGCCCGTCCACCGCAAATCGCCCTCCACTTCTCCTTCAATGGGGGATTCCTCAGCGACTGCTGGGCCTCTGGCCAGACTGAACAAGGCGCGGAAACTGCGCTCCTCTTCTTCATAGAAGATGGCTCGTCCCAGCTCACCCCTCAGTCGCTGCACCTCGCGCATGCCCATGGCGCCGAGTACTTCCAGCAGCTGATCTCGCCAGGCTGCCATCAGGTTTACAATGCGCTGTGCTCCCCAGTCCGGATCGATCTCGCCCTCCTCCACAGGGCACGGATGGCGCACATCAGCCCACAATGCACAGCCCAGGGCCACCAATAGTGCGAGGTCTATCCCCACCGCGTCAGCACCGCAGATAAGAGCCTTGGGCGCATGCTCAGCGGCAGCAATGCCACCACTCACCACCAGGCCAATCAGGTCGCGCTGGCCAGTCTCCACAAGGCGTTCGTGCACGTCCCGTATGGCAGCGGTGAGAAAGTGAGACGAGGTCCCTTGGTACTCGTGACCAACCTCATCGGCATAGAGGTGGACCAACTCGACCCCTGCCTGCGCGAGGTGCTCCACATGCTGCGGACTGGCGGGTGTAAGGGGTAGGCGCAGCGAGACAATGGCCTGGGGATTGGTTGCCTTCACCCTCTCCCACATAGCCAAGCCCTCCCTGTCGTTCTCGGCCTGGATTTCCACCAGAGAGGCGGCCTGCACCCAGCCGGCGTGCGGGTTATCCATCGGCGTCAGGAGAGGGGCGATGTGGCCAGCGAGGGGCTCCAGGTCGTGACACCAATTAGATGGAGAAACAAGAGCAAATGTGCCCAGTTCGGCAGCGGCACGCGCTACGGCTGTCTGTATTGTTCGTCCCAGCGAGGGCATGGGCAAGGGGTTGAATAACACAGGAATTGGGATTTGGAGCAGGGGCGGCAACGTGGAAGTCAGCTGGCCGCTGGCATCGAACTCCAGGCAGTGGAGGCGACGCCCCAGATCGACTGTGGTTGAGATGTACTCTCGACCGTGGATGCCGTCGCGGGTGGGGCGCACAATCTCCGACATATCCAACCACATGGCGTCGAAACCCGCCCCAGCGAAGGGACCCCCGTAGCCAGCGCCGGAAATAGGGATACGCCCTGTCTCAGCCTGGTACCAGGTCTGCGTGATAATCTGTGGCGTCCAGTGGAAATCCCCACCGTGACGGTCCCCGTTGAAGGCGGTGTGGCCATACTTCACATAATCGTCCCCTTCGTTCAGGCGGAACTTCGCCGGATAGGGAAAAGGTGCCGGAGCAGGCTTGGTACAGATTTGGTAACGCGCGAACATCCATGAACCCCCACCAACTAACGATGAAAAAGGAAAGAAGCCCCTGGATGCGAATCACGCTTTCTACTCACATCCAAGGGCTTCTCGGCCCTAGGCACGACAATGCGCCAGCTAGCTGCTCAATTTTGTACTATTATGGCATAAATCTGTCTAAATGTCAAGTATCAACACCGATAGTATGCATCATCGAGATCATCAGTCATTCTGGTGCCTCTGCAAAATCTCTTCGGCTACCTCCCCCATAGTACGGCGCTGTTCACGGCTACGGTGCTGAATATGCAGAAAGGCCTCCTGCTCTGTCAACCCCTGACTCGTCATCAGCAGCCACTTAGCTCGGCCCACCAGATCACGAATGGCCAGTGCTTCCTCTAAGTCTGCTGCCTCTGCTCTAAGGATCTGCGACTCGTCAAAGCGGGCCAGTCCAATCTCGATCGTCGAACCCAGGTCCACGTCTCGGATAGGCTTGACCAGATATCCATGTACGGCCAGTGTCGCTGCTCGCTCCACCAACTCGCGGTCGCTGTAGGCGGTGAGGATCAGGATGGGCACAGGGCGTTCGCCCGCGATCACCTCCGCCGCTTCCAGTCCGTCCAGGTGTGGCATCTTGATGTCCAAGATGACCAGATCTGGCTTGGTGCGCCGGGCCAGGTCTATGGCGACCATCCCATCCCTCGCTGCCCCAACCACATGATGCCCCATGTTCTCTAACATCTTGCGCAACCCCATGCGGATGACGGCTTCGTCGTCGGCGATCAAGATGCGGAGTGGTTGCATCATCACTCTTCCCTCCTCTTGGGTATGCGCAACAGGGCTATGGTTCCCTCCCCCCTCCTCGTCAAATTGAACTCACCTCTCAGGTCATCCACTATCAGTTCCTCTACGAGCTCTAGGCCTATGTGGCGCATACTGTCCTCTGACAGCCCCACTCCGTCGTCTTGGATAGTGATGCGCCAGTGAGACGGCTCTTCAGCCAGACGGATGGCGATGGTGCCTTGGGAACGGTCCGCAAAGGCGTGCTGGACGGCATTTTGAATTAGTTCGTTAACTGCCAGGGCCAACGATGTTGCTGCCTGCGAGGGTAGTGCGAACTCCACACCCTCGATGCTTACCTGGATATGTTGCTGGGGAGCCGACAGGTTATCAAGAACCGCTTGGCCGATGCGGCTGACCAGATCTTTGATGTCTACCCCTTTGAAACCCTTTTGAGAGAGAATCTCATGCACGGCGGCAATACTCTGAATACGGTTGATGGCTTCGTGGAGCACGTCCTGGGCCAACACTTCCTTCCCGCCGTTCATCTGCATCCGCAGAAGCATGGCGACGCTTTGCAGGTTGTTCTTGATGCGGTGATGCATTTCTCGAATCATGGCAACGTTGGTCACCAGGCGGGCGTTCTCGATAGCCAAGGCCGTCTGATTAGCCAAAGTGGAAAAGAGGGCCATCTCCTCGTCGGTGAAGCGGTGCATTGTGGAAGTGTAGCAGTTGAAAGCCCCAATGATGCGCTCCCGCAGCTTCAGTGGTACACACAAGAGAGAACAGAGGCCCTCCTCCCGAGCGATATCAGCGTATTGGTAGCGAGGATCTTGCCGAACATCCTCCACAACCATAGGCCGGCCATCCTGCACTACCCGTCCAGCGATGCCCTCGCCTACCTTGAGGGGCGTCTTGTCGCGATATGTCGGACTGAGGTTCTGCGTGGCTTGAAGCACAAGTTCGTTCCGTTTCTCGTCCAACAACATCAGAGAGCAGGCCTTGGCCTGCATGACCTGGGCCGCCATGCCCACAACCAACGTCAATATCTCGTCCAGGTATAGAGGCGAGGTAACTGTCTCACTCACTTCGGCAAGGGTGGTGAGTTCCGCAATCTGACGCTGCATCCTATCGTAGAGCATAGCCTTCTCCAAGGCCCCAGCGGCAAGGTCGGAGATCAGCGACAAAAGCTGTACCTCATCTGCGCCGTATTGGTGAAGAGTCCTGGTTTGCACATTCATGGCTCCGATGACTCGTCCTTGGTTAACCAACGCCACAGCCAGCAGGGATTGAAACACCGTCTCCCCGGTGTCGGGAAGATACTTGAAGCGAGGGTCCCTGGCCGCATCCGCCACGGCGACAGGCTGTCCCATCTTGGCTGCCCAACCCGTTAGCCCCTCGCCTAGGCGCAGCCGTGCGCGACCAACCGATTCTGGGATCAGGCCAGTGGTGGCCTCCAAGACCAGGTATTCTCCCGCCTTGTCCAAAAGGTAGATGGAACATGAATCCATATCCATCACTTCGGCTGTCTTCCGAGTGATCAACTCGAGAGTAGCCTTCAACTCCCAGGCGGCATTTATCGCCCGGCCAATCTCCCGCAGGGCTGCTAACTGGGCTGTCTTCTCGTGGAGCTTCTGCTCTAGGCTCGCCATCTCTTTCATTGCTGATACCGGTTGGTGATCGGCAGCCGGCGATCTTTTTCGAAAGCTCGCGGCGTGATCTTGACCCCTGGCGGGGCCTGGGACATCACGGACTGAGTCTACCATTGAATAGACTGGCAGGCAATTCCGCGTATTCACTCACGTATCATGTTACCGAAGACGTATAGTTCACTCAAATGATAATGTTACCGAGGGGACTATGCCCA
>CAZBJW010000198.1:0-8485 GCA_964492135.1 uncultured Anaerolineales bacterium
GTGCCGAATCGAGTACCCCGGCGTCTCAGCTGGCTGGGGACGAGGTCATCGTGGTCCATGGCCTGGACTTGCCGAACCACGAACAGTACAGCTGAATTCAGGGCCAAGGGTATGAAGACCACAGCAACGAGCGAGATCAGCGACCCCGCGTACCCACCCACGCAATGCTGGACCATCGCCGCCACGGGAATCCCGACCTGGGTCCAGCCTGCGCCGGCAAGCGAACCCACCGCTACGAGGCTCACGATCAAGCCCAGCAGAGTACCCACGCACAACGTGGCGAAGAAAGCTTGGGGAATCGCTCTTCTCGGCTCGCGGATTTCTGAAATAGTGAGGGGCACCGATTCGAAAGCCAAGAAACCGATCAACAGTAGGGAGAGAGCCTGCTGGATGCCGGGGTAGCCTTGAGGCGAGAGGGATCTGTACCTCTCCAGTTGCACCACAGGCAGACATGCCAAGCAAGCCAGTACCAGGGCGGCCACCGCTCCCCAAGTGACTGCGTCACGCGCACGCCGCAGACTCCGTCCGCCTAGGATGTTGTAGACCACTATTCCTAAGATGAGGGCTGCAGCTATGGGCGGCGCGGGAAACTGTGCACCCAGAAGTGCCTCGAAGACGGCATTCACACCAGCGGCGAAGCCCAGGGCCAGCGCCGCACACAGAAGAAGCCCTCCCAGCAGCATGCACCAACCAGAGATGAAGGCCAAGGGCCCCCTAGTGGCTTCGCGCAGGAGTGCGTAGGCCGAGCCTTCCTGCCCACTCCTCAGTAGGAGCTCGACGTAGCACACCAGGGTCAGCAAGAAAACTCCGCCCATCAGCAGATAGGAGAAGATTGAAGCGGGCCCGGCGGCCGCCAGGACTGATCCCTGCAGCGTGAAGATGGTCACCGCTATGAGGATCGCAAGGCCCTTTGACGTGACGCGTACGGCGTCCAGTTCGCGACTGAAACGTATCTCAGTTGGGTGGATTTGTTCAGCCACAGGATCCGTCCTCTTGGCGAAGCAGCCTGATTCTAACACCAGAGCAGAGAATTGTACAAAGAACGATTGCTGCTAGGGTTTAAGCATGGTATAATATGCTCGGCCACTATCAGTCACAGGACTCGCGAGCGGCTCATTGATGAAGAGGGGAAGAGCACCGTGACCAAGTTCATCTTTTGCACCGGCGGGGTCGTATCATCTGTGGGCAAGGGCGTAACCGCAGCTTCTATCGCCCGGATCCTAAAGAGCCGAGGCATCTCGGTGTCCATCCAGAAGCTGGATCCTTACCTCAATGTGGATGCAGGCACCATGTCCCCCTATCAGCACGGCGAGGTCTTTGTCACCGAAGATGGCTCAGAGACGGATCTCGACCTGGGCCACTACGAGCGGTTCATAGACCAGAACCTCACCAGTTCCAGCAACGTGACCACAGGGCAGGTCTATTCCGCGGTAATTGCGAGTGAGCGTAGGGGAGACTACCTGGGCAGCACCGTGCAGATCATCCCCCATATCACCGACGAGATAAAGCGGCGGGTCCATCAGGTAGCTCAGGAGAGCGGCGCCGAGGTAGTGATTGTCGAGGTGGGTGGAACGGTGGGTGACATCGAAGGCTTGCCCTTCATCGAGTCCCTCCGTCAGATGCGCAGTGACATCGGACGACAGAATGTGCTGTACGCTCACGTTACGCTGCTCCCACGTCTAGCAGTGACCGGCGAGTTGAAAACCAAACCGACTCAGCACAGCGTCAAGGAACTGCGGGGCATGGGCATCCAACCCGACTTCATCCTTCTCCGCTCTGACTCGTTCCTCCCCGATGGCATCAGAGCCAAGGTGTCCCTTTTCTGCGATGTCGACGAGTCAGCAGTAATACCCTTAGTGAGCACGACAACGATGTACGAGGTTCCTCTGATCATGGAGGAAGCTGGTCTCGGAGAACTCATTGTGGACAAGTTCGGGCTATCGGCGTCGGAACCGGACCTGGACCCATGGCGCAAGGTCGTGCAGCGGATTAAGCATCCGTCGCGCCAGGTGAGAGTCGCCCTGGTCGGCAAGTATGTGGAATTGGTGGACGCGTACATGAGTGTCAGAGAAGCCCTGTACCACGCGGGCGCCCATCACGACGCAGGAGTCAACATAAAATGGGTGGAATCGGAGCTCTTGGAGGGGGATGAGGATCAGCAACTCGGTGACGTCGATGGCATTGTGGTTCCTGGCGGTTTTGGCTACCGGGGCATCGAAGGGAAGATACGCGCTGCCCAATATGCTCGGCAGCATGGCATCCCGTACCTGGGCTTGTGCCTGGGGCTACAAATGATGGTCACTGAGTTCGCCCGTTCAGTAGCAGGGTTAGAAGGGGCAAACAGTACGGAATTTGACCCGCAGACGCCGCACCCGGTGATAGACCTTCTGCCTGAGCAGCGACAGGTGTTCGATAAAGGCGGTACCATGCGGCTAGGCAGCTATCCCTGCCGTCTGGTGCAGGGAACTCGCGCCCGTGAATCCTACGGCCAGGAAGTGGTGAGCGAGCGCCATCGCCATCGTTTCGAGTTCAACAACGACTATCTGCAAAGACTGACTTCCCACGGGCTGATGGTAAGCGGGGTGCTGGAGGGTAGCGACTTGGTGGAGATAGTGGAAGTGCAAGACCACCCCTGGATGGTAGCCACCCAGTTCCATCCAGAGTTCAAATCTCGGCCAAATAGGGCGCATCCCCTGTTCCGCTCCTTTCTCTCCGCGGTCATAGAGAGGACTGAGAGGCAACAGACGTCGGTGCCGCGTCGGAAGGTCCAAGCCATATAATCAGAAGGTGTCGGGGGTCGACGCATGGGGCGGCCCGATTTCCTGGTCATTGGCCACGTCGCGAAGGACCTGACGAATGGAGGATACCGGCTGGGCGGCACCGTAGTCTATTCGGCCCTCACCGCCAGGAAGCTGGGGCAGAACGCGAAGATGCTCACCAGCGCTGGCCCTGACTTGGACCTGACCCAGTTCCTGGAGGGTGTTGAGTTCGTCTCACTTCCTTCCCCTGTCACGACTACTTTTCGCAACACATACGAGCACGGACGGCGGCGTCAGTACGTCTGTGCAGTGGCCAGCAGGATCGAAGCGGGCAGCGTGCCCTCCAATTGGCGGCAGGCATCCATTGTTCACCTGGGACCAATAGCGGGTGAGTTCGACGCGGAATTGGTGGAGCTGTTCCCCTCCTCCGTTGTGGGCCTTACACCGCAGGGCTGGTTGAGACGATGGGATAGACGGGGTCGCGTTTCACCATGTCGATGGGCCGGGTCCAGGAAGTTCCTGTCGCGAGCAGATGCGGTTATTGTGAGCGAGGAAGACTTGCAGGGAGAAGCCAGCTTTTTGCACAACCAACTGGCATTCTCGCGGCTGGCTGTGGTCACCGAAGGACCAAAGGGGGCTACCCTGTATTCCCAGGGTGACAGCTACCACTATCCGGCCCTTAAGACCAAGGCGGTGGATCCTACCGGCGCGGGCGATGTCTTCGCGGCCGCCTTCTTGGTCAGGCTGACGGAGACTGATGATCCTGACGAGGCTATGAGGTTTGCCACTGCGGCAGCGTCCATATCGGTGCGGAGAGCTGGCATCGCTTCGGTCCCGGATCGAGCCGAGATCGAGGATGTGATGACGAGTGGAGCATGACCCGCACATACGCTTTCGCCAACCAAAAAGGTGGGGTGGGAAAGACCACCACCGCCATAAACTTGGCAGCATACCTCGCTGCCAAGGGCAAGAAGCTGCTCCTCGTAGATATTGATCCTCAAGCCAACGCGACGAGCAGCCTGGGGGTAGACAAAGACAATCTTCCCTCCTCGATATACGAGGCCCTCCTTCAGCAAGTCCCCTTGAGTCAGATTGTCATCTCCCTTGACAAGGCAAGGCTGGAATTAGCGCCCTCATCGCCCTCACTGGCGGGAGCCACAGTGGAGCTGGTACGCGTGCCTGAGCGAGCGCATCTCTTGCGCAAGGCTCTGGCCAGCCTGGATCGGCACTACGACTACATCTTCGTTGATGCGCCCCCCAGTCTGGGGATCCTGACCGTCAACGCATTGACAGCCACGGACGGTGTGGTGATCCCTGTACAATGCGAGTATCTTTCCCTGGAGGGGTTGGGGCAATTGATTCGTACCATCAACCTGGTGCGCAGGGATCTCAACCCCAGACTCAGGGTTACCGGGCTGATCATGACCATGTTCGACGTACGTACGAAGATTGCCCAACAGGTGGTGGACGAGGTGCGTAAGTACTTCGCCGACAAAGTGTTTTCCACCATCATACCGCGCAACGTGCGCCTCAGTGAGGCTCCCAGCTATGGTGAGACCATCCTTACGTATGCACCTAAATCAAGCGGAGCGCTGGCGTTTGAAGCTCTAGCGAAAGAGTTTCTGCAAAGAACGGACCACACAGGAGGTAGATAGATGCCAGGAGAGAGACGTGGACTGGGCAAGGGATTGGAGGCCTTGATTCCCCACGCTCCGGGAGTGGCCGGCGTGACAGAGGTCGAGGTAGATAAGATCGTCCCCAATCCCCGGCAGCCACGTCAGGCTCTAGATCCCGACGCGTTGCAGGAATTGGCTACCTCAATCCAAGAGCAAGGTCTCGTCCAGCCCCTGGTGGTGACAGAGGTCGAGGGAGGATATCAGCTTCTGGTCGGTGAGAGACGCTGGCGCGCCGCCAGGCTTGCAGGGCTCAAGATGGTGCCAGTGGTTATTCGAGAAGCCACAGCGCAGCAAATGGTAGAACTGGCGCTGGTGGAGAACCTACAGCGTGAAGATCTCAACCCCCTCGAGACCGCGACGGCCTACCAGCAGCTTGTGGAAGAGTTCGGCATGACGCAACAGGGAGTAGCGGACAAGGTGGGCAAGAACCGCGTCACAGTGACCAACACGCTGCGTTTGCTGAAACTCCCTGACGAAGTGAAGGACGCATTGCTGAGCAACGAGATCAGCGAGGGGCATGCGAGGTCGATGCTGCGCCTGAGAGGCGATATGGCACAGCTGCAAGTTCTGCAGGCCATCATCAACAAGGGATTGAGCGTGCGCCAGACGGAGGACTTGGTTCGGCGCCTGGTGGAGGAGCCAAAGACTAAGCCACAGCCGCCCCAGAAATCACCTGAGTTGCGAGCCCTGGAAGACAAGTTCCGGCAGGCCCTCGGCACCAAGGTCAGCCTCGCTCAAGGTAGCAAGGGCGGGAGGCTGGTGATCTACTACTATTCCGACGAGGAGCTACAAGGGATATACGACCTCATAGTGGGCGCATAGTTGAACCGGCGGCCCATCGCTTCTGACCGTGGGTTCGAATCCCACCCTCTCCGCCCTGTGCAGAGTCGCCGCACGACAGAACGTCCCAGGGTACCAACGTTTAGCTCTGGTGCGGCATACAATCGAAGACACCCACACAGATGGTCACTGTCGCCGCAACGGACCACGAGATCCGCTCTCAGAGCGCCACTTCCAGCCAAGACACCTTCTGGTCGGCCCCTGGTTCTTTAGCCTTGGCCCCTGCCTCTTCACTAACCCTGAGGTTAACGACGGTCAAGGCTGCACACAGACAAAAGGGCCAAACCGAGTGTGGGAAGTCAAGGTTGAAGACATAGTGGTCGACCAAACCGCCCACAATCACTCCCAGCAAAGCCCCCGCCAAGCCCAGGAGTACAGGCTCGAGGTCCGAGTCCTTATCCATGCGCCGCCAGGCGCAGGCGAACAACACCCCCATCACCAGCAGGGATGGCCCCAGGCCGATGAGCCCCATCTCCTCGGCGATCAGGAGATAGACATTCGATAACGCCCAGGTAGAGATCGATAGAGCATGTGCCCCCGAAGCCCCCTCTGAACCAGGGCTAGCGCATCATGAGCTCAATTGACCCACGCCTCCCAGTGTGGCACGATACACGTCACGCAGGCAACCGATCTCAGCGCCATGATGTATGTCGTACAAGATCATGGTCCAAAGGATACGCCAGGCGGGCTACTGCTCCCCCCAGTTGGTGAGCCGCATCTCCTCCAGGTCGGGGGCGCGCCGCTCCTTTAGCCCACTCTGCGGCAGCAGCGTCCGGGCACTCAGGCGACTCTCAGAACGGACAGGACGGGGTGGGCACTTACCGTTCTTTCTGGGCGCTGGCCATGGCCTCGAAGTTCTCGTACAGGCGAGGGTCATCGGCTGCCTCCCGCAACCCGAGGGCGAAGCCCTTGATTCTCTCCCACACGATGTCCACACCCAGCCAGTCGAAGAGCAGTTCCTCGCTGAACAGACCGTGCTTGTAGAGAGCACCCACGCTTTCGAGGTACATGCAGACCTTCGAGGCGTTGCCGTACTCCTCGGTGCCAGCGGGATACTTCTTCACGAACTCCGCAAACTCGGGGATGAACTCGTCGCTCCAGACCCATCCCACTGCGTCTGATACGTCAAAGGCCGCCCAGACTTGAAGAAGCTGAAGCATGATGTTGGCATCTTGGTGAGTTGGCTTGGCCACTTTTCTCTCTCCTTTCTTGTCTCAGGGCCGTGACCCTGGCTTCGCAGCGACGTGACTGCAGGGCTCTCAGCATTCTGCTGAGAGCGATTGCTCAAGTTCCTCGTCGACGAACTTGCCGTCCTTGTGGATCAACTGCGCGTCGAAGTAGAACTCGCCACCCCCCTACTGCTCAGTTTGCATGAGCACGATATCCCAATGAATGGCCGAGTCGTTGCCGTTGGGGGTCTCTCGGCCGCATTGTCCGAGGGCAACATGGAGGGAGACGGCGATCTTTTCGTCGAAGAGGGCACCCTTCATAACACGGTGGATGAAGGGATTGACACCCAAAGTGAATTCGCTGGCGTATGGTGCGCCCTCGTCCAGATCGACGATCTCGTTGAGCTTGTCGGTTCCTGTATGACAGGACGCGTCCACAACCTTACCGCCCTCGAACTCGAGTCTGATGTCATTGAAGAGGAATCTTCTCTGGAGGGCGGGAGTGTTGAAGGTGATATGCCCGTTGATGGAGTCTCTGAGCGGGGTCGGTGAACAGCGTTGTCACCGCTTCCGGAATGACCATGCCGATGATCCGGGTGCGCTTGGTGACCAGGCTCCGCGCAATGGCGTGCGGCTGGTAGCCGGATTTGCGAATAGCTTCCCAGACGCGTTCCCTCGTTTCAGGCTGCACATTGAGGTAGTCGTTGACCACGCGCGAAACGGTTGAACGGGATACCCCTGCCAGTTGGGCAACTTCTTTCAGTGTATGGGCCATCGGCCGGTCCTGGGAGCGCTCCGAGGAAAGCCCCAAAAAAGACTGCTCACACGTTATCGGAGGAGAAATCTGAAGACGGTTTGTGCGAGCGCTCCCAACACCATTATACCGCAAATTGGGACGCTTACCAAGCTTCTTATCCTTAGATCTTTCCTTTTCCTTCGAGTTGTCGAATGGCATAGCATTACCGCTCAAGCATGCCATGTGCCAGACCGCTGGCGACGAGGGCGACCGTATCTCGCTCCGCCGCGGAATTCATCTCGCAGGTCCGCAGCAGGTTGGTGTTACCAGCTTCTTCAAGAGTCGCAGGACCATGTGACGAGACCGAAAGGGCTCTCCAGTGTTTGGAGAGCCAAGCAGTCGAAGATGTGGAACAGACTCGCCGATCGCTACCAGATAATGTGCCGGTTGCTTGCAGGGCGGGATTCGAGCGCGCGCCCGGGTTACCCCGGAATCGATTTCAAGTCCTTATCGAATCCCAGCTGACCGCACGTCTCGCAATGTCGCCCTCACTGGGGCAACACCTGGAGAGGGTCGAGTAGCCAACTGTCCTTGGCGATCTCGAAGTGCAGATGAGAGCCGGTAGAACGGCCGGTACTCCCCATCCGCCCGATCATCTCACCTCTGGCCACATGCTCCCCGACATGGACATAGGATGCACTCAAGTGGCCGTAAAGAGTTTGATAGCCGTTCGCGTGCCGGATCACTATCAGGCGGCCGTACGCTGGGTACTCGGTGAAGCCAGCCTTCACTACTTGGCCGGAGGCAGCGGCATAGATGGGCACACCGACAGGGGCCGCTATGTCTATCGCATGATGACAAACCCAGGCCCGCTGGCTGGTACGCCCGCTGGCTGGCCTTATGAGGGAGATACCCCCCGGCTCTACCTCCCCAGGAGTGAACCGCTGATCTGCGTAGACCATCTGCAGGCCCGGCCTGCAGTGGCTCCCTAGAGCCTCGGCCACCATGGCCATTGCATCCCCGACCAATGTGCCCAAGACGCCCAGGATGCCTAGTACCAGGAGGGCAAGCAGCACTATCAGCAAGGCGTACTCGATCATGGCCTGACCCCTCTGGGTCGGGTCATGCCCCCTCACAATCGACTTCATGCCGTGGCTTCCCCTGTTCAATTGAGTGCCGCGGGCCCAGGGCCTTCAGGAACGGCCTGAAAGATCTCTCGAAGCGCTGAAGCACATTCCTCCGTGGCAAATGCCACCAACTTGTCCCCGCCGTTGATGACCGTGGTACCGTGAGGAATGATAACTT
>CAZBJW010000199.1:0-8480 GCA_964492135.1 uncultured Anaerolineales bacterium
GAACTATACCACTTCGGTAACATGATAGGTGAGTGAATACGGGGGGTTTGACATCCACTGGGAGGTCGGGCATAATCACGAGTGGCAGGGCTGTTACCCCTCGGGCCATAGGGACGATCTGGTCGAGGTGCTTCCTCTCCTTGTGGCTGCATCGATGTCGGGTGTGGTTTTCATGCAAAGGGCAATCACGCTACTCACCTTCGAGACCAAGCAGTGCACCACCGGCCAGGCGCCCCTGGCAGAGTGGTTAATGCCAGCTCGCCGGGTGGGGCTATCCCCCGTCCGGCACGCCTGCAGCGCTGGCGTACGCGATGCGACCCGTTGAAGGTGGAGCCAGCTGGCATGTCCAGCGGCGGCGACGTCGAGGGTGTCTTGGACTAGACAGGAAGGACGGGCTGACAAAGGTGCTATCACGAACAGTAAACAAGGCAATAGCGATCCTCCAACAGTTCTCGCTGGACGAACCTCAGCTCGGCGTGAGCGAACTGTCCCGGAGGCTCGGCTTCACCAGGAGCACGGTTCACCGCCTCCTGTCGTCCCTGCGACAGGGTGGCCTCATCGAACAGGACCAGTCGACTCAGAAGTATCGGCTGGGACGCGCGGTGGTAGAGCTTGGATACACCGCCATCTACTCCGATCCCTTGCTCGTGACAGCTCTCCCGTACTTGTACTTCCTTTCGGACCAGGTAGGGGAAACGGTGTATCTCGGAGAGCGACGTGGCCATGAGGTGGCCACTATCCTGCACGTCCTGTCGCCGAGCTCGAGGGAGCAGATGCAATGGTATAATAGGCTTCCTCTCCATGCCACGTCATCGGGCAAGGTCCTGCTAGCTCACGCCGAGGAGAGCGAGTTGGCGGCCTTGCTCGAACAGGGTCTGCCCGGCTACACCGAGCACACCATCACCGATCCCATGGCATTGCGCGAGGATCTGCACCGGATCCGCGAGCAGGGGTTCGCCACTGCCTTCGAAGAGTACAAGCTCGGCGCCAATGCCATTGGTGTGCCCGTTGCGGACAGGGAAGGTACGGTGTTGGCAGCACTCACCGTCCTGGGTCCAGCGTACACCCTGACCCGGGAGAAGGCCATGGCGTCGCTCGAGAGGCTGAAGGCTATCTCCAGAGAGATCACCCTCAAGCTTGCCACAGTGAGCGACTGATCCGGTCGGTGCTGTCTGGATGCAATTCCCGCACGCATCGCGTTGCTAGCGATCTGGCCTGCAAATCTGTGTGCAAGTGCAGCTATCGCTGCCGAGCAAGCTGTCTCTCATCGCACAGCAGCGGGAGTATCCTTGTGCCCCTTGGCTGCGGAACTGCACGTCAGTACACGTCAGAAGGTTAGCTACCGCTCTCGAATGACTGAGGGCTGTCCCATCTTGACGGAGCTCTCGGAGTCTACGCCAAGCAACAGGCTGTGTCCCAAAAAACGTGCTGTGGCACCAGCCCGACTTGACAAGTCGGCACAAGTTCGGTATACTATCGACGACCTAACGCACTATAGGGACACAGAATCATCAGCCTTGCCAATACTCGTGCACCATGCTTCCTCTTCAGTCTGGTATGGCCCATCCAGTAGGCCGTACCAGACGGGATCTGCCACATGATCGGAAGCGGCTAACAGAAGACCGGCAATGGGTTATGCAGGGCGGGGTTGGCCGACTCCTCTGCAGTGAGTATCACGCCAGTCCGTGGAGCTGTGCGCCGGGTGCAGGCTGAGTGTCGTTTTCGCGGTTTCCTTAAGCGGCGGAAGATGTCCAGGGAATCCCCGTCGACCTTTTGAGAGGTCTTCCGGGGGAGACTGAGCCAGCGGAGGCACCTATCAACGATGTCCGTGGGCGTGTACAGTTGCCGCGAGACTTGTTCTTCACCTTCCTTTAGACGAGCGATGAGCACAATCTCCCGGGCATACAGGCACGCCTTTGGTGTCCATCCCTCCAACATCTGCGCCACTTCTTTTCGGTTCCTCAGATTGTCCCGTCAGAGCGGGACTGATCGTCTCATACCAGTTCGGTCATTCCATCGAGTGCGAGGGCGTCTCGCCCGTTACAAGGTGCCCCAAAGCGGCGGACTTCGTGAAATCTTTGCCCAACAATCCTGGGCTGAGAATAGTGAGAAAGGAAATCCGGTCGTAGTACGGAAAGAAGCAGACACCGAGTGCTGAAGAAGCCAACCGGAAACGTTGAAGGCTTCCTGGGTTCTACGCTCATTTAACATATTGATGTTCTAGGAAGAAGGCATAGGGGGTTCAGGTGGAAGACGTTAGGAAGGTAAGCACCATTTGCCGAAGCTGTCATGGCGGATGCGGTGTTATCGCCCACGTGAAAGACGGCAAGGTCATCAAGGTAGAAGGAGATCCTGATTCGCCCATAAGCCATGGCACCATGTGTTCCAAAGGACTGTCCATTACCCAGCTGGCCTACCATCCGGACAGGATTCTCCATCCCATGAAAAGAACCGATGAAGGCTGGGAGAGGATCTCGTGGGACGAGGCTCTGGACACGTGCGCCGGGAAATTCAATGAGGTGATCGAGAAGTATGGTCCCGAGGCTATCGTTGTCGGCCAGGGGACCGGCCGGGACTACGAGAGCCATTTCTCCCGCTTCGGCAACCTGTTGGGCACTCCCAACATGCTCACGGCTGGCCATATGTGTTACCTCTCACGGATAGGTGCCTCCTTGATCACGTGCGGGAGTCTGCCAGCACTGGACTATGCGAATGATCCCAAGTGCATCGTCATGTGGGGATGCAATCCTCTGTGGACCAACCCGGACGAATACAAGGGAGTGGAATTCTGGCGGGCCTATGAAAAAGGAGCCAAGATGATCTGCATAGACCCGCGGAGATCACTGTACGCCGAGAAGGCCGACGTTTGGCTCCAGATACGGCCCGGCACAGACGCGGCCATGGTCATGGGATTCTTCAACGTGATCATTCAGGAAGAACTGTACGACAAGGAGTTTGTCGAGCAGTATATCAACGGTTGGGACCCCTTCGTTGAGAGGGTGAAGAGCGACTACTCCCTGGACCGCGTGGAACAGATCACCTGGGTCGATCAAGAACTGATCCGAAAGGCGGCCAGGTTGTATGCCACCACAAAGCCGGCTGGAATCCACTGGGGTGTGACGACGGAGCAAACCCTCAACGCTACCGACTATACCCGCTCCGCGATAGTCCTCATGGCCGCCACCGGAAACCTCGATGCACCCGGCGGGAACGTCTTGCACGTACCGCCCAACACCAGAAAGGTCTCTGAATTCTCCGCGCACAGGGAACTATCGCCTGAGCAGAGAAAAAAGCGCCTCGGCGGAGACCAATACAAGCTCGCTGCCAGGATGACTATCATCACGCCCAAGGTGGCCTGGGACGCGATTCTGACAGGAAAGCCCTATCCCGTCAGAGCGGGATACCTTGTGGGGACCAACCCGGTGGTGACACGAGCCAATGCCAGGGAGGTGTACAAGGCCCTGAGCAAACTGGATTTCCTCGCCGTGTCTGATTTCTTCCTGACGCCCACCGCCGAATTGGCCCACGTCTTCCTCCCTGCCGGTACCTGGTTGGAGCAAAACCATGTGTCGGAAAACTGGAAGTTTCATGGATATGTGCTGGCAAGACAGAAGGTGGTCGAGATCGGCGAGTGCTGGCAGGACCACAAGATCTTCATGGAATTGGGCAAGAGGATGGGCCAGCAGTGGTGGGACACAGTAGAGGATGCTCTCGATTGGATGCTGGAGCCGGCCGGCCTGACCTGGGAGGAGTTCAAGAAGATAGGCTATCTCCATGCAGAACAGAGATACTACAAATACAAGGAAAAGGGTTTCAAGACCCCTACGGGGAAGGTGGAACTTTACTCCACCGTTCTTGAGAAATGGGGCCGTGATCCGCTACCCAAGTATACGGAGATAGCGGAGAGTCCGCTGTCCACACCTGAGCTGGCCAAGGAGTACCCTTACGTGCTGAACTCAGGGCTCAGGAACGCCACCTTCTTCCACTCCGCGAACCGGCAGATCCCCTGGCTTAGGGAGATCAGGCCCGACCCCCTCATGGAACTCCATCCCGAGACGGCGAAGAAACACGGCATCAAGGAGGGAGACTGGGTCTGGATCGAGTCGCCTCGGGGGCGCATCAAACAACGGGCGAAGCTGAATGACGGGATCGACCCCAGAGTGATCGCGGCCGAGCATGGCTGGTGGTATCCGGAGATCAAGACTCCAGGGCATGGCTGGGATATATCCAACGTCAACATCCTGACGGATAACTCCCCAGAGTCCACGGATCCGGTGATGGGGTCGACCACCCTGAGGGTCCTGTTGTGCAACATATCGCGCTGCGAAGATGAATAAGAGGAGTGACATGGGCAAAGTGACTCTGATGTTCAATGAGAAGAACTGCACTGGCTGCCATGCCTGTGAGGTGGCCTGCAAACAGGAACATGGGCTGGGTGTTGGCCCGAGGGTGGTGAGGGTTATTGAGCGGACACCTTTTTTCAAGCCGTTGTATTGCCACCATTGTGATAATGCCCCATGTGCCATAGCGTGTTGGGAAGATGCCATAACTATTGATCAGGATACCGGTGTCGTTCTCCATGACCCTGAGAAGTGCAACGGGTGTAATGCGGTGCCGGGCAAATCCGGAGCTGAGAAGCAGGATACGTCCCCGTGCATGGTGGGCTGCCCAGCCCACAACAATGTCCAGGGATACGTGAGTCTTGCTTCCAGGGGGAAGTTCCGGGAGGCACTACAGCTCATCAAGGAAACAAGCCCTTTCCCGTCGGTCTGTGGGCGAGCCTGTCCTCACCCCTGTGAAGCGGACTGCAATCGCAGTCAAATTGATGAACCTCTGTCTATTCGCGCCATTGAACGTTTCTTAGCCGATATGGATCGTACGAGCAAGAATCCCTATCTCCCTGAAATCAAAGAGCCAAGAGATGAAAGGATCGCCATCATCGGATCAGGTCCTGCTGGCCTGACAGCGGCCCATTTCCTCGCCAGAGAGGGGTATAAGGTTACTGTATTTGAAAAACTGCCTGTTGCTGGCGGTATGATGGCCGTGGGGATTCCGGAGTATCGCCTCCCGAAAGAGGTTCTTTCTGCTGAAATCGGGCCTATCCAGGACATGGGGGTGGAAATCCGAACAGGAGTGACTTTTGGAAGTGATGTTACCCTCGAGAGTCTGAAGCAGGATGGGTATCAGGCCTTCTTCTTGGCCACCGGCCTCCACCAGAACGCTCGTTTGGACATAGAAAACGAAGATGTGGATGGTGCGCTCAAAGGTATTGACTTTCTGCGGGATGTGGCCCTTGGGAATTCAGTAGCCGTTGGAAAAAGGGTCATTGTGGTCGGCGGCGGCAATGTGGCCATTGACGTGGCACTGACCTCCCTTCGTAAGGGCGCAGAGGAGGCCACTCTGGTGTGCTTGGAAGAGCGGGATGAAATGCCAGCCTGGGAAGACGAAATCCAGACGGCGTTAGAGGAGGGCGTTGAGATTGTCAACTGTTTTGGCCCCAACAGATTCCTGCAAGAGGATGGAAGGTTCTCGGGAATTGAATTCAAGCGTTGCACCTGTGTATTCGATGAAGATGGGGCTTTCAATCCTCAATATGATGAAACAGATCTGACCAAGCTCGATGGCGATACAGTCATTGTGGCCATTGGTCAAGTTGCCGACCTTTCCTTTGCCGAGAGGCAGGGGATTCCAGTCAGTTCAGCAGGCGGCCTGGAGGCTGATCCGGTGACCCTGGAGACCCTGATGGAAGGTGTCTTCGTAGGTGGGGATGTGTTTCATGGCCCGGCATCAATTGCGGAGGCGATTGGTTCTGGCAGGCAGGCGGCCATATCGATTGACCGATATATCAAAGGCCAGGATCTTCGATTAGGTCGATTGGGTCGAGACAAGGCATTGAGGGCCATCACCGAGCCTCAGAAAGAGAGATACGATCCCTCTGCACGCGGCCAAATGCCTCGCCTGGAACCTCAAGAGCGCGTCGAAAACTTCGAGGAAATCCAAAAGGGATTTACGGAAGAGATGGCCGTTCAGGAGGGGAAACGGTGTATCATGTGTGGTGCCAGTTGCGTACAGTCTTGCCCCTATGATGTCATGCAATTTGACCATGAAACCCTCAAGGCCGTGAAGTGCGATCTCTGCATCGATAAGCGGAGTAGGGGAGAGGCTCCGGCGTGTACCACGGTTTGTCTTACCAGGTGTATATTCTGGGGGGATCCGGAGACCTTTCTCACCGAGCTTGAGATGGCCCTCTAGGAGTCGGCCAGACAAGTACAACAACTGAAGAGCCTTGCTGATGAAGATTATCGCCGAACGGATCAACGACACCTGGCGTCGGGTGAGAAAGGCGATATCCGAGCGCGATGTGGCCTTCATCCAGGGACTGGCACGACGCCAGGTGGAGGCGGGAGCTGACTGGCTGGACGTCAGCGCCGGCGCCTCTCCCGAGCGGGAAGCGGATGATCTGGTCTGGTTGGTGCAGACGGCTCAGGAGGTCGTCGATGTGCCGTTGTGCCTGGATAGCGCCAACCCGCAGGCGTTGTCAGCAGCCATCAAACAAGTTCGACAGAGACCTCTCATCAACTCCATCAGCGGCGAACGAGTGCGTCTGGATGGTGTCTTGCCTTTGGTGCGTGACACTGGGTGCGAGGTCATCGCGCTGGCGATGGATGACGAAGGTGTCCCTTCAAGCGTGGAGCATCGGCTGACCGCTGTCAAACGGGTCCTGGATGAACTCCGTGCCGCGGGGGTTCCTGATGATCGAGTATACGTAGATCCCCTGGTCATGGCTATCGCAGCCAATACTGAAAGTGGACGGATCGCGCTGGAAACAATGCGAGCGGTGCACGCGGAGTTCCCCGATGTCCACATTACCTCTGGGCTGAGCAACATATCCTTTGGGCTGCCCGTGCGGACGCTTATCAACCAGGCCTTCTTGACGCTGGCGTTGGAGGCTGGCCTCGACACAGCGATCCTGGATCCGCTAGACCGCGAACTGCGCAAGGCGATACTGGGAGCCGAGGTCGTGCTGGGGCGCGACCGCTACTGCCTCAACTACACGCGTGCCTATCGTGCCGGCGAGTTGAATGGAGCGGGCGCGGAGGCCCGTCACGAGTAAACGCGTCAGTGTACTCATGTGCTCTCGTGGAAGGGGGCAGGAGCCTCGAACTGTGTGTTTGAGAGGAGGACAGTATGCATGACGTGCTCCATTGGTAGCGGGCAAGAGCCACATATTATCTCTCTGAGAGGAGGACACTATGTCAAAAGAACTGGTCAATGCTATTGCTGACATGAGGGAGCAAGAAGCTCTCAAACTAGCCAAGGAGATGCTGGCGGGCGGTTCAGACCCCATGGCGATCCTGGATTCAGCCAGGGAGGGCATGGGCATCGTCGGGCAGCGCTACGAGGAGGGCTCCTACTTTCTGCCCGAGCTGATACTGGCTGGGGTGATGCTGGAGCAGATCACGGAGATCGTCAAGCCTGAGCTGGCCAAGGCCCCGGAGGTCGAGGGCAAGGGCAAGGTCGTTATGGGTACCGTCGAGGGGGACATCCACGACATCGGCAAGAATATTGTCACCTTTATGCTCGACGTCAACGGCTTCGAGGTCCTCGACCTGGGAGTGGATGTGCCGCCAGAGAAATTCGTGGAGGCCATCAAGGACTTTCAGCCCCAGGTGGTCGGTCTCAGTGGGTTCCTGGCCCTGGCTTTTGACGCCATGAAAGGGACCGTCGAGGCGATCAAGATGGCCGGCCTGCGTGACAAGGTCAAGATCATGATCGGTGGCGGCCAGATCAGCGATGATGTAAAGAAGTACACCGGCGCTGATGCTTATGGGAAAGATGCTATGGCCGGAGTATCGCTGGCCAAGAAGTGGGTCGGCGCTGAGTAGTAATCCTCAGCAGAGTATGTATAGGAGGGAATAAGAATGGCAGAAAAATGGGAAGAGATGTCATCGGATGAAAGGCAGGAGGCTCTGTTCGAAAGGTGGCTTTCGCCAGAGGGCGTAGAGTTCGCCAGCCCCGAGGCCGAGAAGTTGTACAAGGAGAGGACGGCCAGATTCAGGGATGCCATTCAGTTGAAGAAATCGCCGGACAGGGTGCCGGTCTTTCTGATTCCTAGCTTTGCCCCCGCTTATTATTCCGGGCTCACCCCTCACGATGTCATGTATGACTACGACAAAATCACAACGGCGTGGAGAAAATTCTACCTGGACTTTCAGCCCGATGCGCACGGTGGCTGTGCAGTGCCTGCCCCGGGAAAGTTCCTTGAGATTCTTGACTTCAAACTATACAAGTGGCCCGGCCATGGGGTCTCGCCTGAAACCACCTACCAGTGTATCGAAGGCGAATACATGAAGGCGGATGAATATGATGCCTTCATTCATGACCCTTTGTATTTCTTCTACTACACGTGGCCGTCGCGCGTGTTCGGAGCCTTGGAGCCCCTCCAGACGCTCCCTGATGTCTCCTCACTGACCGAAATG
>CAZBJW010000200.1:0-8247 GCA_964492135.1 uncultured Anaerolineales bacterium
CTGTAGTGGCTCACGAGGCTTACGCCGGCCATCACACCGAGCACGCCATCAAGGAATGGCGCCTCTCTGGGCAGGCGGGCCGGGCTGAGCACGCCGTCCTGGTGTCCTTGGCGCCGGAGTCGGTGATCTCGGAAGGCATTGCTGAGAGCGCCGAGAGTATGATCTTCAGCCCTGAGGAACTAGAGGCTTTCTTGCATGAGAGGCTTAACCCTCTGGCTGGGCTGCCGGATGTAGGTGTGGAGCAGCAGATAGGGCTGGCAAGGGCACGCGACGAGCTACGGGCGGTGGGGTGCAACGCAGCGCTGATGCTCCATGGGGAGGGTCGTGCGCCGGGCGAGGTGCGAGATTACATGGAGCACTATATGCTTCGTACTCCTGTGGAGGTGGCCCAGGGCCTGGAGTTCATTCAGAGCCCTTTGTGGCGGTCCTATGTCTTCAACTACACGATGGGCAAACAACTCCTGGCGCCGCTGCTGGAGGGCCCCGATGCCGTCGGGAACTTCCGTCGCCTGCTCAGCGAGCCCTTCACGCCAAGCCAGGTCCGCCAGTGGGTGGCTGAGGAGGTCAAGGACGTTGAGAACTAGGTAGCACTGGCAAGATCGGAGGCACGCCTATGTTGGTGGAACATCTGGGCAGGCGCCCTCGCATTCACGAATCGGCCTACGTAGCCCCCACGGCTGTCGTCTGCGGGGACGTAACCATCGGCGAGAATTGTCGCATTCTCTTCGGCGCGGTGCTGGTAGCTGAGGGCGGGCCGGTGGTCGTGGGTCACGACTGCATCATCATGGAGCATGCGGTGGTCCGAGGTTCGGGTCACCATGCCGTGACTCTCGGCAATCACGTGGTGGTGGGACCACACTGCTACCTCACCGGCTGTACTCTGGAGGACGATGTCTTCATCGCCACTGGCGCCACCATCTTCAATGGGGCTCACCTCGGGACGCGGACCGAGGTGCGGATTGGGGGCCTCGTTCATCTCAAGACCACTCTACCGCCGGATGCTGTGGTGCCGATTGGCTGGATCGCCGTCGGTGACCCGGCTGAGATCTTGCCGCCCAAGGATCACGAAAGGATCTGGGCCATTCAGGAGCCTCTGGATCTGCCTGGCACCATATTCGGACTGGAGCGAGCGCCGGAAGGCGAAACGATCCTGCCCGACTTGACGCGGAGGTGGGGCAGGGCACTGGGGAGACACAGATCAGACGTGATTCTGGGCGAGGGCTAGATAGCGCCGGCCGGCAGTGTTGGTGATCCCGTAAGAGGATGAAATCGAAAGACAGTACATGGGCTTGGGCCTCTGGCTCAATCGACACCCTGAGTGGCTGGTGGAGTCCGTGATCTATCTGGTACTTAGTCAAGTCTGCTGAGAGGAAGGTAGGCCAATTCAGCCCGTATCGAAGGAAAGGCCTGGGGACGACTAGGCGGCTCCCAGTCGCGGTAGCGCGCCGAAAGGGAGTATGGGGAGCGGAGCTACGGAAGGCCCTACGCCAGTCATACGTGCTATTGACAAAGTGTTCAGGCGATGCTACAATGTGCATTTAAGGTCCAGGAGTAAGCACTCGTCACCTCGCCCCTACATCACTCACACGGCTTGCCGTATGTTGCGGGTCTACGCTCAAGTCGGCACAAGGCACAAAGGATGTTTGGCCAACAGATGGAGTGGCCGAGAAAGGAGATACGCACATGAAGTTCGTAGCTCTCTGGGATCTGAAAGACTTCTTGGACCAGGAGGATCTCGCTGAAGTAATAGCTCGACGTGCCGAGCACGAGTTCCCCAAGGGCATGAAAGTGATTGCGGAGTACTGGTCGGCCCAGGGATCGCCCGCCGTCATTTCCATCTTCGAGGCCGAGGATGCGACCGCGTTGATGGTCAACAGTGTGGCCTGGCTGGATGCCCTGGACGTTGAGATCTTCCCTGTCGTGGAATGGGAGGAGGGTCTGGAAGGCTTGAGCAAGCATCTCGGCGGGGAGTAGGTGGAGCTTGCCCTACCCCGTCAGGGATCACCGGCCGGGGCGTAGACCCGCTCTGCTTGTGTGAGAACCGCCTACAGCTGGCAGACGCGATACGGCAGATGCCACTGACGGATGTGACATTGCACCCTTGGGAGGAGGTGAAGCATCGAAAGCGAAGCGCCAATTCGTCGGCCAACTTGCGTAACGTCTCGAGGAGGTGACACAAGTGGAGAAGCAAATCTCGAAGGGGTTGAAGTACACGTTCCTGGCGCATGGCATTCTGGGGCTGATCTTCGGGTTGGGCGACCTGCTCTTCCCGAACCTCTTGGAGAGCCTCTATGCTTCGCTCGTGCTCGATCCGGGCCTCTACCGCGTGCTCGGTGCAGCCATCCTGGCTTTCACCGCCAGCTCCTGGCTGGCGTACATGGAGACGGCCTGGGAGAGGGTCAAGATTGTGGTTCAGATGGAGATGGTCTGGACCATCCTCGCCACTCTCGTGATCCTCTGGCTCGTATTCGTGGGGGGCCGGCCGATGGGTGAGCTGGGAAATGCCATCGTTCTTGGCGGCTTTGCGGCGGCTTTCAGCTTCTTCTATTTCCGGCGGTAAGCTCACGGGAAGACAGTGGGGCGTGATCGCTCGCCGAGAGGTGGTCGCGCCCCACAGCATCGCAACCCTTTGAGGCCCAGCATGCCCAAGCAGGTCTCTGAGGAGCCGTGAGCGAGCCCCTGGCACTGCTTGCTGCCGGATGTGGCTGGCTCGCGTTTCGGGGCGGGTTCTCTTGTGGTGGGGCATGACAGGTCGCGCGGCGAGGGAGGCGAAAGGACGGCTGGGTATGGCCAGAGTCGCAGCAGTGTGTCGATCGACCGACCTCTGGAAGAGGTCTTTGCGTTCGTGTGCAACCCTGTGGATCACCCCCAGTGGGAGACCGCTCAGTTCGACGTGGAGCAAACGAGCGAGGGCCCGCTGGGCGTAGGTGCCACGTTCCGAGGAGGGATCCGATTGTTGGGACTGCCCATCACCCGGAGGGCGAAGTGTTTAGCGTACGAGACCGACAGAGGGCTGGAGTTCAACGTGAACGCCGGCGGGTTGCAGCTCCGGGAGATGCTGACCTTAGAACTCACTGGGGTCGGCACAAGGTTCACCATCGTCTACGAAGGTGAGCTGCGCGGCCTCTTCGGGCTGGCTGGCCCCCTTGCGGTTCGTTTCTTCCAGAGACAGGTGGAGGGAGATCTGGCCAACCTAGGAGAGGTCCTGGAAGCCCGGGCTGAGGTGGCCGCGTGACGTCGCTTCCCTGGCGTCATTTTGCCTTCGATGAGGGCCGCCTTGGCCCTGGAGGAGAGCTTCTGTCCTGAGAGAGGATTGTCCCCACGCAGCGTAGCCTGCCACCTAGAGACCGTCTAGCCTCCAGGGAGGGCGATGAGAATCTACTTCCTGGGATCGCCAGAAGCCCGCATGGAGCCACCAGTTTGCAGTCGAGTTGGAGGGGCCATGCCCGCACACTAGCCAATAGGGACATCACTCCCCGTTGCGGCGGGAGGTTTTGCGCGGGCGTGACAAAACCGTCAGACGGAGCTACCCGCATCACCCTGCCCTAGGCTCCTGCGCATCCTGAGTAGGCCGGCGCGAACGGGCGGCCGTATCGAAGGATACAAGGAAAGGAGTGAGAGCGGGACGCCCTAGCACAACCTGCTTCGCTGGGCGACCACTTGGAGTGCTCTCGCGAGATGGCAGAGGGATCAGCGACAGACAGATCACCATGGAAGAATGGGACGAGATCTGGAAAACCGAAGAGGGACGGGCCTGGTGGCTCGAGCCTGAGCCCTTGGTCCTCTCGCTCCTCCCCAGATTCAAGAAGGAAGGCGTGGACAGGGTGCTCGATCTGGGCTTCGGGCTGGGGCGGCACTCCATCGTTCTGGCCACAGAGGGTTTTGACGTCTACGGGATAGAGCCGAGTCCTGCTGGGATGGAATACGCCGTTCAGTGGGCCGAGAAGGAGGGGCTCGCGCTCAAGCTGATCATCGGCGAGATGAGTGCGCTGCCCTTTGAGAGTAACTCCTTCGACCTCATGCTGGCCTGGAACGTGATCTATCACGGCCTGACGGACCACATTCGCCAGACGATCGGTGAGCTCAGGAACTGCCTCAAGCCGGGTGGATATCTCCTTGGCACCTTGATTTCGACGAAGAACGCAATGTGTGGACTGGGGGACGAGGTCGAACGAGGCACCTTCGTCATCGCAGATCACGAAGAGAAAAGCCATCCTCATCACTACTTCGACAGGGAAGAGATCGACGCCTGTTTGAGCGGCTTTGTTCTGGAGACGTGCGAAGACGCTGAGCAGGGCCTTCCGGGGAGCTATCACTGGCAGATCCTGGCAAAGCTCCTGTCGAAGGAGGGCACCAGGGACCTGTAGAGACAGTCAAGACGTGAGTTGCAGCTGGCGGGAGAGACTAGTATCGCGTTAGCTCTCTCGTGGACAGTCATCACTGGTTGTGGTATAATGTATAGCCAGGGTGCAGGGGCAGCACATGCAAATCACCGTTTCGTGTACAACGCTCTCCTTGCACAGGCGCGGGCCTTGTTGATTTCCCGTAGGGTCTACCGATAGAAGCTGAAGGAAGGACACAGACAGGATGCTGGGCAGCATAGTCGTGGGGGCGGTGGTAGCCCTTGTGGCAGCGTTGCTCCTCTTGTGGCTCTACGGTGAGCGTTGGCGACCCTTGCGCCGCTCGTCCTGGAAGCTGATGACGGAAGCCGGCTTGCGCCGAGTGCTCAATCTGAGCGCTCCTCACGGATACGTCTACGGCCGCTGGACCAACGAATACGTTCATGTGCTCATGAACCACATCATGCCCCGTTTGGGGCCTCGGGGAAAACAGTGGCTGGCCGACCGCTACCACGGCAAGGTGCTGACGCAGGACCAAGCCGAGGCCATCATCACCATCGAGCAAGAGATCCCTCTGCGAGACCTGGAGCAGATCATCCCTTATCCTAAGGCTCGGGAGCTGGTGCTCGAGGGGCCGCCTGACTTAGGCGTTTGGGAATGCCCTTGTCGTCGCATTAGGGATAACCCCTGTGAGCCGACCCAGGTGTGTATGATCATCGGGCAATCCTTCGTGGATTACCACATGGAGCACAACCCTGAACTCACCCGCCGAATTACCCAGGCAGAAGCTCTCGAGCTGCTTCGGGAAGAGCATGAGCGTGGGCACTTCCACTCTGCGTGGTTCAAGGATGCCTGCCTGGACCGTTTCTATGCCATCTGCAACTGCTGCAAGTGTTGCTGTACCGGAATCCAAGCAATGGTCAAGTATGGCACTCCGATGGTCGCTCCCTCGGGCTACATGTCCCGGGTGGACGAGACACGCTGCTCAGGTTGTGGGACCTGTGAGGAGGTTTGCCCCTTCGGGGCTATCCAGGTGGACGACGCAGCGGTTGTGGTCTGGGATAGGTGTATGGGTTGCGGCGTGTGCGTGGGCCAGTGCCCTAATGACGCCCTATCTCTGGTCCGCGATGAGGGGAAAGGCCTTCCACTGGACGTGCGAGCTTTGGTCCAAGAGCAAGTCGTGTCCTGAGCCTATCAGATCGGGGAGCGGGGATCGTAAAGGAGGGAGGAGATGCGAGGACGTTCGTTCTCCCCCACGGCCTGGGCGAAAGTTGTACTGGCTATCCTCCCCGGACTGTTTGCTCTCGCACGCAGCGGCGCTCCCCTCGCGTTGGCTCGAGGCGTCCGCACAGCTGACATTCTCGCCATAGGTGGCCTGGCCGCTGTATGCCTCGCGCTGGTTGTCGCAGGATTCGTTCGCGAGCGCCGCGTGCCCGTGTGGAGTTATCCCGCCCTCGGCATTCTACTGCCCCTCCTTGCTGCCTGGTGGTGGGTACCTGTTGCCAATATGCTAGCCGAGCTTGCCCCCAGTCCATTGTGGTACCTTACACCCCCTCCACTTGAGTTTGCCCTCCTTGCCGCGATTGCTGCCGCTGCCGCATATCGAGTTCATAGAGGGCACGGTATCCACGTTCCTCGGTTGGGGTGGGCACTACTTGGCCTGATGATCCTGGCTGGCGTGGCTCAAGTCATAATCTTGGCCCTTGCCGGTCCCAGTCCGTACGAATGGACGACGCCCCGCCTGTGGGACGCCGTGTGGGGGATAGGCGTAGCCCTGTCGGTAGTAGCTATCGGCCTGCCGCTCGCCTGGCGCAGTGGTACCTTGGCGGGGCTCGTGGTGGTTGCCTTCCAATACGTCATGGTAGACGACCTCGTTGGCTGTATTGTGGTGGGCGGGCACCAGGCTGACGGCATCTGTGTGTGTACGGATCGCCAGGCACCTTTGATCTTACTGGCGATGGTCACGGTTCTGCTCTTTCTTTTCCTCTCACCCATCTGGGTGCTGCGTTCCCGCTCGGCGCGCCGGCGGGCTTGGGGGCTTGTATTGCCTCCCATCATCGCTGTGGTGGTGGGGGCGGCCATCGGACTCCTCACGTGCCGGGGCACGCCGAGCGAACACTGGATTGGATGGTGGTTCACAAATCTCCTGGCAGGCGCTCAGTATTCGATAGCAGTGGCTCTGGCCACGGTGATGTATTACTGGATTGAACGCCAAGGCGCCATGGCTGGCACCCAGGAGGACACAGAGGGTTGAGGGACAGACCGCTCCGCGTGTGCTGAAAGCTCTGGCGAGGCGAGGGATGAAGGTTCGAATTCTGCTGCTATATCTTGCCCTTTTGCTGGCATCGCCGCTAATGGTTGTTCTGCTTTCGCCCATGCTGCCCACCGGCTTTTCGCCTGCGTATGCCTTGCCCATTGGAGCATTGTCCTTGCTGTTGCTGTCCAGATGGCTGGCAAGGGGGAGGGGCATCGTTCGATGCTCAGTGGTCCACGTCGGGGTCCTCGGCATGGTGCTCGTGGCGTTCGGGTTCCTTCGGGTGAGTAGGAGTGCGGCCGTGCTCGGGCCCACCAACCGCCTGGTCGAGAGGCTCATCGGGGAAACGCCCCAGACGAAAGTATCATCTTATCTGGAACTCGTGGCGTCAGGGGCTCGCGAGGAGGCCTTGGCGCTCTGGCCAGCGCTGTGGCCGGCCAACGAGCGACTCGGGCCCGAGTATGAAGTGCGCCGCCAGTCTGTAACTTCAGAACTGGAGGAGCTGGGGGCGGAGCTGACTCCTCGAGTGCTGAACACCGAGTGGTGGGGTACCTGCTGCGAGCCTCACCTCACCACCGATAGCCGAGGAGCTGGTTTTGCCCGGCTCTGGGTAGAAGTGTCCCGAGGTGATGAACCCAGGCAATACGTGTTCGACGTTCTTGTGCTTGACTGGCCGTATTGGGGGGAGATGCAAGGATATCCTGTGCGCCACTGGCAGATTGTGGATGTCTACCCCGCGGGAGAGGAACCGCTCTTGTGGGGCTGGCCCTACTGATGGATGCATCGAAATAGACCCGCGAGACTTGGTGTGACCTCCCCTTCGCGGCTGATGCCCAAATCCTCTGCGGCAGGATGAAGGGCGGTAGTAGTTGGCCTGAAAAACATGTTCAGTCCAGAGGAGGTAAGGTCGAAATGACCCTCAACATCGGCAGGTCGTTTACTTACATGTTCGACGATGAGGCCTGGATAAAGAAGATCGTCATCGGGGGCCTCCTGTTCTTCATTCCCGTCGTTAACTTCATGGTCTTGGGATACATGCTGGAGGCGCTCAAGAGGACCGCCGACGGGATGGACATCCCCCTGCCCGAGTGGGAGGACCTCGGTGGCAAGTTCATAAAGGGGCTGATCTTCTTCGTCATCGGCTTCATCTACCAGATTCCGGTGATGCCGCTCCTTTGTCTGAACTTCGGATTGATGGGTGTGTACGTGCTGGGCGTGGGTGGGGTCAGCGATAAAGAGATCCTGATGAACATGGCGCGAATGTTCCAGGCCTGCTCGAACTGTGTCTACTTGCCCTATGCGATTGCGGTGATGTTCGTTGCGCCGGCTGCCATGATCAGGTATGCGGTCACCGGGGACTTCCTTTCCGCCTTCCAGTTCGGAAAGATCCTCAGCTTCATCAGGGACAACATAGCCAACTATATTGTGGCCCTTGCTCTCGCTCTGGCGGCGGCGTGCATCTCCTACTTGGGCGTGATGGCCTGCTTCGTCGGCCTGCTCTTCACCTTGTTCTGGTACTATCTGGTCATGGCACATCTGCTGGGACAGGTGCAACGCGAATCGGTGGCAGTCACCTGATGGCGTGCACGGAAATGGGGAGCAAAGGGCAACTTGGCACGAGGAAATCCGCGAAAACCGAAGTCCACCGCATAC
>CAZBJW010000201.1:0-8203 GCA_964492135.1 uncultured Anaerolineales bacterium
CCCCACAGCACTATCATGCCCGCGAAGACCGCCAGGATCAGTACCACTACGATGAATACAGCTGCCCTCATCATGCCCGCATACTGCTCCTCCGAGACTTCGACGGCGGGCATACGCCGGGCGGTGATCCACCTCTTGGCGGCCAGCCACAATGGCAGCCATACAACGACCCACAGTGCCCCCAGCGAGATCTCCCAATCCAGTAGCATGTTCAGGCCACCGAGCAGAATCGCCAAGCCGACTAGAAGGTCCAGTAGACCATCCTCATGGTACCCCATGTAAGCCCGCCGTTCGCGCCCTTTCGAATCGATGTTCTCGACCATCATGATCCTCCTTGATCCCCGCCGCCGTGCATGGCGAGGGTACCCAGATCTCCGAGGTCTTCGGAGACCTCGGAGATCTCAGACTGGTACGTTCCTCGCTGGTTGTCCTTGGCAGTCACATTCTGTGCCATCATGAACGTCCTTGTCTTCTCAGCCCTCTCAGGCCGTAGCCGGACTACCTGATGGGCGACACGTAACGGGAGCCGGAGGCCTGGAGTTGTTCCTTCTGGTGATCCCGATACGGGTCTGAGGAGCGATGCCGACATACCTGCCTCACTATGCGCTCTGTCTGCTCCTCAACCTCCTGCCGCAGCACCTTCACCGAGATTCCGTATCTTCTCAGCGTCAGTTCCATCTTTGCCTCCCTGTGATTCAAGCTAGACCCACTATACAAGGTGAATCCCCCAGACACATCGGCCATCTGGGGGATTTGTGGATTACCCAGTCGGCTAATCTTTCCATTGGTCACGTGACCAATATCATCTCCACCCTTGAAGCCTACTCCAATGGAGCCACTGCCTCTACAGCTGGCAGCAAGACTTGTTCATACAGTGTATCTGCATTACCCTCATCCGAAGCAGAGACCAGAAACACGGTGTTGAGTTCGACATGGGGTACGGGCACTACTACCGCGACACAACAGGGCGCAAGAGTAGAAGCGCTGCTCGTCTCAGGTCGCCAATGTCCGTCCTCAGGATCTCCACCTCTTCCAATCCTTTCCCGTCCACCCGCGCCGCACAGCAGCACCATCGTCGAAATGAAAGCGAAGTGCCGAGTGATAACCAGCATCCATTATGGGGCTCTTGGGACACTCAAACGCATGGGTGCTCCGTACCTCGCTAGTTTGCCTATCCTACCTCTGCTTGTATATGCTGTCTCAGAAACTCCTCCACTTCCGACCTGACTCTCTCGTGCTGTCCCATAAGAATATGCCCGCCACTTTCCAATTCCAGAAATTGCGCACCTGTGATGTTTTGGGCAGTATGTTGGCCATGACTGAAGGATACCAGCGAGTCATCGACAGCGTGAATCACCAATGTTGGCGCGGCAATATTCTCAAGAGGACAGTCTCGCGGATTCTGTTGGTTTCGGACATCGTTGAATATGCCCACTTGCCGCAGACTCATGGGGTGCATGCTTTGCAGAAATTCCGAGATCCACTCCTTTTCAATTCGGCTCAGCCCGGCTTGGACGTCGCCAGGTACTCCAAACATCGACACCAGGTTCGACGGAAAGTGGGTTGCAAGGAGCCAATAGACGAAATCTGACCGGAACATCACATTGAAGACGCCGGTTTGCAGGGCATCCATTGGCGGATCGACATGGCTGATTGCCGACAACATCACCAGCGCTGATGTACGGTCCGGGTGGCGGCAGGCGAATTGCAGAGCCGATGGCCCACCTGCTGATATGCCCACGACGGTCACTTGCCGGATGTCCAGGGCATCCAGCAGGTCTGCGTAGGCGTCGGCCTGTGCAGCGACGGAGGCATCTGCAGGAAGTGGAGTCCGAAGGTAGCCGAAGCGCGACGGAGCGATCAGGCGCAGATCATCGCTCACAAATTGCGACAGCAAGAGGCCTTGATCGTACCCTCCGCCAGCCCCGTGTATCACCAGTACAGGGTAACCCTCCCCGACGGATGCATATTCAGTCGGGCCAGAATCGGTCTCGCTGATCTGGCTGCCAGCCAATACCCGCTCTCGGGCAAGAGCCATGTCATGCCGATAGCGGAGATAGATCCTTGCCGCAAGCACTCCAAGTACGACACACAAGGCGATGACAATCAGCAAACCAACCGTTTTCATGATCTCCTCGTTTTCTCTGCCGCCGCCAGGCCGCGTCGGGACTACCTGATCGGTGACACGTAGCGGGAACCGGAGGCCTGGAGGTACTCGTTCTGGTGATCCAGATGTTGCTCCGAGGAGCGACGGCGGTACACCTGCTTCACGATATGGCTTGTCTTCTCCTCAACCTGATCCCGCAGGACCCTAACCCTGATACCATATCCTCTCAACGTCAGTTCCATCTCCATACTCCTTGTGAAGCAATCTAGCTTCAATATACAAGGAGAATCCCCCAGACGCATCGGCCATCCGGGGGATTTCGATATTGACCAGGTGGCTAGTCTTCTTCTTGGTCAGGTGACCTATATTCTCACTCGAAGTACCCGGCCACCGGTGCGCAGGTGCATCGCGGAGCTGCCGCCGACGACGGCGGCGGGGATACCCATCTCACGAGCGACATCACTGGCATCCTCCTGCCTTCACTCTGCATGTTACTTTCCTACTCCTTCGATTCCCCGCTCTTCGATAGGGTAACCACACCCGCACTGCCATCCACGGTGACCACTTGACCACTGCGAATGCGTCTGGTCGCCGCGCCCGTGCCCAACACGGCCGGGATGCCGTATTCCCGCGCCACAATCGAGCCGTGGCTGAGCGGCCCGCCCACGTCGGTGACGATAGCTGCCGCGCGGGCAAATAACGGCGTCCAAGCTGGCGTGGTGATCGCGGCCACGAGCACATCGCCTGCCTTCATCTGAGCAAAGTCCTCCGGGCCATGCAGGACGGAGGCCGGGGCGCTCACGCAGCCAGGGCTGACCGCAACACCTTTGAGGGTGTCTCCGTTGCGCCCTCTAGCTCGCGCCGTCTTGATTTTCTGCATGTCCATCCCCAGGAATTTGAGCTGAGGAAGACTCATCGGCGGCGTGACACGCTTGGCGGCGCGCCAAATCGCTTTGCGCTGCGGGATGGTCGCACTCAGGCAACTCAATGCCTCGCCGCGATCTAGCCTGTCCGCGGCTTCCTCAACTTCGCCCTGCTTCAGCCAGAAGATGTCGTCGGGCTTCTCGATCATTCCGCCCTCGGCCAAGCGGCGGCCCAACTCTCGGAGCATTTGCCGCAGCAAGGGATAGGCCAGACCAACATCCGCCAACCCATCTTCGCGCAGAGGCGCGTAGCGTTGAGCGGGCGCGATGAGTTTGCTGAGGAGCTTCAGGCGCAGTCCTTTCAGCCTCTTCAGCATGGCTAGCGTCGCCTGCTCGCGTCGCTCGGCGGCAGCCTGCTGGCGCGCGTGCGGGTTGACCCCCTGACCGCTGATGAACAACTTGCACGTGTCCAGCAGCGGCGCCGGATCATCGGCGGGCACCGGGTTGGCAAAATCGAGATTGTAGATAGTGTGGCCGTAGCGTTGCAGGTGTGCCTGGAAGCGGCTCTGCCACTCGGTCCAATCGTCGCCATCCACGTCTGGCGGCGTCTGGCCGTCTGCAGGTTGGGCGGCGAGTTGCGGTGCTGGTGTGTGAATCAGGTAGGTGGCCAGCCCGCCGCGCGCGCGGACCCACTCGGCCAGGTCGTACAACGACTTTTCAGCGCGGATGGGCGCGCTGTCAAATCCCAGTAGATAGGCGGGCGCTGTCGGATCGTCGCGCCGCTTGATCAGTTTGTCGTAGGCTATGGTGAACAGGGCTTCGGTGATCCAGGCGGCCGGAATGACGCCGGACACAAGTGCCATATAGGCGTCAATCGCCGCTTCCGAAATCTCGCGCACAGCGCTCAGAAGCTCGGTGGCCGAGAACTCGCGCCAGCGCTTGGCCTGCCAGCGCTCCACGGTGGCAACGTAGCGCGGGCGCCCTACATCCACCCACCGCTCCACCGCACCGGTGAACATGCGCTTCATAATCCCAACACAGTCCAAGAGTATCCTCCCCATCTGCCCAGGCGAGAGCGAGCCATTGTAGTAGGCGTATTCATTGACGGTCACGATGAGCTCCTCCGGTGCGACACCTGGCCTGCCAAAAAAGCTGGTCAGCTGCCGACCCATGCTGGCGTTGACAGCACTCCGGCCCAACGTGCCGAATAGAGGCGTTAGCGGCTCGGCCATCAATTCTACTATGTTGTTGCGCATGGCGATATAATCGCCCTTCGGCAGCTTCCACTCGGTCGGAGCGGGCGGTTCGGGCGCGGGCAGGGCCGTGATCGGTCGGGCCTGGACGATGGCGAACCGCTTTTCGGCTAACGTCCACTCGATGTCCACGGGCATACCGCAGAGCGCCTCGATCCGCGTGCCCAACTGCACGAGTTCGGCCGCTTGTGCGTCGGAGAGCACGGGTGCCCGGCGACTCGTCTCAGGAGTGGGTTGCTCTTCCGTGGCGTTCCCCAGAAGCACAGTCATCACCTGCTTGTCAGCCGTTTCGCGCGAGAGCACGCGGCCGGTCGCCTTGTCCACTATTAGCGTGTCGGGCGTCACCACTCCAGCCACGATGGCTTCGCCCAGCCCCCAGGATGCGCTGATCATGGCCTGATCACGCTGGCCGGTGACCGGGTTGGCAGTGAACAACACACCGGAGCTCTCTGCGCGCACTAACTGCTGGACGACGACGGCGACCTCATGCGCTGTACTCATGCCTTTGGCCTGACTATAGGCCTGTACACGCTCACTTTGCCGTGAGCGGTACACCGTGTGGATGGCTTTGCGGATCTCCTCGTCGGTCCGTACATTCAGCACGGTCTCGAACTCGCCAGCAAACGAGGCCTGAGCCGAATCCTCACTCATCGCAGATGAACGCACGGCGAACGCAGTCTTGCCATCCGTTCCGCGTAGATAGTTGAGATGCGCCTGGACCTGTGTCCAGGCTTCGGGCGTTAGCTCGTCATCGACAAAGGCGGTGGGCAGGATGACAAACCCATCCGGCACCGGGTAGTCGGCCTGGTAAAGCCTGGCCAGCGTGCCGCCTTTGCCTCCAGCGTGCGACTGCTGCTCTGCGGTCAGTTCGTTGAATGATTTGACCGTGTCACTCATTTGATCTTGCTCCTTTCTATTTGCAACGAGTTACGGAAAGCAAGGTCAGGTTCAAGTCCCAGATCTTGGTCAGAAGGCCACGCAAGGCAGCCTGGTCGCCGACCGGGCCGGTGAGTATGGTAATGGGCGAATCATCCTCTGCGCCTTCGTAGATCATCGCCATCCCATCGAACCAGTTGGCCCAGCCTTCGCCGATCCAACCCTGAACTCGAATCTGATACCTGTCTTGCTCCGTCATCGTGAACTACTCCCGTGTTTGTGTTCTGTTTTCCAATGTCACTCCCAGCATAGCGCAAGAGTGGTATGATCCGCATCGTCCGAACGGTATGATTGAGGTATGATTCGGGGGTGCACACGGGATGAGAGGGGACGAAGAAAAGCCAGCACAGAAGGGGCCGTGCCGGCCGGATCAAGTGGAGTGGGTAAACAGGGGGCTGCTAGGCCGGAGGCAAAATGCCCAACGTTGTTGCCTGGGCGACAGCCTGCCTGCGACTGTGGACGGCGAGCTTGCCATAGATGTTGCGGGTGTGTGACTTGACGGTGGGCAACGAGATGAAAAGCCGCCGGCCGATCTCAGAGTTGGAAAGGCCCTCTGCGAGAAGGCGGAGCACCTCTAGTTCACGGTCGGTCAGGGGCTCGATGAGGGGTTGAGTGTGGGGGGACAGGGGCGACTCCTCCGCGCGCCCGAACTGTGACACCTCGAACGCCGCGAGGAGTTGGCTCACATAGCCGCGCAGTATGCCCCGGGATGCGGCGTGCCTCAACAGCCTGCCCATGGGCTCTCCTTCGTCGACGAAAAGACGCACGTAGCCCTCCGGCTCGGACAGCTCGAGTGCCCGCCCCAAGGCGTGGAGTGCTCCGCTCACGTCGCCCACTGCCTCCAGGGCCAGCGCGCGCAAGGCCAGGATCTCGATGGCCGGTCCCATGCGTCCGGCAGCCTCGGCCGGTGGCAGCATATTCTCGAGCAAGGCCAGCGCCTCAGCCGGCTGGTCCTCGGCCAGCAGCAGGCGCGCCAGCGTCAAGTCTTCAAACTCCCGCAGGTACTCTGTCTCGCCGATCTGGCGATACTCGCGCGCCCAGATGGCAGCCGAATCAAGCTTGCCCTGCGCCAGCCAGATGCGCGCCTGATACGCAGATGCCTCGATGGAGATGCGCGGAATACTCCCGTGCTGTGCACTCTCGACTGCCTGTTGAATCTCGGCCAGGGCTCCCTCGGCGTCACCCTTCCCCTGTTTCACCAGCGCCAGCACCGCGTGTATATTGCCAAGACTCTCTGCAATTCCCCCACGGCTCAATAGTTCGAGACCATCCAACAGGTAGCGCTCGGCAGCCTGGAGATCGTTCTGCTCGTATAGGATTTGCCCCAATGCCAGCCCAACGAAACCCGTCAGGGACATGCGCTCCCCATCAACTGTACCCAGTTCCATGGCCCGTTCGCAGGTCTTGAAGGCTTGGCGAAGCTGCCCCTGAACGATTTGGGTCGCGGCCAGATTACACATAAGGGGCACGGCCGCAAAGGGCATAGCCGCCGCAAGGGTGGCGTCGATGGCCTGTGAGAAAGCTCGGCGCGCTTCAGAAACGTCGCCTGCGCGCAAGCAAGCCATTCCCAGGGTGGCAGTCGCGCGGACTCGTGCGATCGCGTCGTCCTCTGGCACGTGTTTCAGGGCTCGACGCGCGAATTCCATGGCCTGTCGTACATCGCCGCGCACGACAGCATACCCCGCACGGTCTGAACCGACGAGTCCTAATACCTTCTCGGCATCCGATGCCGTGGCACTGTCCTGTAACCACTGCTCAAGCTCTTGCAGGATATGTTCGCCGGCTTCCGGCTGACCGGACACAAAGAGTGCGCGGGAGTTGAACAGCCTAAGCCAGGGTTTGGCGCGCACAACGTCATCGGGCAGCGCCTTCAGCCAACCCAGTAGAGTCGCCACATCGGTACTCGACCAGGTGGTAATGTCAAGGGTCGCACGTTCGATCACATCGGCTGCCAGGTGGAAGTCCTTGGTCGCCAGGGCATGGTGAACGGCCCCAGAGGAAAAGCCGTTCTGCTCATACCACATCGCAGCGCGGCGGTGCAGTTCGAGCACTTGGCCTGGCAGCGTCTCCTGGAGTCGCGCCCGCAGCAAGTCGGCGAAGAGACGGTGGTAGCGATACCAAGACCGCTCGTCGTCCAAGGGGACGATGAACAGATTGGCCCGCTCTATACTCTCCAGGGTCGCTTGCCCGTCGTCCTGGCCGGTGACGGCGTCACACAAGGGGCCAGTCAGGCGGTCCAATATGGAGGTCTGGAGCAAGAACGACTGGACGGGATCGGGCTGGCGTTGAAGGACCTCTTCAATCAAATAGTCGAGTATGTGTCGGCTGCTACCAGTCAAGGTTCGGGCAAAACTGCTGGTGTCCTCCCGCCCTTGCATCGAGACCCCTGCCATCTGCAGCCCAGCGATCCAACCTTCGGTCCGGGCGGCAAGAGCGGCCACATCATCAGCCGAAAGTTGCAGGCCCATTGCTCGGTTAAGAAACTCAGTGGCTTCGTCGCGTGTGAAGCGCAGGTCGGTCAAGCGCAGTTCGGTCAACTGCCCCGAGCCTCTGAGGTGCGCAAGATGCAATGGAGGATCGGCGCGAGTGGCTATGACCAGGTGCATCTGTGGTGGTAGATGGTGGAGTAGAAAAGTGAGACCGTCGTGGATGGCTCGTGCCCCGATCACGTGGTAGTCATCGAGGACGAGAACGAGGTCCTCCGGGATGACTTCGATCTCATTGATCAAGGCCGTCAGAATCGCCTCGATCCCCTCTGCCTCGGTAGTGGAGGCAGAGGCAGGAAGTGGAGGCTGAGCGGATTGGAGCATCGCAAGCGCGGCTTCGCCCATGCCGGCCTCTATGGTTTGCAGAGCGGCAATGAGGTAGGTCCAGAAGCGCGGTGGCTCGCTGTCGCCCTGGTCCAGCGAGAGCCAAGCCACGGGCCGCTCGCATCGCACGACCCATTCGCTCAGCAGCGTGGTCTTGCCAAAACCGGCCGGGGCGGAGATGAGGGTGAGCTTGCGGTGGAGCCCGGCGTTCAACCGTTCGATCAACCGCGGACG
>CAZBJW010000202.1:0-5100 GCA_964492135.1 uncultured Anaerolineales bacterium
TCCAGTGGGCGTTCTCTTCGAATAGCTTCTGGACGTCATCCGGCATCGGCCTGTTCGTTTCCGGAGGGAAGTAGTGCCGGGAAGTCCAGCCCTTGGCGTACACGACGTCGGCTCCCTGGCAAGCCTCACGCATGTCGTGGACGACTTCCACTGAGCCGCCATATCTCTCCGCGTTGGCCCTCACAATTCCCATGATCTTGGGGTCGAGATCGAATTGCTCAGGATGAGCTAAGGTGATACGCATTCCCATCAGGCTGGTCACCAATAAGGCGCTGTGTGCGACGCTGAGGGGCTTCTGAGAGCGAGGAGACCGGGCCCAACTCATCACAAACTTCTTCCCTTGAAGCTGGCCGAGCTTTTCCTTCATCGTGAGTATGTCAGCCATGTCCTGGCAGGGGTGGTACACATCGGACTCCATGTTGATGACGGGGATATCTGCCCATTTGGCGAAGCCCTCCAGAACCTTTTGGCCTGCTCCGTATACCCAGTCCACGGCTTTGCCGAAGCAGCGAATGGCGATGCCGTGACCCATAGGGCTCAGCACACGGGCCACGTCCGAAACATTCTCGGTCCGGTACTCTCGCACCTCGTCGTCAAGGGCCGGGGTGTAAATCTCACCAGGAGATAGGTAGTGAGCATGGCCGCCCAGCTGGGTCATGCCGGCTTCGAAGCTGTTCCTGGTGCGAAGGGACATTCCATAGAAAATCATGAACAGGGTCATGTCCTGCAGCAGTCTATGCGGCTCCCGGAGGGCGAATTTCCTCTTCAAGTCCAGAGCCACGTCGATGATCGTTTCGATCTCTTCGCGGCTGAAGTCGGCTATGGTAAGAAAGTCTCTACCTCTGAGCGTGTCGGTCTTCATGAGTCTGGAATTCCTCTCCGTAAAGTATTGCGGAATGCTCGTGGTCGTGGTATCGGATACATGAGGGCGGGCCGCTGGCACAGCGACTGGGGGCTTCCGGGAGGCGTGAGGATATCGCAGCCAATGAACGATGATCATCAAAGAAACGGTTCCTCAGTTGAACGTCAGAGGAATCCAAGTTCCTTCTCGTGAGGCAAATCGAGCAGTCTTGGACCCCAATCTTACTGCATTATACAGCATTATTCCACCGCTGTCAAGTCGAAATTCTCTATTATACAACCGCGTGTCCATATGGCGAACAACTACAATGAGTGCGCAGTCTCTTCTCACCTGGCGCAATTGTGGTGCGGAATATACAACAAATCCTTGACAAGCATCGCGAATGGTGTATAATGATAGTGATGATCGGGATGCTAAGCGCATCCAAGGAGGATTCCATTGATGAGCAACCTGATTGTAGATTTGCGCGCTCGCAAGGTGGTGGATACTAGGGCGGAGATGTCAATCGAGGTGGATGTGATCGCTGAATGCTCCGACGGTAGAGCGTCAGCGCCGCTGGGCGCACCCGGCAGCAGAGGGGAGTTTGAACCCCCGGCATATCCGGAAGGCGGTGTGAACGCGGCCCTCGAGATGGTCGACACTCTCCTCAAGCCAAGGCTAGCGGGCCAGGATGTCCTCGAGCAGGAGAGGGTGGATGCTATACTGCGTGAGATTGACGGTACCAGGAACTACTCCCGGATAGGCGGGAATACGGCCATGGTGGTGTCTCTTGCCGTGGCCAAGGCAGCTGCCAACGGGCTGGGGATACCATTATACAGGTATCTGGGCACGCCTTTCAACAATGAACTCTCCTATCCCATCTCTAATATGATAGGCGGGGGGCCGCACGCCAGAGTAGGGATCGCTCCAGATATGCAGGAGCACCAGATGATACCGGTCAATGCCAAGACGATGTCCGAAGCGGTCTGGGCCGTCGTCGAGGCGTGGCATCGAGTGGGCGAGGTGTGCAAGGAGAGGTATCCTGAATTCAACGGTGCGACTGATGATGAATCGGCGTGGGTGCCATCGATCACCGACTGGGAGGCTCTGGAAGCGCTGACAGAGGTCGCGGAGGAGATGCGCGTCAAGAGGGGAGTAGAGATGAGGCTGGGTCTGGATGTAGCTGCGGCCAACTTCTGGGACCCCCGCAGAAAGGTGTATGTCTATCATCAAGAGGGTGTGGAGAGGACCACGGCGGAGCAACTGCAATACATGTCCAAGATCATCGACACCTTCCCCATGTACTATGTGGAGGATTTCGTTCACGACGACGACTTCGAGTCCTACGTGGAGATGACCGAGAAGTACGGCCGGAAACTCTTGATCTGCGGCGACGACCTGTTCTGTACCAACAGCGAGAGACTGGCCAAGGGGCTCAGGATGGGGGCGGCCAACTCATTGATTGTCAAGACCAACCAGACAGGGACGCTCACCGACGCCTTGCGCACGGTGGATCTGGCCAAGAGGAACGGCTACATGCCCATCAAGTCCTGCAGGTCAGGCGAAACCGAGGACACAGCGATTGCCCAGCTCGCGGTAGCCTGGGCATGCCCTGCCAACAAGTTCGCGGTAGGAGGCAAGGGTCCGGCCAAGCTTAACGAGTTGCTGAGAATCGAGGAGGAGTTGGGCGCGGGCACTGCTCGGATGCCCGAGTTGCCGTACCTCTAGGGGGCTGCGGCCGGAATCGGATTTGCCAACTGATCTGGCAAGAGGAGACCGGGTATTTGCCATGCCCATGACCATCACGGAGAAGATCCTCGCCCGGGCCGCCAGCCGGGACACGGTCGAACCTGGCGACATGATCAGAGTCAAGGTCGACTTAGTGATGGGGCACGATGTCACTCTTCCTTTGGCTATCCAGGAATTCAGAAGAATGGGTGCCACGCGGGTCTTCAATGTGGGAAGAGTGGTGACCGTCAACGACCACTTCGCGCCGGCCGCCAACACGAAGGCTGCGGAACAGATAAAGGCGGTGCGGGACTTCGCGCAGGAACAGAGCCTGCTTCACCACTACGAGCCAGGTTGTGGTCAGTCAGGTATTTGCCATGCTCTGTTGCCTGAGCAAGGACTGATCCTTCCAGGCGCCGTCGTTGTGGGGGCCGATTCGCATACCACTACCTACGGTGCGCTGGGTGCTTTCGCTACGGGAATGGGGAGTACCGACATCGCCGCCGCCATGGCTCTTGGCCAGACCTGGGTCAAGGTTCCTGAGTCTTTACGACTGTACTACTCAGGCCGGTTGCAGAAGTGGGTGACTGGCAAGGACCTGATGCTTTACACGCTAGGAAGAGTTGGTGTTGGTGGCGCGATCTACAAGGCCATGGAGTTCTGTGGCCCAACCATTGAGGGATTGGCCATCAGTGATCGATTCACCATGTGTAACATGGCCGTGGAGGCGGGGGCCAAGAACGGGATCATAGCCGTCGACAAGGAGACCGAGCGGTATTTGCGAGAAAGAACTTCTCATCCATATGAGATCTTCACGAGCGATCCTGACGCCCGCTATGAGACTACTCACGAGTTCGCCTGTGAGGACATCGGACCTCAGGTTGCCTTTCCCTTCGCACCGGACAATGTGAAGCCGGTGAGCGAGGCAAGCGACGTCACAATAGACATGGCGTTCATCGGCTCCTGTACCAACGGTCGGATCGAGGACCTTCGGAGTGCGGCGGCCATACTGCAGGGCAGACAAGTGGCCGATGGGGTACGTCTGGTGGTTATCCCTGCCACCCTGGACACGTATCTGCGAGCTCTGAGAGAGGGGCTGCTGGAGAGTTTCGTGGTCGCGGGAGCTGCTGTCAGCACTCCGACCTGCGGCCCGTGCTTCGGAGGCCACATGGGCCTTCTAGCGGCCGGCGAGAGAGCTGTCTCCACCAGCAATCGCAATTTCGTGGGGCGTATGGGCCATCCGGACAGCGAGGTGTATCTCGCTTCACCGGCCGTAGTTGCTGCATCCGCCGTGACCGGTCGAATAGTCCATCCGGAGGAAGCTGTCCATTGAAAGCGCTGGCGGGGAAAGCTTGGAAGGTTGGCGACAACGTAGATACCGATCAAATCATCGCTGGCCGGTACCTCACTCTCACAGATGCTGAGGAACTGGCCAGTCATTGCTTTGAGGAGAGATATCCGGAACTGGCCGGTCCCTTCCGCGCGGGCGACATGATTGTTGGAGGAGAGAATTTCGGGTGCGGCAGTTCGCGAGAGCACGCTGTCGTGGCTTTGAAGGCGATGGGCGTATCGTGCCTCATCGCCAAGTCCTTCGCCCGCATATTCTTCAGGAACTGCATAAACCTGGGAATACTGCCTGTGGAGTGTGTCGACGCAGTGGACGGCATCGATGAAGGAGACGAAGTGTGGGTAGACGCCTCTGTGGGCAAGATCGAGAATCGGTCCAAGGGCGTCGAGTTTGATTTCAAGCCTTTGCCTGGCTTTCTGGAGGAGATTCTTGCTGCCGGTGGTTTGACTACCTATGTGAGGAAACAACTGTCCCAGGTGGCGGAGCGCTAGTCTCAAGGAGATGAGGGATATGCCGCAACAGCGCAGAATACGCTGTGTTCTGATGCGAGGGGGCACGAGCAGAGGTTTGTACGTGATGAGAAACGAACTCCCTCCCGACCCTGATCTGCGTGACAGAGTCATTCTGGCGATGTATGGCAGCCCAGACATCAGGCAAATAGACGGCATCGGTGGTGCTGATGCTCTGACAAGCAAGTTGGCCATCATCGGGCCACCCACCCGCGAGGACGCCGATGTGGATTATACGTTCGGTCAGGTAAGTCTCAGTGCGCCCTTCGTGGACTACGCCGGGAACTGCGGCAACATCTCCTCGGGAGTTGGACCTTTTGCCGTTGACGAGGGCCTGGTGGATGCGGTCGAACCGGTGACGCGGGTCAGGATCCACCAGACTAACACGAACAGTATCATCATCGCTGAGGTGCCGGTGGCCGAGGGGAAAGCCGCCATCTTGGGGAACTATCGTATCGATGGCGTGCCGGGCACCGGGGCCAGGATCATGCTGGACTTCTCGGACACGGCGGGCGCGGTCACCGGCCAGATGCTGCCCACAGGAAACGTGCGGGACACGTTGGATGTGGAGGGAGTGGGGCAGGTGGAGGTCTCCATGGTGGACGCGGGTAATCCCGTGGCCTTTATAAGGGCCTCGCGCTTGGGTCTGACGGGCACGGAATCGCCATCCGAGA
>CAZBJW010000202.1:5110-8140 GCA_964492135.1 uncultured Anaerolineales bacterium
GGATACTATCGAGAGGGTGCGCGGACATGCAGCACAGGTGATGGGAATGGTCGACGATTGGGAGGATGCGGCAACCGCAAGTCCTTATGTACCCTTCATCGCCCTGGTCGAACCTCCTCGGCCTTATGTCAGTTTCACGACGGAAGAAGAAGTGGGCACGGCCAGGATCGACCTTGTCTCTCGTTTGCTGTTCATGTTGAAGATGCACAAGGCATATCCCATCACTGGGACCGTCTGCACGGGTGCGGCTGCCAAGATACCGGGGACGCTGGTCAACGAGGTGGCGCGCTCGTCACCGGGGGAGCATGTGTTGCGGATTGGACATCCTTCAGGAGTTATCGAGGTGGAGGCGGAAGTTGAGTCTGGCGAGGCCGGGCCAATGCTGCGGCGTGCTTTACTCGGCAGGACCGCACGACGAATCATGGAGGGCTACATCTTCGTTCCCGAGCACATCTTCGCTCGGTGATCAAGGAGGATGGTGCGTGGCGAGATTGTTGGAGTATCAAGGCAAGGCTCTCTTCAAACGGAAGGGCATACCGGTGCCCGAGGGTAGGGTCGTCCGGAGCCTTGACGAGGCCAAGACTGCGGCTGAGGAGGTGGGCTTTCCCGTCGCGGTGAAGGCTCAGACCTTCTGGGGTGGTCGAGGCAAGGCAGGGGCCATACTGTTCGCGGAGAATCAGGGCTCGCTGGTTGGGGCAGTGAAGCAGCTGCTAGGGAAGGAGATCCATGGTTCCCCCACCAAGGAACTCTTGATAGAGCGGAGAGCGGACGTCGTGAAGGAGGTCTACATGGCGGTGACGGCCGATCCTTCGAGCAGGCAGCCGGTGGCCATATACTCTCCGCAGGGAGGGGTGGATATCGAGGAGACGGCCCGGGCGGAGGCCGCGGCCGTTCTGACCATGCCTATCGACATACTGCGGGGCTTGTACTACTACGACGCCTTGAACCTGGTGAGACAGGTCGAAGGACTCGACAGCAGGCAGATGCTGACCTTGGCCAATCTGTACACGAATCTCTATCAAGTATACCGGGAGTTTGACTGCAAGTTGGCCGAGATAAACCCGCTCGCCCTGATAGAGGGAGCTGCGGTGGCTCTTGATGCGCGGGTGGACATCGATGACGACTCCCTGGCAAGGCAGACCTCCCTCGATTTGGACGTGGCGGAGGAAGCTGGGGAGAGAGCGGCCACGCCGTTGGAGATCGCGGCTGGGACCATCGATGAGGATGACCATCGGGGATCCGTGCATTTCGTCCAGATAGACCCGGATGGCTCCTTCACCAGAGCAGAGGGCAAAGTGCCCATCGGCTTTGACTGTGTGGGGGCGGGAACCAGCCTCACTACCATGGACGAACTCGTGCCCCTTGGGTACTACCCCATCAACTTCTGCGACAGCTCAGGGAACCCTGTTGGTTCCAAGTTGTACAGGATCACCAAGGTGATCATGTCTCAGCCGCAGATCGAGGGCTATGTGTTCGTGTCCTGTGTGTCCAGCCAGCAACTGGAAAACACGGCCAGAGGCATCATCAAGGCCTTCAAGGAACTGTATCCCTCAACCGGTGGGCAGCCCAATATTCCCTCGGTTTTGGCGTTCAGAGGGGCTTGGGACGATGTGGCCCTGGATCTGTTCCACGAACACGGTATCAGTGATGGACGGTGGACCAGGGTCTTGGGCAGGGATACTACGGAGAAGGAGGCGGCCGCAATCTTTGACGCGCTATACAGGGAGTGGAGGCGGGAGACAGGGGGCTGGCGATGAAGGTCCTGGAGTTTGAGGTAAGGTCGGGAGGAACTATCAGAATAGACCTCGAGAAGTGCGAGTCCTGTGAGACCAAGGCCTGTGTGAAGGTATGCAATGCACCGGGCCAGGGCCAGATCCTGGAGTTGAAGGATGGAGTGCCCGCTCTGAAGCCTACGCTTGACGAGGTCAAGCGTGGTGCTTGCACGGAGGATCTGGGCTGCGAATTGGACTGTGAACTGTACGGCAACAAGGCCATTAGCATCACGTTGCCCCTTCCGGAGTTGGACGAGTATCTCAAGGATCTTTCCGAGAAACCTACCTATATGAGGGGGGCATGATGGCTATCCTGATCGATGAGAGCACCCAGGTGCTGGTGCAGGGGATAACGGGGAGGGAGGCGCAGATACGCGTGCGCCTGATGAAGGAGTACGGGACCAAGGTAGTGGCGGGAGTGACACCAGGGCGAGGGGGCCGGACCGTCGAGGATGTCCCTGTGTATGACACCGTCCAGGAGGCCAAGGAGAATCATCCTCAGATCTCAGTGAGTGCGATCTTCGTACCTGCTCGCGCCGCCAAGACCGCGGCCTTCGAAGCCATAGATGGCGGCATTGGACTGGTGACTCTTCATCCCGAAAGGGTGCCCCAGCAAGATATGCTGGAGGTGATCGCCTATGCCCGCCGCGGCAATGCACGAGTAATCGGTCCCAATACGATTGGGCTGGTCAGTCCCGGCAAGGCGTTGGTGGGCATGATCGGCGCCAGGGCTGATCTGGCAAGAGAGTTCTTCAAGCCCGGGCCTGTGGGAGTCGTCTCCAGGAGCGGCGGCAACACCACCACGCTAGCATACTACCTGAACCGGGTCGGTCTGGGCCAGTCCACGGCCATAGGAATGGGGGGTGATGCCTTCGTGGGGACCACTCTGATCGACCTCTTGACGCTGCTCGAGGAGGACGAAGAGACCGAGATGGTGGCCTTCTTCGGCGAGATCGGGACCAGCGTGGAAGAGGATGCGGCGGACTTCATCAAAGCCGGAGGCTTCACCAAGCCCTTTGTCGGTTACGTCTCCGGTCGCTACGCCAGAGCCGGTATGCGCTTTGGGCACGCTGGGGCGATTGTATCGCGAGGTCGGGGTACGGCGCAGGGGAAGGTGGAGGCTCTGCGGGGAGCAGGAGCCCGCATGGTGGACCACTTCGGCGAGATCGGTGACGTGGCCAAGGAGGTCCTCGCGGACCACAGGAAGTCCCGCCGATAGGAGAGGTGATTCGCGGGTTATGGTCGAGAAGCACTGGAC
>CAZBJW010000203.1:0-8088 GCA_964492135.1 uncultured Anaerolineales bacterium
TTCCGCTTGGTGGACTCTGAAACACCGATGTTGTGTGTTGCGCTCCGCGCGGCCAGGCGAGCAGTGGCTCGAAAGAGCCACGCGGTCCAGGGATATGGTAGATGCTGGGGGTAGATCATGGGCATTAGATCGTGGATGGTCACCACAGAGGGGCAGGGCAACCAGTAGGGCTTGATGTAGTACGCGGAGTGGAGAAGGTCCAGCGAAAGCCGTTTCGCCAGGGAACGCAGCCGGTACTGCTCTTGCAACGAGAGGGTGGGAATATCCACCTCTACCAGCTGGAGATTGGGATGGCGGGCCAGAGCCTCCACGTCGTAGCGCGTATTGAGCAGCCTTGGGTCGTGGAGAACTACGAAATTGGCCTCGCGTGCAATCTCTGGGATATTATTGATCAGGTTGTACGTGTACCGCCCGATGCCCGGGAAGTGATCCTCGATGTACCGTCCATCAATGCCGATTCGCAAGACTACTTCCTCTCTGGCATAACCCGGCCCTACTGCGGAGCGGTATGTGATCGACAGGCATGGGCTGCATTCGCCTCGCCTCAAGGCTTGGGTCGGGCTGCCAGCAGCGACGTGTAGACGACCAACGTCTCACGAGCAGCTTTCTCCCAACTGAACTTGGCGGCCTGTCTGGGGCCTTTGGCGCGTAATTCACCACGGAGTTCCTTGCTGTCCAGTACCGCCGTCGCGGCGCGGATCAGTGCCCCTATGTCGTGGGGGTCTACCAACAGTGCTGCTTCAGCGGTCACTTCTGGCAGGCTGGAGGCGTTGCTCGTGACAACCGGTGTGCCACAGGCCATGGCCTCCAGCACCGGAAGGCCGAAGCCTTCATAGAGTGAGGGAAAGACAAAGAGATCAGCGGCGCTGTAGAGCGGTGGCAGATCCTCGTCGGGGACGAAGCCCGGGAAGATGACGTCATCCTCCAGGCTCAACTCACGCAGCCTGCGAAAGAAACCTTCATACAGCCACCCTTTCTTGCCCACGATCACGAGCTGCAACTCGGGTTCATGGTCCTTGAGGGAGCGATACGCCTCCAGGAGCGACGTCAAGTTCTTGCGGGGTTCGATGGTGCCCACCGACAGGATGAACTTCTTGAGGATGCCGTACTTCTGGCGCAGGGCGGAAATCCTGTCTTCCGACGCAGGGCGAAACATGGGGTTCACCCCCTCGTATACTACCCTGACCTTGTCTTCGTCGAGGCCATATAGCTCTATTGCGTCCTTCTTGGTCCACTCAGACACGGCGATGACCGCATCGGCAGCTTGGAGGAAACGGGGCATCATCAGCGTAAGGAACCAACGGTTCAGAAGCTTGTGAGTCTCTGGGTAGAAGCGGAAGACCAGGTCGTGCAGGGTGAAGACGCTTCTCACCCGGGACAGTCGAGGCAGGAGGTGATCGGTGGCATGGAAGAGGTCAATTTGAGGGAACAGCCAGTCTTGGGAGATCCGGACGAAGTGCGCCAGGAGTGCGCTCATGCGCCAAGGTTTGGTGGGAAGGTTGGTGGTAAGATGTGGAAGACCATCCAGAAACGGGTCTAGCTGGGCTTCAGACGGCCGATTGTAGAAGGCAACGTATTCATTCTGGGAGTCAATGGCCAAGAGAGCGGTCATCAGTTCTTGAGTGTAGCGTCCGAGCCCAGCGATGTGATGGACCGCTGGAGAAGCGTTGAGGCAGATTCTCATATTATCTCTCTGTATACCTCGGCCGTTCGTCGTGCTGTCTCCTCCCAGGTGAAGCGAGCTGACCGCTCCAGCCCCCGAGTCCGCATCTTCGCCCGTAGCGCGCTGTTATCCAGGACACGGCTCATGGCAGCCACCAGTGCCTCGACGCTCGTAGGCTCGACCAGCAAAGCCGCGTCCCCCACTACCTCTGGCAAGCTCGACGTATTACTGGTGATGACTGGCGCGCCACATGCCATAGCCTCCACCACCGGGAGCCCGAAGCCTTCATATAGAGAGGGGTAGACGAAAAGGTCAGCAGCGCTGTAAAAGGCAGATAGATCCTCGTCAGGAACAAAGCCAGGGAAGATGACCGCATCCTCCAGGCCCAGCTCGCGCAGTTTGCGGAAGAACCCCTCGTACAGCCACCCCTTCTTGCCGACTATGACCACTTTGCACTCAGTTCCCTGGTTCTTCAGTGCTTGATACGCCTCCAGCAGCGATGTCAAGTTCTTGCGCGGCTCGATGGTCCCCACATAGAGGATGAAACAATCGGGAAGGCCATACTTCTGACGGGCGGCCGCCATAGCCTCGGGGGACCGCTTGCGAAAGGTAGGGTTCACGCCTGCGTAGATGACCCTGATCCTGGCCTCGTCGAGCCCATACAACCGGAGGGCGTCTTTCTTGGTGGACTCCGAAATGGAGATCACCACATCAGCAGCTTGAAGGAAACGGGGCATCATCAAGGTAAGAAACCAACGGTTCAAAGGCTTGTGCGTCTCCGGATAGAAGCGGAAGATCAAATCCTGGAGCGCGAAGACGCTTTTCACCTGAGACAGTCGCGGCAAGACATTATCGGTGGCGTGGAACACGTCAATGCCGGGAAGGCGGCGGTCCTGGGGGACGCCCGTCAGATGCGCGAGGACAACACTCATCCGCCACGGTTTGCTGGTAAGCTTGGTGGTGAGATGAGGGAGTCGGTCGAGAGGCGGATCCACCTGCGCGGCAGCCGCGTGATTGTAGAAGGCGACGTACTCGCTACGGTCATCAACGGCCAACAGCGCCGTGACGAGTTCCTGAACGTACCGCCCGAAGCCACCCCGATGATGGACCGCTGGGGATGCGTCCAAGCAGATTCTCATCGCGGCTCCTGAGGGAGCTTGGTGACGGGGAGAAGCGGGCTTCCCTTAGCTGGCACAACCATAGGCCACATGTCGGCTCCCACCGGTCACCCCTCTTGCGTCAGCTCACCGTACAGTTGCGTCACTGCCTGCACATGCTGAGTCAGGCTGAACCGTTCTTCCACGCGTTCCCTCGCGAGTCGCCCCATCTGGGTGGCCAGCTTGCGATCGGAGAGCAAGGACACTGTGGCCTGTGCGAGGCTGTCTACATCCCTTGGCGGGGCCAAGATGCCGCTCTTTCCCCCGTCAATCATCTCGGGAAGTCCTCCGCTGCTCGTGGCCACGATGGGCTTGCCCAGGGCCATTGCCTCCAGAATCACCCGAGGTAGAGGATCTGGCTGCACGGCACAATGCAGAAAGACGTCCATGGAAGCCATAAGCGAAGGAACATCTTGGCGGAAGCCTGTGAAGATGACGTGATCTTCTATGCCCAAGCTTGAAGCGAGCTCCTCAAGACCGACGCGGAAAGACCGGTGGCTGTCGACTTCCCGGCCCACGATCAGAAATCTCGCCTCTGGAAGGGCCGAAAGCACTTTGGCTGCCACACGGACGAAGTCATCCTGTCCCTTCCAAGGGATCAACTGGCCCACGCAGCCCACGAGTGGCGTGTCTGCAGCCAGTCCGAACTCTCTGCGAACGTTCTGGCCATCGGCTTGGGCTCGGAAGGCCTCGCCATCAATGCCGTTGTAGACCATACAAAGCTTCGGATTGTCCTGCTCCCCTCGCCGAAACTGGGCGGCGCAGGCTTCGGAAACTGCGATCACCCGATCGGGCAAGGAACGGATCATCCCCACCAACACTCTCTTCCTGAAAGGAGTGGTCATCAGTATCTCTCGACAGTGCCAGATACAGGGAATCCCGAGTATCCGCGCAGCGATGGCGTAGGGCGGGCCGACTTTAAAGGAGTTGACGTGCACGAGGCCTATTCCCTGCTCGCAGATGAGCCTTCTTACAGCCAGGACGTTGTCTGTCAGCCGCCACGCCTGGCGCAACAGTAGAAGGGGATTGGAGGTGAAGACGAAGTCGTTGATAGGCAGGATGAGCGCGGGTATTTCAAGTTCTTCGGTCTTCTCGCTGAGGAACCCTGCCTCGGGGCACACGAGAAGTGGGCTGAAACGGGAGCGGTCCAGGCCCTCGATCAAGCTGAGCAGACTGTTCTTGGCACCATACGGGTCGCCGCCGCGGCTGGCGTAAAGGACCTTGATCACTGCCTCTTCCTACCGTAAAAGTACAATCCGGCCGCAATAGCATGGGCTCCTTCACGTCTGGCCATGACCAGATCAAGATATTTCAGCGGGAGGGTGATCCAGCCCACCAACCGGTATATGATCTTGCCGAGGGGCTCGGCAGGCTGTAACACCAAGCGAGCATATTCTCTCAACATCCACACGAGAGCAGAGCTAGGTCCGACGCAGACGCCGATATCAATAGTATCAAAGTCTCTGAAAAGCCAGCGCATACCGGATAGAGTGAATCTCTGATAATCATCAGGGTCCGCATGGTATCCCTGCAGGAAGGGAACCTCAGCATAAATATGGCCCTCATCCTTCAGCACCCTTCGTATTTCCCAAATCACGCTGCTCGGATCCGGCACGTGTTCCAACACAGCTTGGGTTATGATTCCGTCGAAGACGGAATCTCTGAAGGGGAGTGCTTGACCGGCGGCGACTATGTCTACACTTGGCAACAGGTCTATGTCCATGTTGACAACGTGCTTGGCCAGACGGTGGCTCCCCGAGCCCAGATCCAAGACGGCAGAGTGCACGCCGAGATCGGTCAGCATGCGCTGTGCGATGGGGCTAGTATTGAGGGAGGGACTCGGAGGGACCATCAGGTGTTTGATCTTGGTGAGAATGCCGCTCGACGGTGGTTTCCTGGGCTTGTCTGTGCTCTTCGGTCCCATCAAGGTTTCCTCGGTCGCTGAGTCCGTGACGATGGGAACTCCATTCACAGTTGGATACTTCATAGTGCAACTTGGGCAGACTGTTCTGACCTGGTCCAGCTCTCTAACACCTCACCCTTACAGGCAGGGCAAGCGAGTAACGGCATCAATTAGCGATGAGGGCGGCCCTCACTGGGAACGGCGCCCTCGGTCATCGTCTACGTTCTCTACTGCGTGGGGATGCAGTGTCCATCAAGACGGTTTCATACTGAGCGGCAATGTGATCCCAGTCGAATTTCTGCACCGCTCTATCGCGTCCACTCTGCCCCATCTTTTCCCGCAGGTCGCCATCCGCCGCCAGGGTCAGTACCGCTTCGGCGAAAGCCTGGGGATTCAGGGGTTCCACCAGGATTCCGTTGGCTCCATCCTCTACGATCTCGGGAACGGCAGTCGTTCTCACAGAGACGATTGGCTTTCCAGCCGCCATAGCCTGAGCAAGAACAAGGCCGAAAGTCTCGTACGTGGAGTGGAAGACGAAGATGTCAGCCATGGCGAAATAGTGAGGTAGTTCTTTGCCAGGGATGTATCCCGTGAAGATCACGTGGTCTTCTATCCCCAGTTCTCGGCTCAGGTTCCTTAGATACGGCTCCTCGCCTCCTCTACCGCCTATCACAAGCAAGACTTTGTGATGGCCTTTCAGGATATGGGTCATGCTTCTTAAGAGCACATCTACCCTCTTCTCAGGCGATAGACGTTGAAGGGCGAATAGAACAAGCGAATCATTGTACAGTCCCAGGTCTCTTCTCACAGATTGTCCCTGGACTTGAGGGTTGAACTCGTGTACATCTACGCCACCGTATATCGTTCGGCCTTTGCCTTTGTGCAGAGCGCCGTGAATGGCGATTCTACAATAGTCTGAGATGTAGGTCACGTCAGTCGCTAGCCTTGCGATCAATCTGTCATAAAACTTCCATAGCGGGGGCGTAGTAGGTCCGGGGACGTCTCTGCCTGCGAATGTTAGCACCACGGGAACGTCGTTCATCCTCCCGATAACGACGGCCGCAAGGCCGGTGGGCACCGCGTAGTGGGAGTTGATAACCTCGGGCTTCAGTTCTTGGACAGAATGGGTCAGAGCTTGACCAGCCGACAATGAGAATGGAGGAATCAAACCCCGTAGCATTCTGTGTCCTCTGAGCTTCAGCAGACTGAGTCTGTCGTCGAACCGCTTGACCCTGAAGTTGAACCTTTCTGGGTATTCATCCGCCGCCCAGTTGACTTGACGATCCAATTCAATTTCGGGCGTTAACACGCATACCTCGTGAGAGGAGGCCAGTCGCCTGTAAACTTCGTAGATCACCAATTCCGCCCCACCAACTGTGGGAAGGAAGGTTGGACTTAGTGCAAGGATTCTCATTTGCTATCTGAACCATTTCCTGATAGAGCCTTCACTTACGCGCCTAAGTCCCTGGACCTTTCTTCGCTCTTCGAGCACTCGCCGCAGATCCCTGAGGGCATCAATCCTGGCCCGCAGAGCGACCGGTCGGCGTTGTCTCATGATGCTTTGGGCGACGTCTCTCGAAATAACGCGAACCTCGTAGGCGATAATCGCTGGCACAAAAGCAACCAGCGTTGTGAGACTTGCATTCTTGACCAGCGTCCAGATGCGGTTCCTTTCACCGTGATACAGGGCGAAGTCTGGAATTCCCTTTGCTGTGGCACCCCGCATATGGAGGATCTTGGCCCCGGGCACGGAAACGCACTTCCAACCCGCCAATCGCAGTCGCCAGCCCAGATCGAGTTCCTCATGATACGCAAAGTACTTGCTGTCGAACAAGCCTACGTGATCAAGAGCTTCTTTCCTGTAGAAGGCAGCAGCCCCCGGAGCAGCAAAGACCTCCCGCACCATATCGTATTGGCCAAGGTCTCTCTCACCATCGGCTATGTTCTCGGGGTTGCCGCTTCTCCGAGGTTGAATTCCGACGCTATGGATGACGTCAGGATGGTGCCAAAGCAGCTGTTTGGAGGCGCAAGAACCTATGGCTTCGTCAGCGATTGCGACCGCGACGAGTTCGTCTAGCCAGCTGGGATCAACCTCCGTGTCATTATTTAGTGTCGCAACATATTCCCCTCTGGACGCTCTGATTCCGACATTGTTGCCCTCAGCATAGCCCAGATTCGTCCTATTCTCGATGACTTTGACCTCGGGGTAGTTGTCCAAAACCCAGGGTACGGAACCATCAACGGATCCGTTGTCCACTAGGATAACTTCATAACGCGGGTAAGTTAATCTAAAGACCGAACCTAGGCAGGTCTCCAAGAAAGGCCGCCCATTCCAATTCAGTATGATAATGGATACCAGGGGCTCCGACTTCATCCTATTGTGCTGTGTGGCACCGGCCGACCAATGTGGCGACTCGGATTGGGTTAGTCCGGTGGTAGTTCGGTGACTCTGCGAAGGTTGGTTACCAACTCCGCAACTGATCGCTCCCACGTCCAGTCATGGCAAGCATAATGCCTGGCCTGGTTGCCCATCACGCGTTGCATGCTTTCATCACAGAGCAAGGTCTCAATGGCTTGAGCGAAGTCTTCTTCGCTTCTTTCCGTAAGGATGCCCGTTTCGCCAGAGCGCACCGTCTCCCGTATTCCAGCCTCCTTCACTGCGATCACCGGTGTGCCGCAAGCCATGGCCTCTAGTGCTACCAGGCCGAAGGGTTCCAGGAGAGGGGCATACACCAGAGCTTTGGCTCTGTTGTACAGATCTACCAGTTTCTCATCTGACACGCCCATCATGATTCTCAACTCCACTCCGTGGTTGGCAGCATAGGCCTCCAGATACTCCTGCGCTTCGCCACCGCGATCAGCTACGATGACCATCGACGGTCTGATTTGCTCTGGTACCAGGGACAGTGCCCTGATGACGAAATCATGTCCTTTCCTTGGGTGTAAGGCGCCCACAGCAACAACGCAGTGCCCCCTATCCACGTCAATGGGCCGGAATGCATCACAGTCCACCCCCAGATAGTTCACCCTAGCTGTCACCTGGAGAACTCTATATAGAGTCTCGCGGGAATAGTACGAATTCGCGAGGACCAAGTTGGCCGCTTGGGCGTTTCGGCGTTCCAGTCGCTTCAGTAGTCGATCGTAGATTCGGTCCGCCAAAGCAAGTATGTACTTGCGATACATCCTGCGCGTCCACAAAGATCGGTCTGCCGGCTGGTATGGCTGCACTTGCGGCTCGTAGAGACGCCTCAGGGGCTCTTCGCAATAGTAGACGCTTGGCGTTCTCAAATACGAGAGCACAAGGGGAGTCTGAACAAATCGGCAGTGATGTACGAAGGCAAGGTCATACCCACCCTTGTCAATGC
>CAZBJW010000204.1:0-8079 GCA_964492135.1 uncultured Anaerolineales bacterium
CGAGTTGGGGTCCCTGAAGCGCTAGATCACGATAAACGCAAGCGGGTCCGACCTGTGAGCTACAAATAATAGAGGACGGCTAAGACCGCAATGCCCCACAGCAGGTTGTTGATCAACAAGGGTCTATCCTTGATCAGCATCTCCTCAGGGCTACCTGGCAGGTCTGGACGCTGCATGAGCAGCAAGTAGCGGAAGACTCCGTAGAGGACGAAGGGGATAGTGAGCATCATGCTCTTGTTCTCAGGTACATGAGCGCCCCAGAAAGTGTAGAGGGAATAAGCGATTACCGTGGAGGAGGTAACTACCGCGATCATCTCTACAAGAAGCAGCGAGCCATAGTCCGCGAGGACCTCGCGGTGCTTGGGGGCCAGGTCTCCCAGTACGATCAACTCCTGGCGGCGCTTGCACAGGGCCAGAAACAGCGCCAGAAAGCTGCCACACACATAGAGCCATGGTGAGAAGTTGGTGGCACCTGCCACTACCGAGCCGGCCATGACCCTAAGGACGAAGGCCCCGGCTATGGCGATGACGTCCAAGATCACGAATCTGGTCAACAAGAGGGAATAGGCGATCTCAACGACCATGAACACCATGCATACCAGGGCGAACCGATAATCCAAGATAGAAGCGACCACCAAGCTGACCAAGATCAGTACCATCGCCGCCCCTAAGGCCCAGGTCTCTTTCAGCCTACCCGCGGGTAGTGGCCGGTCTAGTTTCCTCGGATGGAGCCTGTCTCTCTCGGCATCGACCACATCGTTGATCAGGTAGGCAGAGCTGGAGAGAAGACATAGGCATAAGAAAGCCACCACCGATCGCGCTATTAGGGTGGGAGTCACCAACTTCATCCCAAACACGAGGGCAGCGAACATGAACAGGTTCTTGAGCCACCGCTTGGGATGCATGGCGATAATCAGTTCTCTCACCAATTGAGTCGCTCCTAGAGCATATACAAGATCAACACCACAGTGATACCCCAGCAGAAGTTGCTGATGACGAATGGAACATCCCTGACAAGTATCTCCTCGGGGCTGCCGCCCAGGTTTTTCTGATAGATGAGGTACAGGTAGCGAAAGATGCTGTACAGGAAAAAGGGAATGGTCAGCATCATGCTCTTGTTGGCAGGGAGGTTCTCGGCCGAGAACGTATAGAGAGAGTAGGCGATCACTGTTGCAGACGTAACAAGGGCCATCATCTCATCTAGCAACTGTGGGGAGTACTCCCGCAGCACTTTGCGATGCCCAAGGGCGTCGGCTTCGAGAACGAGCAGCTCGTTCCGCCGCTTGCCAAGCGCCAGGAAGAGGGCCAGTAGCGTGATGCACACGTAGAGCCAGGGCGAGAACCTCTCGGCTTCGGCCATTACTGAACCGGCGGCCACACGCAGAACGAAACCAGCAGCAATGATCAGGACATCCAGAATGACGACGTTTTTCAAGCCGAAAGAGTAGAACAACTGGAGGACGAAGTATACCAGCGCAACGAGGCCAAACATCGGCTCAAGAAAGAATGACAGTGAGAGAGCGACAATGGGAAGAGCGACGGCCCCACTCACGGCCCACCATTTGCCCAGTTTGCCCGACGGCAGTGGACGATGACGCTTCACAGGATGCTGTTGGTCCTTCTCAATGTCCGCCAGATCGTTGATAAGATACACAGCGCCTGAGAGGATGCAGAAGAGGATGAAGGCTACAGTGGTCCTGCCAATATACGTGATATCGAGTAGCTTGATGTCAAAGAGCAAGGGGGCGAAGATGAAGAGATTCTTGGTCCACTGCTTTGGACGCATGCTGATCAACAGCTGTCTAAACATGAAAAACATCATAACCTATCCCCAGGCAACAGTCAACCGTTTGACTTTCGGCCTTGGCAGCGATACCCTAACGTGATGCGAAAGACACGCCTTGACACCTTCTTGGTAAGCCGGGGCTTGGCTGAAAGCCGTCACAAGGCCCAACGCTTGATCATGGCTGGTCAGGTGTTGGTGGACGATCAGGTTGTGGACAAGCCGGGCAGGCGCGTACCTGACGACGCCCGCGTGACGGTTAGTCAGGGACTTCGCTATGTCAGTCGCGGTGGCATCAAGCTAGAGCACGCGCTGTCCCGATTGCAGGTGGACGTAATGGGGAAGATTGTGGCTGACGTTGGGGCGTCCACTGGCGGCTTCACTGACTGTGTCTTGCAGCAGGGCGCACAGAAGGTTTATGCCATTGACGTCGGATACGGGCAGCTGGCCTGGCGATTGCGCCAGGATCCACGGGTCGTCGTGCTTGAGCGAACGAACATCCGGTACCTGGACAGTTTGCCGGATCCAGTCGACCTGGCCACTGTCGATGTTGCCTTCATCTCCTTGAAACTGGTCTTACCTCCAGTTATGGACTTGCTCCAGCCCAAGGGCGAGATTCTGGCTCTGGTCAAGCCCCAGTTCGAGGCGGGACGGGAGCAGGTCGGCAAGGGCGGGGTCGTGAAGGATCCTGCTGTGCACCGTGCTGTCCTGGAAGACATCGCAACGTGGGCCATGACCGCGGGATTAAGGGTACGCGGGCTCGTGACGTCGCCGACGACGGGTCCTGCAGGAAACGTGGAGTTCTTCTCGCATCTGAGCAAGGATGAGCGGTTGCAGAACATCGCCATCGAGCAAGCCATCCCGGCCGTTCTGGCAGAGGCGGAAAGCCTGTGACGAGCCCGCAGCAGACCCGCCAAGGGATGTGACGTGGACATTGTCGAGGTACAACGCGACACCATAGCGGAGTTCCTGGGTCGCGAATGGAGGCCAGAAAACGAGCGGCTGTTCGGGTCCTATGACCCAACGATGTGGGATGTCCAGCGACATGCGTTGGCAGCCTACGAAGGTGAAACGATCATCGGAGCCGCGGTCTTCAAAATCGAAGCTGGATTGGGGAAACTGTCGCAGATCATCACAGCCGCGGATCATCGAGGACAAGGGATTGGCAAAGCCCTCTTGGCGAGAGTGGAAGACATCTGCCGCCGCGAGGGATGTCACAAGATCAGCCTAAAGACATACTCGAACTCCGAAGCGCAACGATTCTATGAGGGACAAGGCTACGTTGTAGAAGGCGTGTTGCGTCGTGATCTGCACGGCGCAGACATGAGTCAGATGTGCAAGTTCCTGTAACACGCAAGACGCTGCCATTGACAAACGCCAGAACTTGCCGTAGAATGGCCGCGATTAGCTGCCACAGGTGACACCATGCTCCCCATGATACTCCTCCTGCCCGTGATCGTCCTTCTGCTTGGTGCCGTCGCGCTGCCCGTGATCGGCAGAAAGGCTCGCCCTCAGATCACACACATCTTGGCCCTCGCCATGGCAGGGAGTTACGTCCTGGTTACCCTGTCCCTCCATTGGTACGAGCCCATGGCCATCGAAGTTCCATTGTGGCGGCCGCTGCCTCTCTTCGGTACAATGCTGGGCTACCATGCGGATAGTCTATCGCTACTATTCGCCCTGCTAGTAGGCTTGGGGTTGCTGGTAGGAATCCTCTCCCATAGTGGCTCCGCGAGGTCGAAGGATGACCTCAGTGATCCTTACGGGGGCATCTTCCTCATGGCTGCGGGGGGAGCTAGCCTCATCTTCTCGGCTGACCTGCTCACCCTTCTCTTGAGTTGGGGCTTCCTTGACCTAGGGTTGCTGCTCCTGACTGGTTTTCTTCACCGTGGGAAGGCGGCCTCGCGCATGGGGCTAAGGTTACTGGTCATCAACTATGTGGGCGGGGTAGCCCTGTTAGCTTCGCTTCTCCTGCTAGAGTTGCTGGAGGAGTCCTTCTCTCTACAGATGACGCTCCTTCCTACGAAGGTCATCTCCCTCGTTCTGCTGGCCGCGCTGCTGCGCCTTGGCTTGTGTCCCGCCTTGGTTGCCCTGCCCTCCGACCTGGAGATGACTCTACCGACGGTCATAACATGGTATGCCACCCCTCTCGCCGCCGGCGCATATCTCTTGGCTCGACTGCTCACCCCAGCCTCTGTGACATTGCTGCCGAGCAAGGCAATCGTTCTGCTCTTGGGAAGCCTGGCCCTCGTCCTGAGCCCTTTTCCTCTCTGGATTGAGACGAATGTGCGGAGGACGGCGTCTTATATCGTTCTGAATCAAGTGGGGTATCTGGCCATGGCGAGTGCCGTTCCGGCCTCGTCTTCCGTGGTCATCATATCGTCCCAGGCCATAAGCCTGACGCTGGGTTTGAGCCTGCTGTTGTTGGGTCGGAGGACTGCGGGTCAAACGACGTCACATTCCTACGACCTCTGGACGCGAAGCTGCACGGTCGTGGGTGTTGGCACGTTGGTGGGCACTCCCCTCACCCTGGGCTTCGTAAGCCGATTGTCTCTCTATCAGTTGCTCCTGGACTCGGGCCTCGGCGCCGTCGTCGTGCTGAGCCTGCTAGCCAATAGCTGGCTTCTGGCGCCACTACTGAAGATGTTCGTGGCCCCTGTGTCCGAGGCCAGCGGCGCCGGCAAGCCGTGGTCCCTGGCCCTGCCAGTGATGACCGCCCTCGCTATTCCTGTGGTCATCATGGGCCTCCATCCAGCGCTGGTGGGGGACCTTGCAGGGCTGCATGGCACTCCTTCCGCGCTCCTTGCTTTGCCCGTCCCGATCCCCTCCCCAGAATCAGCCTTCTCTCTGCTTCTCTCTGTCGGCATGCTACTTTCGCTCGTGCTGGGCTACTTCATGTACCTGAAGGGGGCCACAATCGTAGCTAGAGCCGGCACCTCGCTGGAGACCCTCGACATGGTCGCCCGGGTGGAGTGGTTCTATCGTGCCGTCAGCTGGACCGCGGAACGGATGGCTTCGGTCCTGCAAGAGATCGGCCGGTTCTTCGAGGGAAGAATGTCTCTGGCGTGGATCCTCCTGTTCGCCACTCTGGTCACTCTCCTACTTCTGAGCACCTAAGAGGTCGTCATGGACGCACTACAAGACATGTTCCTCAGCCTATCATCCCTATCCCACCTTGAGTTGATGGTTGGGCTGCTCATCACGGGTACGGTGATCATCGTTTTTGAAGACTGGAGGCTGAATCTATGGGCCTTGCTGGCTCAATATGTCATGGTCAGCTTGCTCCTCGTGCGCGTCATGCCCTTGCGCGTAGCGCTAATAAAAGTCATCGTGGGAGGCATGGTCTGCATGATCCTCTATCTCACGGCGCGGCATGTGCGCTGGAGACGGCAATCAGCAGCCATAGAAGGCCATTATGAGCTTCCTTCCGTCGCCCCCTTTTTCGACGTCCTTCCGATGAACGTGTGGTTTCGAATGCTCGTGGCAGTTCTGGCTGCGGTGGTGACGCACGCTGTGGGTACGAAGTACACGCTGATTGACGAGCCTATTGGCATCTCCCAAGCCTGTTACTGGCTGGTGCTGACAGGCCTTCTAGTCGTCATCCTGGCCAGAGACCCCCTCAAGGTTGGCATAGGCCTCCTCACCTTCCAGGCAGGCTTCGAAGTTCTCTTCGCCACTCTCGAGAAGGGTCTGAGCGTCGCCGCGCTGCTGGGAGCCATCAATCTGCTTGTGGCCCTCGCTGTGTCCTACCTTACAACAGCGCAGATCTCCTATCCCGCCGAGGGCGGCGAGAGATGAGCCTGCTACTACTCTTGATCTTAATACCTCTGATAATGGCGATTGCGGTGTACCTCTTGAGGCGTTACTGGACCGTGGCCGTCTTCGCCTCGCTGGGCACCACCTTGACCCTAATAGGGATCTGCAGCCAGGCTCCGTTGGGTGAGCCAACATACATCATGGGTCGCGAATTGATGCTGGACGATTCTGGCCGCGCCCTTCTCGTGTTGCTCCTGAGCCTCGCCAGCGCAATGATCCTATATACCTGGCGGGTGCCTCAAGGATGGGCATTCTGCCCCTCTCTACTGGCGATTCTCGGTCTGCTTAGCGCAGTTATCATGCTCCGCACCTTCCTCATTGCGGTCCTCTTGTTCGAGATGGCCGGTCTCATCTTCGTCTTTATGCTACATGGAAGGCGGCCTGCCCCCCTGGGGACCGCACTAAGCTACGTCGTCCCTCTGGTGATATCTACCCCTTGCCTGCTAGTGGTGTCCTGGCTGACTGAGAGCTATGCTCTAAATCCCGATAACCTTCTCCTGATCCGCTTCACCGTCATCGCCCTCTCTCTAGGGTTTGGCATTATGCTGGCGGTCGCTCCCTTCTACTCCTGGTTGCCCTCAGTGGTTGGCGGAGCGCCCTCCATGGCAGGCGTGACTCTCATGTGTATCCTCAGCCCAACGCTTCTGACCCTCCTGCTAGGCGTGCTCAACACCCATCCGTGGCTGATCACCGACTCGCCCACACTGTCCGTGATCTATCTGTCTGGCCTACTGACAGCGCTGGTAGGTGGAGTACTAGCCTTTGCTCAGCGGCAACCAGGTCGCTTGCTGGCATATGCCGCCATCGCCGACTTGGGGTTCGTGCTGGTGGGATTGGGCACGGGCTCTTTGACCGGCGTCACCGGAGCCCTGGCCCACCTGGTCAACCGCTCCCTACTGATCCTGCTGGTAGCCGTGAGTCTGGGGACGCTGCGTGCACACTTGCAGGAAGGGACGGTCTCCACGCTTCGGGAGGCATTGAGACGCACGCCGGGTGGCATCATCGGTTACACTGTCGGCGGCCTCGCCTTGGCCGGTTTTCCGCCCTTCAACGGGTTCGCCACCCGCTGGCTTATCTATCGCTCCTTGCCCGGCGGGGGTGATCCAATCTATCTTGGAGCCCTGGTGCTGGCCGGAGTGGGTGTGATGCTGGGATACGCGAGATCCCTGTCCCTCATGGTGCAGCCGTCGGCGACACTGCAGGCAAATCGTGAACCCCTGCTGCTGACGGCCACAACCCTGTCATTGGCCGCACTATGCTTGCTGCTGGGCCTGGTTCCCGGATTGATAGTGGAGCCTTTGCTGGTCATCGTTCAAGGGATGGCCTTCGTTGCTGGAGGTTAGTGGGTCTTGCCACCCGATGTGCACGTTGCTATAATGAACTGAAGAGTACCGAGGTGTCAACCGGCGATGGCCGACAGTCTCCAGGAGATACTAGTCGATCTGGCTGGCCGAGGCCTCAAGGTGATGTTTGTGGCCTATCCTGACGCCTGCCGTGCCTGCCGAAAGCTGCAAGGTCGCGTATTTGATCCACTTGAAGCACCTCCCATCCCTGTAGCGGAGTGTCTGACACCACCCTGCCGATGCCGGTACGAGGCGTATGATCCGCGAGCCGTGGTGGCCAGACTGTTGGGCGCGGGCGTGAATGCGGTCAAGGAGCAGAGGCTAGAAGATGCAAGAGAGCTGCTCCACCAAGTGATCGACCTGGATGAGCGTAACGAGAAGGCCTGGTTGTGGCTGAGCGGCGTCATAGAAGGGACAGAAGAACGTATCATCTGCCTCGAAAACGTACTGGCCATCAACCCCAACCACCTACTGGCGAGACAGGGGCTGCGCCACCTGCTGACTCAGAAGAGGACGCCAGAAGGAGGTGAAGAGGCTGCCAGGAAGATCAAGGAGGCCAGAGAGGCGATAGATCACCTTCGGTCCGCTGAAGTGAAGATGATGACTCTCGAGGAGACAGCGGCAGTGGCCTCAAAGCCTTCTGAGCCAGAGGGAGACAGGCACCCTCAAGTCGGGAGATCACCAGTGGTGCGACCGACGTTCGCTTCCAAACCAATGCTAGACTTGACGATGATCTTGCTTCTTGTGCTGCTAGGGGTATTAGTCGTCGTCCTGGTTGCGGCGGCGTTGACATCTCCAGGTGCGTGGCTGAGGTGACATATGAAGTCTAGGTCCAGGCTTGCTGCAATCGTTGGAGCCATCGTCGCAGCTGCCATTCTGGCATTCTGCGCCGGCATGGTGTTCACCTTGGCGGTGATCATGCCTGCTAGACGAGAGGGAGGACTAACGCTGCCCGGCACTGCTGATTCCACGATCGAAACGTCGCCCTCACCGGCCATGGTCCTCAGTCCCTGGGCGACGCCGCTGGTGCCATCGCCCACGCCGACCTACGCCCTCATCATCCTGACCCCGACCGAGCGCTGGACAAGTCCCACGCCGGACGCTGCCGTCACGAGCCCACCTACCCAAAGTGCCGCC
>CAZBJW010000205.1:0-8056 GCA_964492135.1 uncultured Anaerolineales bacterium
CAGCATCTCCTGGTTACGGCCGAAGCCATTGCAGGCCAGGATCACCTTCTGGGCGCGGGCGTATTCATCCTCCATGGTACGAATGACCACGCCGATGACGGCCCCAGAATCGTCGGCTATCAACTGCTTGGCCGACGCGTTGGTGGCCAACATTATGCGAGGATGAGCCTTGACGGCAGCCAAGAGATCATGCACCAGTTCCTCCCCTTTGCGGGACGGCGACGCATGCATGCGGTAGGTGGAATGGCCAGGATATTTGAAATCGGTTACCAGGGCAAGACGCACCCCGAACTGGTCCACCAACCACTCCACCACAGAGGCCGACTTGTGGCAGAGGGTGCGAGTCAGTTCTGGATCACTCTCGTGGCCGTTCTTGCGGAAGATGTCCTCGGCGAAGCGGTCCGGTGCATCAGGGATTCCTGCCTCGCGTTGGAAACGCGTGCCGGCTGCTGGGATCATGGCTTGGCTGAGAGCGGTGTTGCCCCTGACCCGTCCCTCCTTCTCGACTAAGAGCACCTCAGCCCCATGCTCAGCCGCAGCCAGAGCTGCCACCATCCCACAGCCGCCTGCTCCCACCACCACGACGTCAGTCTCCAGCTGCCATTGCATTCATCTGTCGCCTTTTCTGACCATCTAGAGGATCGCTGACTTATGAACCAGTTCCTATTCTCTAGGTTAGCCGGCTCATTCGCGCGGTCATCTGGTTGATGTCGTTCATCTCCTCCAGGTTTGTAACGTCAGCATAGATCTTCTCGGCCACCTCATAGCCCCAGATAGGTTCAGCCAGTTCATGGTATTTTGCCTTCAGCTCCTCGCGGGTGTACGGATCTTCGGCATCGCCCTTGTTTGTAAGTGTCTGCGCTTCGAGTAGCGTACCATCTCTCAACACTAATCGGACACGGGATGGTCTTCGGCGCGGCATCATCGCTGTCAGATCTGCGTCCTCCGTCACGGTCACCTTTCGTGCCAGGGCCTTGATACGCGGGCTATCAACAGTCTGAGGCGTGAAGCATCTAACTCCCGCGTTCCCGTGGACGATAAAGGTCGCCACGGCAAAAGGAATCGAGAATTTGGCCGCCAGCGTGTTCTGGGGATTCTGATCACGCAGTTGAGCGGCCAGGGAGTAGGTCATAACCTCCACCTTGGCAACTTGCTCCGGTTGAATGCGACCTCCTGGTATCTTGGCGACGATGGCATTCAGGGCATCCAAAGCCGCGTGGTTGTATCGACAGCAGGCGTGCTGTTTGAAGTAGTTCCGGGTGATCTCGAACCGCCGTCCCAACTCCTCAGTCATCACTTCAGGCAAAAACGTGTCTGAAACCACGGTTCCGAAAACACTGTCGAGCCCATCCCTCTCCCCAGTGAAACCACACTGGACCAGATGGTGGGCCAAAAAGCCCATATACCCACTAACCCCAGCGTAGACGTTCCGGACCGTCCCGCCCTCCAGCATGGTGCGGCGGCTGGTGGCCAGACCAAGCGACGAACTGAGATTGATGATCTCTTTCATGTCTGGTTCTTCATAGCCCATGAGTTTGGCCACAGCGACCGCTGCTCCTACTGTGCCCCATGTGCCATGGGGGTGCATGGACATCCGTATCTTACAAGCCATGCCGATTCGAGCACCGATTTCGTATCCTACCACCAAGGCCGTCAAGAGCCCTCTGCCGGAAAGACCTTCCTGCTCGGCCTGAGCCAGGGCTGCAGGAACAACATGGATACCGGGGTGACCGCGGGCAAACTGATGGCCTTCGTCCAACTCCAGGAACGTTCCGGCTGTGCCATTGACTAGGGCGGCCTTCATAGGCTCGGTTCGAAGTCCGGTACCTATTAGTGTGGCGACACGAGGAGCAGCGGGAACCAGTATCCTTGCGGTCAACGCTTTGACTTCCCTTTCCTGCGCACCGGCGGCGATCACAGCTAGGCTGTCCGCAACAACCTCTTTGGCCCGCTGAACCACCTCAGGGGGTAGGTCATCAAAACTGCAGTGACAGACATAGCTCGCGACTTGGTCTAAGTAGCCAGGCATGATATCCATCCTCACCCACCAGCCAATCTTGGGCGCGCGTCCTAGTGCGACAATCTGTCAGACAATGTCCATTTGCTCTAGAGGCTAGCCAACCGTGGTGCCCAGGCCGCTGACCGTAGCTTGCCTCATTTGGAGCGTTTCTGCCCTTCTCCTTCTTCTATTCGTCTGGGCTAGATGAGCCTCGTAAGATCCTCTAGGGGTAGATTCTCGAGATTCATAATAGAGTCGCCTAGTATCTGCGCGTCCCTATCAGAGAGGACAAAAGTAGCATTGGTGGAAAACTTATCGTAGATCTCTTGCCAGCTTAATGGCGTCTCTGGCTCTCCTTTTGCTAACTCCATCTCAGCAGACCACGCTTCGTTCCTAGCATCGACTATAGTGACAGTAGCTCCTCTCCTACCAGGGTACAGGTTCTCCCACTTGCTACTCACCGAGAGCTGCACCTTGCCAGATAGACTCTGGATATCTTCGTCTTTGACATTCTGGTCCGAGTATTTGTCAACACTAGCGTCCTTCTTCATTAGAGCCAGCGCCACTGAAAAGGGAATGCTAAACCGGGCTGCTGACGGTGTCGTGGGATGGGGTATACCGGATAGCCGAATCGCAACAGAGTAGGTCTCGATGGAGATCCTTCTTATTTCCCTGGGATCAATGTTACCACTGCGGATGGCTTGCAAGCCAGCATCTATAGAGGGGTGGGTGTGACGACAGGCTGCATGGACCTTCTCGTAGACCTTACCAATCTCAAACTGATTACCTAGGTCACGAGTGAGCAGCTCATCCTTCACGTCGTCGGCTACAGCCTTAAGGAAACCATCCTCTCCCTCAAAGATATCGATCGGCCCTTGAGCTCCCTTTTGAGCGAGAGCGCTGGAGAGTAGGCCCGACATGGCTGCCTTACCCGGGTTTATGGGCTTAGCCTTTGCCCCCTCGAGTTCATGGTTTACTTGTGTGAGGCCAGCCCCTTGGAGACCAGCCAGGCCCAAGGCCGCGATTGCCTGCTCATGACCAAGTCTCATGATACTCGCCGTCGCAGCAGCGGCACCGAAGGGTCCAACTACTCCGGTAGTGTGAAAACCGCGTTGCAGGCTTGAGGGGTTGATGGCCATCCCTATGCGTATCATAACCTCATAACCTACCACGATGCCGGCAATGAGCCTCTTGCTGCTGGCTCCTGACACCTCAGCAGCAGCAAGGGCGGCTGGGACGACGACGGTTCCGGGATGAAGAGCAGCGAATCGATGGCCATCATCCATGTCTATTGCATGAGCACATAACCCGTTGGCTAGGGTGGCATTGATGGCAGGAAACTTCTTCTTCGTCTGGATTATAGTGGCCTCAGGGGTTCCCCCCATGCTCGCAACATAACCAACTACCAACCGTGGGAATTCCATCAAAGCGTAGCCCGCCAAGGCAACGCCGACGACGTCTAGAATCCGCCGTTTGGCTTGTGCAAGTACTTGTGGTGGCAACTTGTCATAGCTCGTTTCGCATATGAAATCCGCATACAATGAAGAAAACACGCCCAATTCCGATACCTCCCCAATAGCCATTCAACCGGATGGCAGCCGATTACTTGGGATTATGTCTTCGCTACGGGACCAGGTATGTTGCTAGGGTCTTTCATCCAGTGTTGCTCCTTTTGAGCTATCGCTTGCGCTAGCGAAAGAAGACTGACCGCTCTCCTATACGAACCGTAGTCTATCATCTTTCCACCAAAGGAAGCTGCTCCCAGTCCTCTTGCTCTGGCTTCATCATAGGCCGCTACCACCTGTTTTGCTAGGTCGATGTCCTCTCTTGCTGGTGAGAAAACCTCATTCACAGGATCGATATGCCGAGGATGGACGATTTGCTTTCCCGTGAACCCCAGCAATTTGGCCTCTTGTGACTCCCTGGTTAGCGCTTCGATATCTATGACCAGCCCGAGAAAGGGAGAGTCCATTGCTAGAACACCGGCGGCCCTCGCTGCTAGCGCAATACTCGAACGGGCATGGAAAACCATCAGGGAATACTGTTCGGGGGATAGCTTGGTGACCCCCATTCCTGCCCCAATTTCTCTCGAGTAGTCTCCTGCGCCAAAGCTCACTCCCACTACGCGTCGGCTGGCCGCAATGATCTCGGATACACCCAAGATGCCTTTAGGGGTTTCCAGAAGGGGTATGATAGTGGTGCTGTCTGGCTGTAGTCCTCTTGTCTCCTCTTCCTCTCGCAAGAGCCGGTCCAAGGCAACTATGTCCTCTTTGGACTCCGATTTGGGAAGCATGATGCCATCGAGGCCCTTGACTACCACATATCCTACATCTTCCGCCACCAAACCGCTGTCAAGCGGATTCACCCGCACAAAGACGTCGACGCCTCTCTCCTTGAGCAAGGGTATAGAATCTCTGGCGAAGATCCTACCTGTCTCCTTTTCCCCCATAGGGCACGCGTCTTCCAGGTCCAGAATAGCCGCATCTTCCCCTTCAGTCGCGGCGGATGTGATCATTCTCCAGCTGCTCGCTGGGACGAAGAGCATCGTCCTCAGTATCCTGTCCACAATCTCTTCCTTCTACTCTCTGAAAACCCGTTGCAGGGTGGGGCCTATGTCCTCTGGTTTGTCAACCACGCACACACCAGCATCCTCTAGAGCCCTAATCTTCTGTTCTGCTGACCCTCTTCCTCGCTCTATAATCGCACTGGCATGAGAGAAGCGCACTCCTGAGGGGAGACCTTCGCCTGCTATGTATGCCACCAGGGGCTTACTGTAAGCCCCCGCTCTGATGACCTCCGCTGCTTCTTCCTCCATAACCGTTCCTATTTCGCCAAAATAGGCAACCCCATCAGTCTCATTGTCTGCTTCAAACAAAGGAAGTAGCTCAGCAAACGTGGTACCCAGAACTGGCTCGGAACCCAAATGGATGGCTGTGCTCACTCCAAGACCAGCCCTACAGACGATCCAGCTAAGGGTAGTAGTTTGCCCACCACTTCGTGAAATGACCCCTACTCGTCCAGGTCTGAAGGCTATCCGAGGCAAGTCTGAGGAGCCGATAAATCCGCCTAGTCCACCCAAAGAAGCCTTGCCGGGGCTGACCAGCCCTGCTGAACCTGGACCGATCAGTGTTATGCCGGAGTCCTTGGCACGGGCAATCACTTCCAGCGCATCATGTAGCGGAACTCGCTCAACTCGCATCAACACAGTCCCTATCCCTGCGCGAAATGCTTCCAGGACCGCTTCCTTGGCATTCGGACCTGGGACTACCACAACGGTTGCGTCCACTCCACCATTGTCTTGCAGCGCTTCCTTGACACTGTCATAAACAGGCACACCCCAAACGGATTGACCGCCCCGCCCAGGGGTGACCCCAGCCACTACTTTGGACCTTGCCTCCAGCATCCGTCTAGCGACTCCCTGTCCGAACCGCCCCGTGATACCTTGAATGAGCATTCTTGTGGTTTCCTGGATGATAATGGCCACTGTCACGCCTGCCTTGCGCTTTTCCTGTATTCCTCGAGTCCGGGCAAAGCGAGCTCGATAGTGATACAGCTCGTTCCGTGGAGCCAGCAGTTATACTCGCAACTGAGACATTCGTTGTCCAGCCGCTTGACTTCCTCGAGATCTGAAATCGAAAGTGCAGGCCTGTTTCCCTCGATTCTCAAGATATTCCGCCCATATAGCCTGCACGCCTTAACACAGGCGAACCCGCAGGTAGGCCTAGAGGTGTTCCTGATTGCTGGTTCACATCGACCATAATCGATCGCGATTCTGGCTCGTCTAGCCTCGAACTCCAGCTTGTCCCCTGCCATCACATCACCGTTCGTTATCCTCTCTGTGTTTCTCTTCCTGATAGGTTTTGACCAGGTCCTGCACTCTGTTTGCTATGAACTCTGTGTCATAAACGTAGTCCCTACCGTATAGCTCCCATCGCAGAGGCAGATCCTTGAGCCCGTTACTTATTATTTGGTGGGCTTCCTTTTCCTTGTTTCCAGCCAGTAGCAGAACTACGGGGAATCCCGGCCTCACTTTTGCCTCTTCCTTTAGGGCCTTGACAATGCCATGAGCATGGTGCCATTGCTCCTGATTAGCGAGGCACGCCCCCATCAATACGTAGCCATCGACTGGCTGCGAAAGAATGCATTTGACCACTCTGTATATCTTGCTGGCGGTAGGATCACCGCTGGTGTCAGCATAGTTGGCTATCTTGAGTCCCCGAGCCACAAGAGCGCTGACGCCGAGCATAGCACCACCACCGCCTATCCCATGAAAACCGATGTGGCCTTTCCCTTCCATCTTGGGAAGCATCTGCGCGAAATAGCCAGTCCCACGATAGTCTCCGTCCTCTATCCACCAGGCGATCTCTTCCAGCTCGGTAGCTGGTCTCTCCATATCTCTCGGGACTTTGATTCCAAACTCAGGGTGTCGGAAGACAGAATTGTCATCAATGGCAAAATGGCAATCCGCTCCAGAGAGGTGTCCATGCTTGGTCAGGACCAAAGGATTGATCTCGACGGCCCTGGCATCATATCGCATGAAAGCCCTGTAGAAATTGCAGATGACACCCAAAAGCCTGCTGGCCAACTCAGATGACAGAGAGCTGTCAGCGGGTAGTTTGGATATCAACTCGCTTGCCTCTGCAGGTCCAACTCCCTTCAGGTAGTTCACATTCAAGCTGGCGATTCTGTCCGGACTTCTTGCGGCAACCTCTTCAATGTGTACCCCTCCCTCGGTGCTCAGTATCAGAATAGGTCCCTTGGCCCTGTGGGAATCGCTCACCGTTGCGCCCAGATAGAACTCCCTATCGATGTCCAGTTTTTCCTCAACCAACACCTTCTCGACCGGTAAGCCCCTAATCGTGCTGCCGAGGAGTTGTTGAGCAACCTTTCTCGCACTCCCAGGGGTGTCGGCAAATCTTATGCCTCCTGCCCTAGAACGTCCTGTAGCCCAAACCTGAGCTTTCACGGCAACGGGCTGTCCTATTCTCTCGGCTACCTTCCTGGCCTCATCGGGACTTCCCACACAAGCGCCCTCTGGAACAGGAATGCCTTCGTCCTTGAGTATTCTCTTGCCTTGGTATTCGTAGATTCTTGCCATGAATCACCTCGATGAAATCGATGAGCTAGTATCAATAGACCATGTTTCCTACCGGCCGTCGAAAACCATGAGACTATTCAGCCTGCCAATATCATCAAGCTGGTCCAATCCGAACACAGTGCTGATGACTTGATCCATTCGCGCCTGGCTCATGTGCTTGGCCGCCACGGTTTGGAACTTCTCCACCACCTCTTGGTCAGCCATTGGGTTAAGGGGATGTCCTCTGGGATAGTCTACGCGACGCACATACCTTTGGCCTCGGTTGGTAAGGATTTCTGATATGCCAGCAGGGCGAAGTAGATCAAGCTCCTTGTCTCCTTCCAGGATGACCTTGTCTATGAGCTCTCGGACTCTAGGGTCGTTGTACTTCCCTGGAGAGAATTGGTCAGGCCCAATTTGACGATCCATAATGGCAATTGCTGTAAGGTAGTACGAACTATGATCAGCCGTCTCCTTGTTTCTGGGATACTTCTTCACGGGGTCGCCCGTGTGTCGAGCACACCTAGTACTCGTCTTAATCCTAACTTCGACAACATCCTCGGGCTTGATATCGTGTTCCCTCACGAGCGTTAGCGTCGCCGTCAAATGCCCATGAGAGGAGTAGTCCGCGATAATTGACTTTATGCAGGTATCGCGGATGGTGAATCTCTTATCGGTATTGGTCAATGTGTCGAGGTCGAAGTGTCCCTTCATCATCGTCTCGACAAAACCGTCACGCCCTTCTATGATGCCAGTGGGGCCCGTGAAGCCGTGCCGCGCCAGCATGGCGGCGAGAATCCCGCCATAGGCCATGGCGGGGAATCTGATGTTCTTGGTCATGGTGTATTCTTCCTCGGGAGCATCAAGAATGCCCAAGACCCCGTGGCAACTGGCCGATATACCTACTGCGTTCTCGATCTGATCCTCATCGAGTCCGAGAAGCTTGCCTGCCACAACAGGCATGATGTATGCCCCCCTAG
>CAZBJW010000206.1:0-8046 GCA_964492135.1 uncultured Anaerolineales bacterium
CATGCCTGTCTCCCTAGCCACTCTACACACTCCTTGCAGGGTTCTCTATCGAGAACTCTCTACCCATGCGCTTCTTGGCGCACGAGGATGATAGTTGTGCTCGAAGATGGCCAGCCAGGTGATGGCCCCGATGACGGCAATGGAAAGGAAGACGGCCCAGAAGGGTCTATCCAGACTGTTCACTTCTGCTCATCACCCTGCCACAGAAGAGGTGAGGCGGATGATGATGCGAACGGTCACTTTGGCCACAGCCTCTCGTCCTCTTATCCCCATCCTCCGCCCTTCCAACAATTCTGCATGGAAGGGTACGCAACAGCAGCGTGGGATCGGAGAGAGAGCCTCTGCTATCCTACCGCAGTCGGCGGCTGTTCACGTCTCCTTTTCACAGACATGCCCACCACCAGCATCAGCGCAACAACGGCCGTCGTCACCCACGCTGCGGTCGCCACTATCGGCGTAGCAGCGTGCCTGACGGCGATGCCTGAGAAGGCCCACATAATGACCAGCATATAGGCAACGTCGCCTCGCGTCAGGCTCACGGCCGACGCAATGGCCACACCAGTGGTCAGCATTATGACCGTCCACACCTCGGGGCTTATGCCCCAACCACTCCACTTCAGATAGTCCAGCACCGACGTCACGTTGGCGATCGTCGCCACCGTGATCCATCCCAGGTAGACGCTGAAGGGTACGTGAACGAGCCATTTCTCGGCCGTAGGGACTTGAGCGCGATTTATGTCCAGCCGCAGGTAGATCGCAATCAGCAACAGCAAGAGAGCGCCCATGGCTACTAATGTCAAGGGGAAGATCTCATAGTGCCACAGGAAAAGCCAGACGATGTTCGCCAGACAACTCAAGGCGAACATGTAGCCGATACTGCGCAGGCGCGGGTTCTGCTGCTGAACAGGCAACGCCTGGAAGACCGCGAAGGCAACCAGGCCGATGTAGATAAGTCCCCAAACGGAGAACACATACCCGGCGGGCACGAAGTAAACCTGGAACCGGTCCGAGATCTCTCCGGTGGTCTGCCCATTGAGCGGCAGTGCGTTTGCCAGCCCATTGATCCCGATGCTCAGGATGACCGCCAATATGTTGACCAATTGTCTCCCAGTATCCTTGTTCATCTTCATCCTCCTAGGTGTATGCGCTGCACGGCAGCGTGGCTGCACTTCGACATTCCTCTCACCCTGCGACATGAGAATCGACCCTCAATGGTGCAGCAAAGAGTCATCTGCACAACCCCTCACAAGGCGTGCCATCGTTACCGCTGTCAGATGAGAGGGATCGCCCGGTTGCCTATGATATCACGGCCGGGCATCTGAAACCGCTCTTGTCAGCCGTGGATGGTGCTTCCTTAACCAGGCCAGCACTTCCTCCTTGAAGGCCTTGACCTCCTTCAAGAGCGATTCTACCTCTGTCTCTGAGATCTCCCCGGCCCTATCGTAGGAGGTGACTTGACGCTTGGCCCGACACATCTCGAAATAGTCCGCGTAACCTTCTCCTGCATCTCCCATCGTTTCCTTCAGGGCTTGGAAGGTGGTGAAGTGGTGTCCTGCGCCGTAAGTTTTGTAACCATTGCAGTAGAGGGTGATCGTGGCTAGCTCCAGAGCCGCTTCATAAGCGATGGCGAAGCGTCGATCCGGCGAGACAGCCTCTATAGATGCGTCAGCCAGGTTGCGCTCGACCACGCCAAGGAGGTCGACGATCTCCCGGGCGGAGGTCCTATGCTTTCTTAGTCTTCCCTCGGCTAGTAAGCGATTCAAGATCTTCGACATTTCCCACCAAGAAGGTTTTCGGCTCCTCCAGAACCGAAAGGACGAAGTGGTTCCTGGACGCGACCTTAGCCGTGAACTCCTCCGGAGTCATGAGAACGGGGTTGATCTCACGCCCCAATTCCGACTTAGCCGTGGCGAGGACGGTGGAGAGCTCCCTAGCCGTGATGGTACCCACCACGAAGAGATCGATATCGCTAGTCGTACTCTCCTCGCCCTTTGCGTAGGAGCCATAGATGAAGGCCACGTGGATGGCGTCCTCCGCCTGACCCAGGAATTCCCTTAAGGCATCTCCCAAACCTACGGTCTTGAGGAAGATGGACTTCAACTCCGGGAAGATGGGGCAGTTCTTGCTTACCCGATAGTACTTTCGATTCCCATCGATCGTGTGTTCAAGCAAGCCGAGAGCCTCTAGTCTGGGCAACTCCCGCTGGACGGCGCGACGGGGCTGGTTAGTGCGAGCGGCCACTTCTCGCACGTAGAAGCGGGCGTCAGGGCTCAAGAGAAAGAGGCGGAGGATGGCGACTCGGGCTTGGGAGGAAAACAGCTCTTCTAACACTTGAACCTCCATAGGCTACATTCCGTCGCCTATGGTATACAAATTGTCGCCGCTTGTCAAGAAAAACCACTGCAGGCTCTTCACCTTTCCCAGCTCGGTGAGGGTCAGGTCAATGACCGCTTCGCATACCGCCTCCCGCTTGGCATGGGTCAGGCCTAGTATGCCGAGGGAAACCCTATCGAGAGTCGCCCAAGGTGATTGCGGTCTCGGTAGAAGAGCTAGTGCCATAGGGTGGCTATCTTGTACCATCAGAGAGGCAGCCCTTGATGGTTTCGCTGAAATATGCTTCACTTTTCAGTGAAAAGGGGACGGAGGATACTTATGGCAAATCTCATGAGAGAGCTGGTAGTGCGGCTATATGATGACGAGTGCGGCAATTGCGGAGCTAGAGAGAATCTGGTCATTCATCACATCGTCCCCGAAAGTGTAGGTGGAACGAACCGACTGGGTAATCTTGCTTGTCTTTGCGTTTCCTGTCACCGCAAGATCCCGCACCCCGAACCTGTCACTCGCAAGCACGTTCGTAAGATCAGAAAGGCGCGTCCCGCGCCGCTTCGCGAGCGAGTGGAACGGGCCCTCTCCTTGCATACCGATTGGACGATCAGACAGATAGCAGAAGAAACCGGTGCCTCCATTGGCTACGTCTGCCAGATACGTCAAGCGTTGTCCACTTGACGCTTTCGCTTCTGGCTTGAGCGTCTTGCCTCCATTGCCTCTGTATGCTTTATCTAGCTACATTTGCCTCGAAGGGGACAGAGAACTTCGCCATTTATGACCGAAGGGCTAGAGCTCTTGACAAAATGTTCGCTATATGGTATATTTCCGTCGTACGACGAACATAGTCATTTTAGCGAACATAATGAGGTTGAGCCATGCTGAAGGAGAAGGAACTCGTTGCCATCCTACCAACAAAACTGCAAGAACTGATACCTGAACTGCAAGTTGTCAGAGTGGAGACGACTGTACGTCCCCTACAAACCGAACCGTATGATCTTCTCATGGAAGTGCAAATTGGCAAGGTCACTCGCAAGTTGATATTCGAGGTCAAGTCTCTCGGCGAGCCGCGTTATATCCATCAGGCCATATCTGAGATTACTGCCGTAGTTGCGGCGATACAGGATGCCACGCCGGTGATTGCTGCTTCATATATTTCCAAGGAGGGTAGGCGGCTTTGTCGTGAAGCGAACGTTGGCTATCTTGACCTCACAGGAAACATATTCTTGCGTTTCGATAGTGTGTTCATTGACAAGTCTGGCGGAGTGTCTACACTGCGAAACAGAAGAACTCTGAAGCGTATATTCGCCCCAGTTTCCTCTAGAGTCATAAGGGTGATGTTAGAGAATCCCCAGAAGACCTGGACATTTCGAGACTTAGCCAAGGAGAGCAAGGCTAGTCTTGACTCAGTATATCGCGTAGTGGATAGTCTTGATGAGAAAGGGTATCTGGTTAAGCGAAGGGGAGCAAATGCTCTCGTTAAGCCGGGCGAATTGTTGGACTTATGGGCTCAAAATTACAACATTGACATTAGTTCAAGCCAGACTTTCTATTCCTTTGCCAGAAGCTTCTCTGGTTTTGCAGATAGACTGAGAGATGTGGCACGAGACGAGCGGTTCAGATACGCTCTGACGTTGCACAGCGGGGCCTCTAAGGTAGCTGCTTTCGTTCGCTTTACCGATGTCCACCTCTATTATCAGGGTGATCTGCAAACGATTGTCGAGGGGCTAGACCTCAGGCCCGTCGAGGTTGGCGGCACTATTCACATTCTGTCACCCTACGATGAGGGGGTTTTCTACAATTTGCAACGCATAGATGATGTGGTCGTCGTCTGCAACACGCAACTATATCTGGATCTCGTCAATTATCCTGCTAGAGGGAAAGAGCAAGCGGATTTCCTGCGAGAACAGAAGATGTCATTTTGAGTGATGGAAGAACATGCCAAAACTTGCAAGTGATTACTCTCCAGAGATTGTCGAGGCATCGAAATCGGTACTCGCGGAACTCATCACCGCACTGAAGAAATACTATGAGGCGCTGGTATTGGTGGGTGGCTGGGCTCCCTATTTCATACTGCAGGAATTCGCCGCTTCCGAAGCCGGCTTCCACCATCTTGGTTCCATCGATATCGACTTGGTGGTGGATCCGGACCTGGTCGATGAAGAAGCGTATGCTACGATGGCAAACATCCTTCGCGAGATGGGTTATGTCCCATCTGAGGATAGGCAGAGGCAGTTCAGGTGGTGGAGGACTGTAACGAGTCTGGAGATAGGCGTAGACTTTCTCTGCCCGGAGCCGCCGGCTGGCGAGGGCAGACGCCATCGCCATCGGGTCATTCAGCGTGATTTGAAGGCGCGGACTCTCCAAGGAGCAGAGATAGCCTTAGAACACTATTTCGAGTGTCCAGTCTCTGCTAGGCTACCAGGGGATGGCATTGCAAAGGTAAAGACCAAAGTGGCTGACCTTGTCGCTTGCCTAGCTCTTAAGGGGATGGCGCTGGGCGGTAGGTATAACGAGAAGGATGCCTATGATATCTACTCCGTATGTGCGTATTTTGAGGGTGGCCCCGCTGGCGTTGCGGCAGTTCTGGAGGCATATGTGGACCACCCTATTGTGCGCAAGGGGATGGAATCTATTGCGATCAAGTTTCGTGATTCGGATGCCGAGGGACCTTCTTGGGCCGCGAGGTTCTTAGCCAGCGATAACCCTGCAATGGCTACGCGTATCAAGCAGGATGCATACATGAACGTGAACGAAGTGTTTCGGTTGTTGGATTGGGAGTTAGAATCTGGGTGAGATGGCGATGCTGTCGGACCGCTAGGGCGAAAGGCCCCTTCCACCCTGACCGGAAGGGGCTTTTGCTGCTGAGCACGAGGTCTCACAAGTTGGAGGTGACTGGTGAATAGCGAAGAGATGAGCATCGTTGAGCGAGAGCTGGGGCTCTTGGATACACACTATGGCATGCTGAGACGGGTCGCCCAGGAGACAATAGAAGCCCTGGGAGAAGAAGCCATTGGCTATTGGGTAGATGCATACTCCACATGCACATTCTCCTCGCCCATAGCGTCCACTATGAAGAGGTTCGAGTACCTACCTGGAGAGACCAACAACTGTACGCCATCCTCAGTTTCGGCAGCCACATTCAAGAGATAGTCGGAATAGCCACCTACGAAAGTGCTATATGGCAGAGAGGTGGCTCTTTCTCGGTTGGGATATACCACCTCGATATGGAGGAGGCCTGACCCGGGATCGGTCAAACTGATCCGCAGCTCAAGGTCGGGTCGCGTGTCCGGCGTTGGCGTTGGACTAGGCTCGCGCGTTGGGCTCGGCTTTTCAGTAGGTATTGGGCTTGAGGTTGGAGCGGGAATTGGCGTGGCCGTGTCGCCAGGCGCAAAGGCTCCTCGGGTCGGAGTAGCTGTCGGGCCTGAGGTCGGGGTTACGCATCCGGCCAACAGTGCTCCTACTATGGTAATTGCTGCTGTCGTCTTCTTCATCGCAATATGGACGGCACACCTGCTCACGGTATGCGGAAGTCGGTTCCTAAGTGTAGTGAGTCCTTTCAGAGGAACAACCTATCTCACCACCACGCTTCCGAACACTTGCTCGTAGTCTGGCTCTAGTGCGTCAAGCTCATCCAGAGGATAGAAGTCATTCCCTGTTAGATACCTGTCCAAGAATGGACTCATATCCCGTCCTGCCACTGTGTTTAGGGCTTGCACAAAATCTGACAATACGCCTGGATTTCGATGAGGCTTGAAGTTCGCGTACAGAAAGGCGACTAGGTCTTCCACAGAGCTACCCTCAGCCCGCAGTTCTTGATCCAGCATATAGTAGAAAAGTGCGCCCTTGAAATAGGCCATCAGTCGTTCGTCACGCGGGGCAGTTGATGGGTCAGGGTTGAGATGGGCGAGAGGGAGATCATAACTGCTACCACGGTGGTCACGGTAGAAATCCCAGGCCATGTAGAGCCAGGCTCTGGAGATGTCGGATTGCCCAAAGACTTGTTCCGGCCCGATGATCTCGAAGTAGTTGGCGATGCCATTGTGCCACCATTCGCCAGCCGAGGTGCGGTCGCGAAACAGGGCGACGTTCCAGGCATGCGAGAATTCGTGAAAGCCAGAGGCTACCGGTAGACCAAAGTGGTCCAGACCACGACGGTAACTGGCGATAAGATACTCACGTGCGGAGCCTGAACCGAACCCCTCGGCCCAACCCTGATCCGTGCTGGCGACGAATGTCGCACTACAGCGGATGCATCTGATTCCATTCCCAAAGAACGTATAGCGAGGGTAGTCATACCCTCCATGGATCCGGGCCAACCACCGGATCACATCCGTCGCGTAGCGTATAGTGTCAGCTGAGAAGTGTCCGAAGAAGGCAATCTCGAAGCCGGAATCCGAGAGCACGGTTTCAGGCAAATTGGTGGTTGCCAATCCGAGTGGGGAGGTGGAATAGTTGTAGAGGCTCCCAGCCCAGGCAGCGGGCACATCGAATCCGTTGTGTCCCGTTGGGGACCAGGGAGTGATCGCCTGCCATCCTTGGGGTAGTTCAAAGACAACTCTGATCGAGGCTACTTCCTGCCCCACCGGGATCATCGCCAGGGCGGCGTAGGATTGTGGGTCATAGGGCGCGACAAGTCGCTCTTCAAAATTGAACAGAAAGTGAGGGCTAGACTCCGTCCGAACGATCCAGCCAGCAGCACCCCGCCAGCCCCAAGCCTCCAGACTCGGTATGTAGCTCGCGAACTCGATGGGGAGTGATGTCCCATCGGGCCGCGTAGCTTCAATGTTGGTGAGCCGCGCCTGGAACGACTCGGTGAAGTTGCGTCGATCACTGGCGTTGTAAGGCCAGCCAACCAGGAAATACATCTCTTCTGTGGAACAGTTTCTAACGTCAATCGATACCCACGCAGTTGGTTGTTCGTTTTGAGGATCGTCAATCTCAACCCGATAGGTCAGGTTCAGCGCTTCGCCGGGCAGAATCGGGGTAGGAGTGAGAGTCGGCCTGGGGCCGGGTGTTGCCCTTGGTGTCGCAGTCGCCGTAGCAGTATCGGTTGGCAACCTGGTAGGAGTGGGAAGTGATGTCGCGGTTCTGGTCACCGTGGGGGTAGCCACACGCAACATGCCAACAGGTGTAGCGGTGGGAGTGGATCCACAAGCCGTCAATAGGAAGGCACCCACGCATGCTACCATGCCACCGCCCAGAAACAAGCGACGCATGGTTCTGGTCCCATATTGCCGGGCACATTTCACGCAACGATTCATGTTCAAACGGTTGCGCATATATTCACTATAGCACAACTTGACGCTTGCACCAACTGCGTATGTCATGCCCCGTGTCAATCATAGCCGTCTTATGTGTTTCGGGTGACCTCTTCGGCATGGACTCCACATCAACCAACAGTCCCCTTCCACCCTGACTCAGAATACATCACAAGCTCAGAACCCGGTCACACGATCCTAGACCCGTTTGGACTTTCGATCTTTCGAGTGTAGCTATGAACTACAAGGAGAGTGATCTTAAGGCGGTAATGACATGTCTCTTGGACAATCCTATATTCAAAGACAGCCCTCAAATCGCGCTCTCGCGGGGTCTGGCAGAACGAGGAACGCCCAGATAGGCATTCTTCTTGTGGCCATAGTCCATCAGATACGCAACTGCAAGTCGGATGCGTGCCAATTTTGGTTCTTGACGGGTAGGGAAAAAAGCAGTAGGCTCACC
>CAZBJW010000207.1:0-8013 GCA_964492135.1 uncultured Anaerolineales bacterium
ACAGGACGTCTTCGAAACCCTATCCACATCTACTGAGAACCAGGAAGGAGAGGGCCTCCCGGTAACATTATCATTTGAACCAATAGCTTCCCTTCGGTAACATTTTCATTTGACTAGACACGGGCGAAACGGAGTCTTCAAGCCTCATCAAGGAGGGCCGTGAACGTCGATTGTAGAGGCTTCGTGAGGATCCGCGGTGATGTCTGTTAAGGCTTGGTTCACACCCTGCTACATTCTCCTCCTCGAGGGCGGGGCCTCGTGCTGTCACTGGGGATTTCTCTTGCGGGCCCTGCCGATGACTGCTAGAATTCTATCGCTTCGTTTATCTTCTTCCTTAGCTTGCTGAGTCACGTTACTTCATTCACGCCAGCTGGGTCATCGTCATTGTTCTCTTCGGCTAGCTCGGCCGGCAGCGTCGCCGACGGCCCACTCGCTTAGGATAGCGGCCGAATGTCATGGCGGTCGGAGAACAGCGCCTGAGGGTGACGATGAAAGCCAACAGGATCTCTTTGACTGCCCGAGTGGATTGTGTTCTCTGGTCAACACCCATCTTGGAGGAGGTCACAAAATGAGGACCATTCTGATCGCCATGTTGCTGCTCTTGGTTGTCTGTTGTGCTTGACTCGTAGCAGCGAGCGTGGCTCCCAGGTTGTGGGAGGTTTTCGTATCCCCTCAAGAACGAGAACTGGCTACACTTCATGACACTCTTGTAGATTTGTTTGGTGAAGCTGAGGCCGGCACCGGTTGGGATAACGCATACTTGAAGCAAAAAGATCGAACCAAACGTTGGTATCTTGATCCCGATGCGCCGGACTACCGATCAGTAAACCATTTGCTGTTCACCGACCTTTACCGGGCCCACGACCCGGCTAGGATTGTCTATCTCGCGGCGACTGAAGACGCGGTTGGCGATCTACAATTAACTGACGCCGAGATCAGGGGCAGGATGGAGGCAAAGGGTTATCCGGAAAGCCAAATCGGTGATTTCTTGAGGATTGTGGCAATTGCCCGGGAGCTTCCCGCAGCCGAGCTTGAGCTCTTGGAACAATTCCTAACTGAGAAGGTCGAAGAACTCGGTGATGACGACCGATGAGGATCGATGGTTGATTTCATAAGTGGATGCCGGCGCAAACATATGCCTCTACTGGAGGGCCTTATCATGCGGCCCGTGGGAAAGCCGTCCCCATGCCAGGAGGCGCATACCACATCTGGAGAGGGTTAGGCATGTTTTCCAAAAAGAGAACCTCACTGATCTTGGAATTCCAACCGCTGACTATGGGTCGGTGGTCCGACTTCGAGGCGTTGCTGGGCGAGCATGGTGCGTACGGGGGCTGCTGGTGCATGTGGTGGAGATCCACCCGCCGCGAGTTTGCCGAGCGACAGGGTGAAGAAAATCGCCTGGCAATGAAGGCGATTGTGGAATCGGGGCAGGTTCCCGGAATCCTGGCCTATTATGAGGGCAAGCCGGTGGGGTGGTGCTCGATCGCACCGCGCCAGACTTATGGATCACTGGAACGTTCCTCTGTGCTGAAGAGGATAGACGACAAGCCGGTCTGGTCGATAGTGTGTTTCTTTGTGGCGAAGGGCTATCGAGGCAGGGGGATTGCCGAGGAACTGATTCGCGGTGCAGTGGAGTATGTAAGGAGTCAGGGTGGGAAGGTGGTGGAGGCCTATCCAACACAGCCCAAGAAGAAGCGGCTGGCCCCCGTTTCAAGCTACATGGGGATGCCACCGATGTTTGAGCGGGCTGGATTTGTGGAGGTGGCGCGACCCTCGAAGAGCAAGACCATCATGCGCTATTGCATTGAATGATCTTCCGGCAGCCTCCTCGGCGCCCTCACGCCCCTCGTGCTGCGCGCCTGGCTCTGGCAGGAGGAGACATAGGGAGAACGCATAGGCTTCACCAACCTCTAGACGAGGTGTTGTAGAGTTGTCGCGCAAGAAGAAGAGGGCCATTTAGGACAATACAGCCCCAGTAAAGTTAAAGAATGGTTAAGATCTGGCCAAACGCGGCGTTACTATCTTGACAGAGTTCCATGATGGTTGTAGACTGGGTATAGGGTGCCAGCAAGGCTTGGTGCCCGAACGTGAGCTTCTATTACAGATGGAAAGGAGGTGAGAGAGGATGCTGTACTTGCCGCAAGAGGAAGGGCAGGGTATGGTCGAATATGCGTTAATCTTAGTCCTGGTGGCCATCGTGGTTATTGCCATCCTGCTGCTTCTCGGTCCGCAGATCGGCAACATCTTCAGCCGGATCACCAGCGCTCTAAACCCGTACTAGGATCCGCGCCATACGCGAGCCTGTCAGAAGCAGGGCCCTACTGTCAAAGTAGGGCCCTGTTCCTTGGTAGTCTCTGACCATCCATGGCCCCGCCACATTCCCGTCAATGGCCACAGCAAATCCTGAAGCCCCACTGCGAACCACACTGCCCTGTTCGACACCGCTCTTGAGTCCCCGCTGTTCCGTGATGAGATCGAACTGACGCGTTGGACCGACCTCAGCAGCCTATCGGAAGGGAGAGATTCAACGGAACTGGGGCCTGGACAACACCCTCGACAGCTTACGAGTATCGTGATCCGCGCCTCGCTCGAACAGGCGGCCGAAGCAGACGACCTTGGCGAAAAAAGAACAGGGCATCACCTGAACCGGCCATTTCAAGAGCAGCGATGCAGGAGTCGTCCCACCTGGAATCCTGTCACCGGGATGCTGGATCCGGCCTGTGCGCTCTGCACAACATGGAGCCGACCATTGCACGACCAGCTGGTCCCTTCGCATCATTCGCCTCCTGCCACGCGCTGCCATTACCATTCTCAGGAAGAAACTGGTACAATCAAGCAGGTTGTTTCGCTTGGTAGAGCCACCATCCCCGTACCGACGTCCCAGCCACCGGGGCTGCTGGCAACCGGCACCTCCTTCCGCTGATCAGTGGGGGCTCAGTAGCTAATGTGACGACAAAGTACTCCGTCGTTCCCAGTAGCATCATCACCATCTCCTTGGGTGTGCTAACCCTCGTCGGTCTGTACCTGACCAGCCTGTACAGCTACCTCCTCTTTCACAGCCTCGCCGAGGTGTTCAGCATCGTCGTAGCCTGCGGCGTCTTTATGCTCGTCTGGAACGCCCGGCGATTCATAGACCAGGGCTACTTCCTGCTCCTGGGCATCGCCTATGTCTACGTAGGTGTTATGGACTTGGTCCACACCTTGGCCTATCCCGGCATGAACGTGTTTCAGGGATCCGATACCAACCTGGCCGCTCAACTCTGGATCGCCGCCCGCTACGTCCAGAGCATCTCCCTGCTCATCGCCCCTCTTTTCGTGGCCAGGAAGTTGAGGGCCAACCTGGTGTTGGTGGCCTATGGTGTCATCGTTGCCCTCTTGCTCAGCCTCATTCTGTATTGGCAGGTTTTCCCCGTTTGCTTTGTGGAAGGGGTAGGATTGACCGCCTTCAAAATCATCAGCGAGTACGTCATCTCCCTCATCCTCCTGGCCTCTGTGGGCGCACTATACGTCAGGCGCAGCGAGTTCGACCCACGAGTGCTACGCCTGCTGATGGCTTCCATCCTAGTCGCCGTAGCTTCCGAGTTGGCTTTCACGCAGTACGCCCACGCTTACGCCACGGCCAACATGGTCGGCCACGTTCTCAAGATCGTCTCCTTCTATCTCATCTACAAGGCCGTCGTAGAGACAGGGCTGGTGAAGCCCTACGATCTGCTGTTCAGAAGCTTGAAGCAGGAGCAGAAGGCGCTGCGCGAGAGCGAGGAAAGGTATCGCGATCTGGTAGAGAACATAGACGATGTCATCTATGCAGTTGATGCGAAGGGGGTGGTCAGCTATGTCAGTCCCGCTGTCGAGTCGTGGCTGGGATACACCCCTTCAGAAATCGTCGGACGGGAGTTCAGCGGATTCGTCCTTGAGGAAGACCTGGAGGTTGCCAGGGAGGGCTTCGGCAGAGTCCTCAGCGGTGGCACTGGCCAGGCCAGTGACTATCGGGCCCTGACCAAGGCGGGTGACCTAAAGTGGATACGCGCGTCCAGTCGCCCCATCTTGCGGGGTGATCGCATCGTGGGAGTGCGAGGCGTGCTGTCAGATATCACCGAGCGCAAGAGTGCGGAGAAGGAGTTGCTGGAGGCCAAGGACGCCGCCATAAAGGCCAGGCATGAGGAGCGGGAACGGCGTGAGGAGGCAGAACGCCGTCGTCTGATAGCCGAGAGCCTGGCCGATGTCATAGCCGTCTTGAATTCGCGCCAATCCCTGGACGAGATCTTGGACTTCATCGCTATGCAGGCGGGGCGGTTGCTGGGCAACCAGGCTGCAGCTATCTACAAACTGGAGGACGATGGCACGTGGGCCATCGAGGCCGCTCAAGGCCTCCCGTTCAGCTATGCCGCGGGTTGGGGGATCCCCATTGGTCGTCAGGCGTTGAGGCGGGCCATGGAATCCCGTGTCCCCGTGGCCATTCCCGACCTTACCGCTCAGCTATCGGCCGCTGGCGACCCAGCACCGAAGGCGGGGTCGGAGGCGCCTCCCAGCACGTGGACCGGCCGTTATCAGGCCCTGCTGGCCGTGCCCATCATTGTGGGAGATGAAATCTATGGCGGAATCGCGCTCTACTATTCAGAGCCGCGCGAGTTCCCGCAGGAGGAGATCGACTTGGCAGGCGCCTTTGGCGATCAGGTGGCATTGGCCATTGAGAATGACAGGCTGAGGGATCAGGTGGGAGAGGCTGCCGCCCTCGCCGAACGAGAGCGCCTGGCCCGCGAACTCCACGACGCTGTCACCCAGACCCTTTTCTCGGCCGGGTTGATCGCTGAGGCCTTGCCCCGCGTGTGGGAACGTGACCCAGAGACGGCGCGAGAGGGGCTGGAGGAATTGCGCCAGTTGACGCGAGCCGCATCGGCCGAGATGCGGGCCCTCCTGCTCGAGTTGCGCCCGGCCGCTTTGACGGAGAAACCGCTAGGCGAACTACTTCGCCATTTGACAGACGCCGTAACCATCCGCACCCGTGTACCCGTGACCTTGACGGTAGAGGGGGACAGCTCCCTACCGCCGGAGATGCAGGTCGCCCTGTATCGCATCTCTCAGGAAGCCCTGAACAACGTCGTCAAGCACGCTGCGGCCACGGAAGCCTCTATCCACCTCCGTTGCGAACCAGCACGGGTGACACTCACCATTCAAGACAACGGACGCGGGTTCGATGTGATCGACGCCTTGCCGGACCAGTTGGGAGTGGGCATCATGGAGGAGCGGGCGCGGAGCATAGGCGCCCGCCTTGAAATCAGTAGCCGGAGCGGCAGTGGCACGCAGGTGACGGTCGACTGGCACGAGACTAACGGTGCTCAATCCCGCGAGTGACCACGAGAGCATCGGCGTTGTGGCCGGTGCCGGCGCCACGCCCGCCCGCAAATACCTCTCCCTCGCTAGTTGCCTAGGTAGGCAACCTTCTCGAAGGCAGCAAAGCTGGGGGAGGCTCATCTCCATTCATACGCCGTCCCCGTTACCATCCCCGTACCAGCGGCGAATATCAGGGGCCCTGGTGGCCTTGCGGAGCGCCACATCAGACCTTCTTAGACAGCAGACCTCCGAAGAAACGCCCTAGCAGCGGTCGTTGATCGTCACCGGACCAACAGTCTTCAAGCGCACGGTCCCCCTCAGTCGCTACCCCCTCGCCGCCCCTCGGCGGCCGAATAGGACCAAGAATAACCCAGACGGACACCTTGCCACAGTCCGGGCGCCGCCGAGATGCTCGGTCTCGGCCCCTGCCCCGTGCGCCTGACCCTACGTGGGGCCCTCTCTTGGCCCGGAGCGACCGTCGAGTCACGACCTGTCATTACCATTCTCACGCCGAAGCTGGTACGATGGTCTTGACAGCTGCTAACGGAGTGAGAGGATGTGGGACATCGTTGACCACGTGATACTCCAGCGCTGCTTCCACCACCTCTGGGACATCGTCTTCGCCTGAGGGATCGACAATCATGGGGGGCAGCCGGAGGCGGAGCACATGCTACCCGCGACGAAGACTCATTCAATTAAGATAGGATAGGTAATATGGAGAAGACACCCAGTACCGGGAAGAGCTTGGAGGAACTTGTCGACCGGGCGAGGCGGATGGCTCTCCGCTACGCCGAGACCAGCCCGTACCGCCTCAACCCCGACGAGATCGTATGGCAGGGCATCGTGGGGGGGATCGGCCGGCAGGCTCACACCCTCGGCTGGCCGTACTGTCCTTGACAGGAGCGCACTGGCGATCCCGTGGAGGATCGGAAGTTCATCTGCCCCTGCTACCGCCACGAGCAAGACATCGCCGAGATGGGCCACTGCATCTGTGGCCTCTTCGTGAGCGGAGACTATCGCCCCACGACGATAGACGAGGGCCCCGTCCAAGCGGAGGAAGCCGTTTGGCCTCGCATCGAGATCTACGGGGCTCACTGGTGCACAGATACTATCCGCACCAGGCGTTACCTCAATCGCCACGGCGTACCCTATATCCTGATGGATGTGGACCAGGATCCGGAGGCTGCCAGGAAAGTCATGGACTGGAACCAGGGCAACCTCTCCACTCCCACCCTGGAGATCGAAGGGCGGATCGTGACGGAGCCCTCCGATGAGGAACTGGCGGAAATCCTGGGGATAGGGGACTGAGCGCACTGGGTGGGCACTGAGCGCAGCGAGGGGCCGTATCGAAGCCAAGCGTTCTGCCAGTGGATAGTCGCCCGCCTGATTTCGCTACTCAATCGGCCCTGGACTCTGGTCTTCGGGGTCCCTCCTTTCCTTTTCGCGTTCAAACCTGATACAATCGTCTGGGCACTTTACCACGGAGTAACAGGATGCGCGACTCTGTTGACCGGGAGATATTCGACCGCTTCCCCGAGTACATCAGGGCCATCGTCGTGGCCAGGGCGATCAACAACCACGGAGGACAGGCGGAGGTGGAGGACTTGCTACGCGAAGCCGAAGCGCGGTGCGAGGTCCTCTTCGCGCAAGAGGATCTGACCACCCATGCCCGCATCGCCAACTGGCGCGAGGCCTACAAGGTACTCAACGCCAGGCCCGGCAAGAACTATTCCTCCGTGGAGGCCCTGGCTCGGCGGGCCAGGGGCGGGTCACCAACGCCTTACATCAATACCACGGTGGCGCTGATGAATGGCTTCTCGCTCCAGCATCTGGTTCCTTGTGGAGGCGACGACCTGGACGCTGCAGAGGGTGATCTCACCCTGCGTTTGGCAAAGGGGGACGAGGAGTTCCTGCCCTTGGGTGGCAAGGAGATCTCCCATCCCCAGCCAGGTGAAGCCATATACGTCGATAACGAGCATCAGGTGCTCTGCCGGCGCTGGAACTGGCGGCAGGGTGACGCGACCAAGATCACGCCCGACACCCGTAACGTGCTGATCAACATCGACTGCCTGCCTCCCGTCATCGGTGAGGAAGCAGAGGGACTGGTGGAGGAGCTAGCCGAGCTTGTGGAGCGCTACTGCGGCGGCGTGGTACACCATCATTTACTGACCGCCGATGAGCCTGTGGCCGAGATAGGTTGACATGGAGGGCCCTCCCCTCATTTCGGTTGTCATCCCCAACTGGAATGGCGCCGAGCATCTGCCCACGTGCCTGGACTCCCTGCGGCGCCAGACTTACCCCCACGCGGAGATCATCGTGGTGGACAACAACTCCAGCGATGATTCCCTGGGCTTGCTGGAGACGGGCTACCCTGAGGTGAAGGCCATCCCCCTGAAGGAGAACCGAGGCTACGCGGGTGGCGTGAACACCGGCTTCCGTGAGGCTGAGGGGGAGATCCTGGTGGTGTTGAACAACGACACGGAGGCCCACCCGTCTTGGCTGGAGGAGCTTTGGGCCGGCCTCCAGAGGCATCCCGAGGCCGGGTCGGCAACCTCCAAGATCCTGCTCTTCGACGAGCGCGAGGTTTTAAACTCAGCGGGAGACCTATATGGGGTGGATGGCGTGCCCATCAACCGGGGGGTATGGCAGGAGGATGCAGGCCAATATGATGAGGAGGAGAAG